>CP054837.1:3220000-3550625 GCA_028768525.1 Desulfobacter sp. | reverse complement strand
GGCTTCTGTGGGCTTCCAGGGGCAGGTGTCGCCCCATGATTTAAGGGGTTAATCTGGTGATTTTCATTTTCCTGTCGTTGCATAGCAGATTCGGCGTCATCGTCTTCGGTGATAATACCAAGTAATGCTGACAGGCCGTAACGCCTGGCATAGGTCATGGCCGAGCCGTATCCTTGTGGATCATTCTTTGGCAGGGGCATTTCAATCAGGGAAGATTGCCATTGGCCGGATGCCGCATGAATGATTTTAGTGACCAGGCCCAAATGACCCTTATCAACCGAAACAGGGTACTGGGTCATCCAGATCCCGTGGTTGAATAATGCTGCCCGGCACACTTCCATTACCGATTTTAAAGATGCATAGCTGCTGTTGGTGAAATCGTTAATACTGTCTTTCAATGCAGGAGCAAGAGCCTGCTGCACTTGGATCATGGCTTTTGCCAGGTCGGTTATTTTGTCTGAACATAGGGTGACTTCCATGGTTATACTCCTTTCCAAATAACACAGCCAGAGTCCTGCTGTTATGCAGGACTCTGGCTGTGACATTGTTGTTTTAAGCGATTAAAGATCTTGTATCAGAAGGGTAATATATATCTGAAATGATTTGAGAAGCATTACTCGTAATATTCACTAGTAGATCACCAAGAGTGCAAGATAATATTTGCTTTTCCATAATTTTATAGATAAGAAAACTTAAGATTTGAATTACGCGGAAGGACATTGTTGACATAGTTTGCAGATATTGTAGGGACAACTTCTAATTCTATAGACTGATTATTTGATCCCAAACGCCGCGAGCGCTTCGATACGAGTTTGAGGAAACATATATGGCACCAGCAAATCTTTTTTTTGAACAACCTATTCTAAACTCCCCTTATACATATCCTGACAGGCATTGGGAGCTTGACGAACAGGGGCAGCCAACCCAGAAGGTTATTCCTAAACGACGGAAGGCTGAATTCCTTACCCCGATTCCCAAACCCAAAAAGAGTAAGGGAAAGAGCAGTGACTTAAGCCTGTTTGCCAACCATGAACTTACCCAAGACGGCCAACAGTATGATCCCACCCCAATCATCAACCAGTTACGAGAGACTGTGGACGCCTGGCGGGAGCTGCCTGATCCAAATGATTGGAAAGTCACCCCGGAAACAGCCCGACTCCTGCAGCACTGGAGGCATCATAAGTTCAGCAGTCTCCGACCATTCTTTTGCCAGGTGGAAGCCGCAGAAGTGACCATCTGGCTAACAGAGGTTGCTCCGAAATCAGGTAAAGCCGGGCGTATATTTCTTGAACATCTGAATAATGCCAATATTAACGCAAACCCAGAGTTGATGCGGCTTGCATTGAAGCTGGCTACCGGGGCTGGGAAAACAACGGTTATGGCCATGCTCATTGCCTGGCAAACCATAAATGCGGTCCGTCGCCGGGCCAGCAAAAAGTTTACCCGGGGTTTTCTTATCGTTACTCCTGGTATTACTATCCGGGACCGGCTGAGGGTTCTGCAGCCCAATGATATTGACAGCTATTACGGCAACCGTGAGCTGGTTCCAACAGATATGCTTCCTGATCTTGAGAAGGCTAAGATTGTCATCACCAATTATCACTCGTTTAAAAGACGGGAGCGGATTAAACTGGCCAAAGGAAGCCGATCCCTTCTCCAGGGAAGGGGGGAGGAACTGAGCACGGTTGAAACAGAAGGCCAGATGCTGCAACGGGTGATGCCGGAACTGATGGGCATGAAAAATATCATGGCAATCAACGATGAAGCCCATCACTGTTATAGAGAGAAACCCGGTGAGGATGACGTTGCTGATCTTAAAGGTGATGATAAGAAAGAAGCTCAGAAAAACAATGAAGCGGCCAGGCTTTGGATCACCGGGCTGGAAACGGTAGGGCGTCATATCGGCATAAACCGGGTCATGGACCTTTCAGCAACGCCCTTCTTCCTGAGCGGTTCGGGTTATGCTGAAGGCACCCTGTTTCCCTGGGCCATGAGTGATTTTGCCCTGATGGATGCCATTGAGTGCGGTATTGTCAAGCTGCCCCGGGTGCCGGTGGCTGAAAATATCCCCGGTAACGAAATGCCCATGTTCCGGAACCTTTGGGAGAATATCCGCACTGACATGCCCAAGAAAGGCCGGGGCAAAGCAAAGAATCTTGATCCGCGCAGTCTGCCGGTTCGGCTGCAGACTGCCATGGAAGCCCTGTACGGCCACTATGAAGAAACCTTTGAACTCTGGCAGAAAAGCGGGCTCACCATACCGCCTTCCTTTATTATCGTCTGCAACAATACTGCTACCTCCAAGTTGGTGTATGATTTCATCTCCGGATTTCATTTCCAGGGAGAGAACGAGAAGGAAACCTTTGTGGATGGACGCCTGCCTTTGTTTAGGAACTTTGATGAATACGGGGAAAGGCTGGCCCGGCCACGAACCCTGCTCATTGATAGTGAACAGCTTGAATCAGGTGAAGCACTGGACAAGAAGTTCCTGGACATGAATGCCCGGGAAATTGAAAGATTCCGATATGAGATGCGGGAGCGCGGAGATCACCAGAAAGCCGAAAAGATCACCAACCAGGACCTGCTCCGGGAGGTAATGAATACCGTTGGACAAAAAGGGCGGCTGGGCGAGTCCATCCGCTGTGTAGTTTCCGTGTCCATGCTGACCGAGGGCTGGGATGCCAATACCGTGACTCATATTTTAGGTATCCGCGCCTTCGGCACCCAGTTGCTCTGTGAACAGGTAATAGGCAGGGCCTTGCGTCGGCAGTCCTATGACTTGAACGAAGCGGGATTGTTCAATGTAGAATACGCAGATATTCTGGGCATCCCCTTTGATTTTACGGCAAAGCCTGTTGTGGCACCTCCGCAGCCACCCCGGGAAACCATCCAGGTCAAAGCGGTCAAACCGGAAAGAGATCATCTTGAGATCCAGTTCCCCAGGGTGCAGGGATACCGGGTGGAACTGCCGGAAGAAAAACTTAGTGCAGAGTTTACTGATGATTCAACACTGGTCCTCACGCCCAAGATCGTCGGCCCGTCCATCACCAAGAACCAGGGTATTATTGGGGAAGGCGTCGAACTGAACCTCAAGCATCTGGAAGATATGCGTCGTTCAACGTTGGTTTTGGAATTGACCAAGCGCCTGCTGTTTACCAAATGGCGCGACACCGGGGAAGAGCCCAAACTGCACTTGTTTGGACAGCTCAAACGCATCACCAGGAAATGGCTGGATAATCATTTGGAGTGTAAGGGCAGTACCTATCCGGCTCAGCTCATCTACCAGGAACTGGCGGACATGGCCTGCAATCGCATTACGGATGCCATAACCCTGTCCCACTCAGATAAAACACCCATCAAGGCCCTGCTTGATCCATATAATCCCAGTGGTTCAACAACCCATGTAAATTTCAATACCTCAAAAAAGCTGCGCTGGGAAACCAGTGCAGACCGAAGCCATATCAACTGGGTGATTCTCGACAGTGACTGGGAGGCGGAATTCTGCAGGGTGGCGGAGGCCCATCCCAAGGTCAAAGCCTATGTGAAAAACCATAATCTTGGCCTGGAAGTCCCCTACCGATACGGCTCCGGGACCCGAACCTATATCCCAGACTTTATTGTTCATGTGGATGATGGTCATGAAGATCCCTTGCAACTGATTGTTGAGATCAAGGGGTATCGCGGAGAAGATGCCAAAGATAAGAAATCGACCATGGAAGCCTATTGGATACCCGGAGTCAACAATCTTAAAACCTATGGCCGGTGGGCCTTTGCGGAATTCACTGAGGTTTTTGAAATCGAGGACCAGTTCAAGAAGAAGATTGAAAACGAGTTTAACAAAATGATTGATTCCACTGTCAGTGGACAACAAGGTTAAGATATACATATGGCAAAGAAGAAGAAAGCCCCTAAAATAGTTGAGACCATTACCCATGACGAGGCAAGCCGTAAAAACATCCCGACTGCAGAGTTCCAGTCCGTAATGCGGGATGATGAGCTGGCCCCCTTACAGGTGGCCTATGAACGCCGCAATCAAGATCTTGATCCTCAGTTGGTCTGGCGCGGGAAGGATGTACAGGACTGGTCAGAGTTGGTGGTACAGGCCCCGCCCCTCTATATCCAGGAAAAGGTACATCCCAAGATACTGGTGGACGATCTGCGCCGTCAGAGTGAAAAAAGCAATGCACCAGAACCACCGGAACAGATGGATCTATTTTCCGACTTCAACGGTATTTCCAGTGAGGCCGCCAAGACCGAGTTCTATCAGCACGACGGAAAGTGGCAGAACCGAATGATCTTGGGAGATTCCATGCAGGTCATGGCTTCTTTGGCCGAGCGGGAAGGACTGCGGGGCAAGGTGCAGTGTATTTATCTTGATCCACCTTATGGCATCAAATTCAATTCCAACTTCCAGTGGTCAACCACCAGCCGGGATGTAAAGGATGGCAATGCCACGCATATCACCCGTGAACCTGAGCAGGTAAAGGCCTTCCGGGATACCTGGCGGGATGGGATTCATTCATACCTGACTTATCTACGAGATCGTCTGACTGTGGCCCGGGATCTGTTGACTGACTCTGGATCGATCTTTGTGCAGATCGGGGATGAGAATGTGCATCGGGTACGGGCATTAATGGATGAAGTGTTTGGAGATAATAATTACTCCGGGACCATATCATTTTATAAAACAAGTTCCCAATCAACAAAAGGCCTCCAGACCGTTACAGATTCAATTCTTGTTTACGCCAAAATAGCTGAGTTACAAAAAATTAGGAACCTAGCTTTTAAAAAGAGCAGTGGTGAAAGAGGAGCTAAGCAGTATGTTTATCTTTTTTCTCCTGATTTATCTGAGATAAAACGAATGACTAAGGAACAAATCTTAGGTTCTGAGTCTATTCCAGAAGGCTGGAGGATTGGACGCCCAGGCCCTCTATTTTCTCAAGGGCATCAAAAAAACAGAAGTGGGCATTATCAATTTAGAAATAAATCATACCCCTGTGCTAGTGGCAATCACTGGAAGTATGACCCTTCCCCAGGAGGTGATTTAGACAAACTAACCAAAGCTAACCGTATACGCGTATCAGGAAAGAGCATATCCAGTATACTGCTCGCTGAGGACAACCCGATTTCCTACTTTGATAGTACATGGCATGATACAGGAACAGGAAGTTTTACTGAGGAACAAATATATGTGGTACAAACCGGTAACAAAGTTGTTCAGCGCTGCATCCTCATGTCTACTGATCCAGGAGACCTCGTCCTTGATCCAACTTGCGGCTCAGGAACTACAGCCTATGTCGCAGAGCAATGGGGCCGACGTTGGATAACAATTGACACGTCCCGGGTTTCTCTAGCATTGGCCCGTGCCCGCATTATGGGTGCCCGTTATCCTTTCTATCTATTATCAGACAGCAAAGAAGGGCAAGACAGAGAAGCGGAAATCACCCGCACACCGCCGTCCGAAACCCCAACTTTTGGCAATATTCGTCAGGGTTTTGTCTATGAAAGAGTGCCTCATATCACTCTAAAAGCCATTGCCAGCAATGCAGAACTCGATATAATCTGGGATCAGTTCCAGGAAGAACTGGAGCCATTACGGGAACAACTCAACACGGCACTCAAAAAGAAATGGCAGGAGTGGGAAATCCCCCGTGAAGCAGAAGAAGGCTGGTCGGGAAAGGCCAAGACCTTGCATAAGAGGTGGTGGGATCTGCGGATCGCCAGACAAAAAGAAATCGACGCCTCCATTGCAGCCAAGGCCGACTTTGAGTACCTCTACGATAAACCCTATGAAGATAAGAAGAAGGTGCGGGTGGCCGGTCCCTTTACGGTTGAGTCTCTCTCCCCGCACCGGGTATTGGGGGTGGATGCGGATGACGAGCTAATTGACCCCCTCAATACAGTTCAGGGGGAAGACGCCCAGGATTTTGCACAGGTCATTCTGGACAACCTCAAAACCGCAGGGGTCCAGCAGGCGCATAAAGAGGATAAGATTGACTTTTCCTCCCTTGTTGCCTGGCCTGGAAAATATATCTGTGGTGAAGGCTGTTACCAGGAGGGGGGTACAGAACAAGGACCGGAACGGCGGGCAGCCATCTTCATCGGCCCTGAATTCGGCACCGTATCCCGGCCTGATCTGGTTGCGGCTGCCCGGGAGGCCGGAGATGCAGGGTTTGATGTGCTTATCGCCTGTGCCTTTAATTATGATGCCCATTCCTCTGAGTTTGACAAACTTGGGCGTATCCCGGTACTTAAAGCCCGCATGAACGCAGACCTTCACATGGCTGATGACCTGAAAAACACGGGTAAGGGTAATCTTTTTGTCATTTTTGGAGAACCGGACATCGATATTCTTGATGCTGAGGACAATCAGGTGCAGGTTAAGATCAATGGTGTGGATGTGTTCCACCCGAATACCGGTGAAGTCAAAAGTGACAATGCCGGTGGCATCGCCTGCTGGTTCATCGACACTGATTATAATGAAGAGAGTTTCTTTGTGCGTCACGCTTATTTCCTCGGAGCCAATGATCCATATAAGGCACTGAAGACAACCCTTAAAGCTGAGATCGACAAAGACGCCTGGAAGAGCCTGAACAGCGACGTTTCCCGGCCCTTTGACCGTCCGGAGTCGGGACGCATTGCTGTCAAGGTCATCAATCATTTAGGTGATGAAGTGATGAAAGTTTATCAAATTTAGGTTATAATAGAGATTGCTTCAGGAAACAGGATAACCGTAGTTTTATAGGAGAACGGCCATGGCCAGGGCAGATCAAATAAAAGCTTTACTGCAGTCACACAGCGAGGGAGACGATCAGCGTTTCTACTCCATCGCTATGCAGGTTGCTGCCCATGAAGCCAAACGGGGACACGGCAAACTGGCCGAAGAACTGCGTGACCTGATTGATAAAGCTAAAAAGCGCCAAAGCAGTAAACAGACTATTACAAACCCTATCCCCATAGGCCGTCCCAAAGGTGAGCTTGCAGATCTGCTGACAGTGACATATCCCAAGCTTCGGGTTGCAGATATGATCCTGGAAGATACTTTGGCCCTGCAGATCAAAAAGGTCATTCGTGAACAGCGTCATGCGGCAGATCTTCTATCCCATGGCCTGTCCCCTGCTAGAAAGCTGCTTTTGGTTGGGCCTCCAGGCACCGGGAAAACCATGTCAGCGGCTGTGCTTGCCGGTGAACTGGGGTACCCCCTGTGTCAGATTCGTCTGGATGGTCTGTTAACCAAATACATGGGAGAGACTGCGGCCAAACTGAGGCAGGTATTTGATGCAGCCACCCATACCCGGGGCATCTATTTCTTTGATGAGTTTGATGCCATTGGCTCCCAGCGGGGCCTGATCAACGATGTAGGAGAAATCCGCCGGATTCTGAACAGCTTTCTGGTAATGATTGAGCAGGATCATTCCCACAGCCTGATCATTGCGGCGACAAATCACCCTGGCATTCTTGATCATGCTCTTTTCAGAAGATTTGATGATGTGTTGCATTACTCCCTGCCCGACACGGTACTCATTGCCGCACTTCTTAAATCGAGGCTATCCCATTCTGCTGCAGACATCCCCTGGCAGCGGATAGCAGATCAGGCAGAAGGGTTAAGTTATGCAGAAGTCACCCGGGCAGTTGAAGAGGCATTGAAACATATGCTCATTAATAAGGAATCTCGTGTTACGGAAGGCATAGTTGAAAAGACGCTGATTGAACGGAAAACGATGAAAGAACGGTTGCTGAATCAAGGGTAATGACAGAAGAACACACACACAATAGATCTCACTTTTTACTGGGCAATCTGGCAGAATCAGAACCTTTCCGCCCACGGGGAGGAGGAAGCTCGATATCCCCTCCTGATCGGAACCGCCAATCTCACGGCAATCATTTATTCGGACAGATCCAACAGCTTAAGCCGATTATGGAAAATGCCAGTGCTATTCAGAAAGCAGCCGGTCTGGAGGAAGACGGACTTGGCCTGCGTCTTGAATTTGAATCATTTGATGATATTGATCTGGCATTTGAAAGCTTAGCTCGTGAGCGATCTGGAATTGAACTGCTCAATGTCCGACAAGATGAGGAGCGTTTCTACGCCACAGTATTTGTTCCTGACGGTAAACTGGTTCATTTTGAGAATTTGATTTCGGACTATCTTTCTGAAAGACGGAGCGAGAAGGGCAATCTACTGGATCATCACAAGCTGATCAATACTATCAAGGAAATCCGCACAGCAAGCCTTCAGGCGCTTTGGACTGATGATGAATCCGAGTTCCCCCGTCAGGACGATGAGCTGTTCTGGTGGGAAGTTTGGCTGCCGGTTAGAAAAGACCGGGCAAATGTGGTGGATACGTTTCGGTTCATGGCAGAAGGTCAAGGGATCGCTATATCGGATTCAATGCTGGAATTCCCCGAAAGGTCGGTGTTGGTAGCTTACGCCTCCAAGAAGAAAATGCAGGAGTCAATGATGACCCTGAACACCATTGCGGAGCTTCGGCGAGCTAAAGATACGGCTGAGTTCTTTGATGCCCTGACGCCGGACGAGCAGGCGGAATGGGTTGAAGAATTGACGAGCCGTTGCAGCTATGCTGATGAAAGTCAAGCTGTTCCTCATATCTGTCTTTTAGATAGCGGCATCAACAATGGGCATGTACTTATTGCCCCGGCTCTTGACGATGCGGATCTGCATACTGTGAATCCTGCCTGGGGATTGGACGATCAGGAGGGGCACGGCACTTCCATGGCAGGGTTGGCCCTGTTCGGGGATTTAAGCGGGCCGCTGGACTCCTCTTTTCCGATCAATATCCAACACAGAATAGAGTCCGTGAAAATTATTCCTCATGACCATGCTAATGGTGGTGATGCAAAGTTACACGGCTATCTGACTCAGGAAGCGGTCAACCGGACAATCGTAACTGATGCGTTTAGAAAACGTGTTTACGGAATGGCGATTTCAGCGCGCGATAACCGGGACCGGGGCCGTCCCTCTGCCTGGTCTGCGGCTGTGGACAGCTTGGCAGTGGATGTCGAAGGAGAAAACGAAATCCCCAGGTTAATGGTGCTTTGTGCTGGTAATATAGATGACCAGAACGCCTGGCGGGAATATCCAGACTCCAATACCGTCGAAGGTATTCATGATCCGGGGCAAGCCTGGAACGCGTTAACTGTTGGTGCCTATACCGACCTTGTGACGATTACAGAAGAAGATGCGGAAAACTACGAGCCGATTGCCCCGGAAGGGGGATTAAGCCCTTTCAGTACCACTTCATCCACCTGGCAGAAACACTGGCCCATCAAACCGGATATTGTCTTTGAAGGCGGTAATGTCGCAGATGACGGGATCGGGCCTTTAACAATGGAAAGCTTAAGCCTTCTTACCACTCATCACAAACCCCACGAACGATTACTGACGATCATGAACGCAACCAGTGCTGCCACTGCGCTTGCCTGCCGAATGGCGGCACAGTTGATGGCTGAGTATCCTGATCTCTGGTCAGAGACTATCCGGGCCTTGATCGTTCATTCAGCCCAGTGGACCGATGCAATGCGTCAGACATTTCTCCCTGATTCGAGAACACCAAATAAAGGAGATTATCTGCAGCTTGTCCGGCATTGTGGTTTTGGGATGCCTGATATCAGCCGGGCCTTGTGGAGTGTTTCCAATTCATTGACCATGGTCATTGAGTCTGATTTGTACCCCTTCGAGAAAACAGGGAGCACCCCTAAATTGCGGGATATGAATCTCCACCGCCTTCCCTGGCCCCTTGATGAGTTGGAAAGCCTGGGAGAAATGGAGGTGGAAATGAGAGTGACGTTGTCCTACTTTATTGAACCCAATCCATCGACCAGAGGCGTCCGTTCCAGATACCGTTATGAATCCCATGGCCTGCGTTTCGATGTGAAAAGACCCTATGAATCTGAAGATGATTTTAGAGGACGAATCAACGCCCTGACTATCAGTGCAGACTCCGGGAAGTCCCGGACTGGAGATGATAAAGGCTGGGTAATCGGCCCCAATAATAGGCATAAGGGATCAATGCATTCTGACATCTGGCAGGGGACTGCTGCAGAACTGGCCAGTCGTGGCGTGTTGGCCGTTTATCCAACACTTGGCTGGTGGAAAACCCGGACTGCGCTTGCAAGATACGATAAGAAAGCGCGGTATGCCTTGATCATCTCTATCCATGTGCCGGAAACCAAGACAGACCTTTATGCAGCCGTTGAAAATATAATCAAACCACAGATTCCCATTGGAACCGGTATATGAATTTTCGTATTGCAGACACCTTTACTGCCAGCCTGGGGAAGATGACAGCCCAGGAACAGAAAATCATCAAGACCTCCGCCTTTGATCTCCAGATGAACCCTGCTAATCCCGGGTTCAAGTTCCACAGGGTAGATCATGCCAAAGATCCAAACTTTTGGTCCGTACGGGTGAATAATGATATCCGGATTATCATTCATAAGACCGATGCGAATATGCTGCTGTGCTATGTGGACCACCACGACAAGGCCTATGCCTGGGCAGAGAAAAGAAAGCTTGCGGTCCACCCGAAAACCGGAGCTGCACAGATTATTGAAGTGCGGGAAAGGGTAGAGGAGATTATTGTTCCAGTCTATGTTGAAGAACAGGTTGCATCCGATAAACCCTTGCTCTTTGCAAACCAAACGGAGGAAGAACTGCTTGGGTATGGCGTTCCGGAAGAATGGGTTGAGGATGTGCGTAAAGCGGATGAAGACTCTTTGCTGGGACTGGCAGATCATCTTCCTGCTGAAGCAGCAGAGGCCCTGCTTGAAATCGCTACCGGAGGTACGCCGATAGGGCTGTCATTAATATCGTCTGATACGGGTAACCCATTTGACCATCCCGATGCAAAGCGTCGTTTCCGCCTTATGACCAACAAAGAGGAACTGGAACGCGCTTTGGAAGCGCCATGGGAGAAATGGACAATATTCCTGCATCCAGATCAAGCTGACTTAGTCCAAAAGAAATTTAACGGTCCAGCCCGGGTTTCTGGATCTGCTGGTACGGGTAAAACTGTAGTGGCTCTGCATCGTGCAGTTCACCTTGCTCAATCACATCCAGATGGCCGCATTCTCTTAACTACGTTCTCGAAGCCACTTGCCAACGCTCTGCAAATGAAATTGAAACTCTTAATCAGTAACATGCCGCGCCTTGCAGAACGCCTCGAAGTAGCTGACATGAATACTATTGGTAGAAGATTGTACGAAGCACAAGGCTTGAAAGCTAATATTGTTTCTATTGAGAAACTGCAGACGTTTCTTAAAGAAGCGAGCCAAAGTATAGCGGATCATTCTTTTTCACAGCGTTTTCTGCTCAGTGAGTGGCAGGATGTGGTGGATGCATGGCAATTAAATACATGGGAGGCATATCGGGATGTCCGCCGTCTGGGAAGAAAGACCCGTCTCCCGGAGTCGCAACGGCAAAAACTGTGGGAGATCTTTGCCTGTGTTCGCTCAATGATGCAAAAGCACCAATTGACAACCTTATCCGGAATGTTCTGTGAAGTTGCGCAAAAGGTTAAACAGAATGCCCATCCCCCATTTGACTCTATCGTTGTAGATGAGGCGCAGGATATAAGCGTCGCCCAGCTCAAACTTCTTGCTGCCATAGCAGGCAAACGGGAGAACGGCCTTTTTTTCGCAGGGGATCTGGGGCAGCGTATCTTCCAGCCGCCATTTTCCTGGAAGGGGCTTGGAGTCAACATCCTTGGACGCTCCCGGACACTGCGAATTAACTATCGTACCTCTCACCAGATTCGAAAGCAGGCAGATCTTCTGCTCGATCCGGAGATTGCGGATGTTGATGGTAATCGGGAAAAGAGAAATAATACCATCTCTGTTTTCAACGGTCCCTCACCACAGATTAAAGAATACCCGAATGAGGAAGAGGAGATCAAAGCCGTAGCAGCATGGCTCACAGAATGTCATAACCAGGGGATTCTACCCTCTGAGGCCGGTGTATTTGTTCGCTCACAAAATGAAATACAGCGGGCGATAACAGCCGTTGAATCAGCGGGGTTGCCCTACACGGTCCTTGATGAAAAGATACAATTTAAAAGCGGTCACCTTTCTATCAGCACCATGCATCTTGCTAAAGGCCTTGAATTCAAAGTCGTTGTGGTCATGGCCTGTGATGAAGACGTAATACCTTCAATGCAGAGGATTGAGGCTGTGGGAGATGATTCTGATCTGGACGAAGTGTATAATACAGAACGCCACCTTCTTTATGTGGCCTGCACCCGGGCAAGGGATCGTCTATTGGTTACTGGAATCGATCCCATATCTGAATTTGTTGAAGATTTGACTGTTGATAGATAAACACCTTGATGAGGGAATCTAAAAGCAGTCCCCAAAGCCCTATCAATCCCCCTATACACGGTTATTGATTTTAACACTCCTTCCGATGACCAGATCCTTGTATCTTGGGCCGCTATCAGGGTTATACAAAAAACAAATGAGAAGATGTTGCTTTCCCCAGGCCCATGATATACTGAATCAGCCTGACAAAATGATTACAGTGAGAGACCATGGACGATTCGAATACAACCGACCCAATTATCCCACCGATGGGAAGTGACCCTGATCTGAATGAATACCGGTGCCCCCACTGCGGTAAGTTTCTCTTTAAAGGTAATGTTAAGCGATTGAACATGGTCTGCCACCATTGCCAGAAGCTGATATCAGCCGATGCAGAGGATTTGCTGGAACCTGAAGATTAAAGGCGGTTTCAACTGAACTTTTAGGGTCGTGTCCAATTGTGTCCCCCTATTTTTAAAAGAACACCCCTCCCGGATGGTGGTCCGGGAAGGTTATGATTTCTCTTACACGTAGTCAGATTAACTATAGAACTATTGTTTCCACCAGTTCTTGTCATCAGAACACATTACACTATCACCGTCACCAAAACGGGCCTCGTAAGGATAGATGTAATCGCCTTTCTTAAAGAATCTGATTTCTACGGCAAATTTATATTCACCTTCTAATGATCCATTCAGGCCACAGGAAACTTCGCCTTCTTTATTAACAGTAGCGTTAAGCTTAGCGCTGACGATATCCATGGTAGGATTGTCTTTAACGTCATATGATCTCAACCCTGATGGATAACCAGTTTTCCGTGCATACTCATTAACCACTTCTTTCTGAGTGTACATCGATTCAACCTCACAAACACTCCGTTCATCAGCACTGACGAGATGGAGATATCCTCTCATGTAATTGGATTCACCAAATATACTGACAAAGTGGGTGTTCTCATCACGACTCCGAATAAGAACTTTGACGCGCCGATGATGTTCGAAGAACTGTTTAAGCTGGTCACCATATATATCAAATACACGATTTACATATGGTTTAAGTTTGGCCATGCCACGCTGACGGTTAGCTTCACGTTTACTGGTCATACGGTATGACCTTTCCCCATTGTAGAGTTTCGAGAAAACACTATAAACAACAGGTACAGGCTTGTTGGCATAGATGGATTTCAATACCTCATAGTTAGTATGAGAAGTGTACCCAAAGTACTCCTTCTGCTCACGTTCATCGAACATCTGTTTCAGTTCATCAGAAGCATTATACGCGGTTCCGATATAAGTGATCTCAAACTTCTCATCTTCACCTACAGTGAACTGGATCTTTACATCAGTATAAACACCATACTTTTTAATGAAATCACAGGATTCTTCGCTTAAGCACTCGATATCAGACTTAGCTGTAAATTCAACGATGGTTCTGCCCATGTCATCTTCAAATTCTTCCCAAGTCTGGCCAGTGAGGTGCTTGTTCTTTTCGAGGGCATCACCAAGGGTGATTGAATTGTCCAGTTTCAGATGAGCATCTTTAACCACATCGGTTGGGTTAGAACCGCAGCCGAAAAGAAATACAGTAGCAAACAAAATGACAATAGAGGTTCTAAACAATCTCTTTAATGAGTTCATTATTTTATCCTTCGTTGAAATTGAAAACGTCCTAACCAGGCTATGTCTCAAAACTAAGATTTGGATTATCGATCATGGCATTTATATAACACCTATTGGTGTTAATTTGAACAATTAAATACCCATCATCGTGGGTTTATATAAATCGCCGGTCATCTTAAAAATAGAAAATTAAGGAGATGGCCGAATGACAGACGCTTTAGAGAACATCGGAAAACATATCAAAGATCTTAGAGGAGAGCAAAAGCTCAGCCAGCAAGCATTGGCGGAGCTGGCTGGTATCAGTTATAAATATCTTGGAGAAATAGAGCGTGGCCAGGTCAACCTGTCCGTTGAGATCCTGGTCAAGATAGCAGAATCTCTTGAGGTGCCCCCTGGAGAGCTTCTAAATGCTGTAATTGATGATGATACCAAGACCGTTTCAAGAATCAAATCTATATTCGCAGAACTATCAAAGAAAGATTCAGACGCAGCACTTGAAATCCTAGACGTATTCCATAAGCACATGAAATCTTAGTTCGGTTTCGTCTGTACGTTCTGACTCCTATTCAGATTCTATCTATTTTCAACAATAGCCATTGAATCCACGTCCCTTTTCTGATAGCCCAGATACTGAGCAGTCGCTTCTCAACAATCACAATATCAAAGGGAGAGAAAAGATGGCTGATAAGGAATGTTATTCATGCGGGAATTTTGTTGAAGAGGACGATGGCGAGAAGACAAACGGTTATTGGTATTGCGATGACTGTACAACGCCAATAGACTGTAGAAAATGCGAATGTGAATTTACCATCAGCGACTTTGCACATATTGATGATGAATATGATGAGGATGATCAGCTTTGCCCGGCATGCAGTGCTGGGCGGTAATCCCAGCCTATCCAATAAGGCTATACTTGAGGGGCTTTCTGACCATTCTTTTCAAGCGTCACGCCCGTCTATGATGGGGTCTTAAAATAGATTTTCAGTTTCTATCCAGCCTGTCCTTTTGGCCTGGATAGTCGAATTGTCATGATACACGGTTGCTCAGATAGAACTCTGTAATCCATCAACTCTCAGGAGCATTTATGACCAGTAAGCACAGAAACCAATCTAACACACCATTTGAGGAAGCTGTTGATGAGTACTGTTCAGAAGAAACCGTAGGGCACGGTGATCACATTGGTATTTTCTATGACGATCCCACAGACCTCTTCAATCAACTTCCGGAAATCATACAGGACAGCCAGATGGCCCTGTCTTATGCTGATAATAAATATGCCAAGCCCTATGCATTTCCCGAACAGGAGCCGACAGGTGCTCTATTGGTGTGGCCGATACCGCGTTTTGGTTTGATAAGTGTGATCCAGCTTAATTCACCAGAAGGGGGAAATGAGTTCATCTCAGCCTACCCTTGGGTGAGCGAGGGCACACAGCATACCGTTGTGATCGAAGAAATCAAATTGTGGCCAAACCGTCTTGAAGCTCAGATTCAAGGTCTTGTGGGGCCAGAGAAAGATCATCCAATTGTGTTTTTCGACCCGCTGTTTGCCGCTAATCGGATATTCTATAAAACAGGTGAACCCTATCAGTTCATTTTCGCAGGGTTCCCATATACGTTTGAAATAGTCAGTCCAGATCCAATAGTTATCGATGAACAAGAGCATGTCTCCCGTCTCCGGGGGCTGATGCACGCTGATGACCCAAGCAAACGGGATAGTAAGGAGCCGTTGATCTTTCAGACCCAAGGGATGACGGCACTTATACCACGGGAAGATCTTGCAAAAGATGATTATGAGTTTCAGGGACCAGTCAAGTCCGTGACAGAATTGCATGAAACAATGCTCGATCAAAGGGTTTGGCGTATCCGTGTTACTGTTCTACGGCCTTCTGATGCTGATTTCGATATTGACCTGTATGTACCAGAGAACAAGTTGGCCGATGGTTGCGTCCCAAGTGTTGGAGACGATGTGCGGGGTATCCTCTGGCTCCAAGCTTATCTTTGGTTGCCTGGGGAAAGCTGAGACTTGGCAGTATCAAAATATCAACGAGTGAAATGATATGGATGGCACAGCTTATTTGAATCCATCGCCATACGGCCTCCAATTATACCCCTCTAGCAGATTCTGAAAGCCTTATATGAAGGGCCTTTATGTGGAGTATCACAAATGTCGTAGTGGGGAGAGGATGTCAGGATCATAATGGTCGGAAATGGTAATGGATATTTCAGACCCGTCAGATGTGGCTCAAATCTGGAACGATATCGATATTTGCTAAAATCCATCAATAATGGGATCTGATGGAGGGCAACCGAAGCTTCCAACTACTCAGGAAGCCTACCGGTCTTATAATACAGAACAGCCATATCCCCTAAGGAACTTATGCTGGCGCTCTTTACTGTAAACTTTCGCGAGATAAGAAGCCCATTGTAGCGCAGCTTCATAATGAAGGGGACACTCCGGAAGATAGCGCCTGATCATAATGCCACGCTTCTCATTGACCTTCCAAAAAGGTTTATCTATGTTGAAATATCCACCTGCATCCATTCCCAGAACCCTACCCCATAAGGAATGAACTTTCATTTTCAGCCAGTTAGTGGTCTCTACCCGGTTTCCATTAAACAGTACCAAGCAATGGAAGTGGTGCTGGCCTGACCTTGGGGACACCTCTCTCACCCAGAGATATTTAGGATCATAGTCCCTGCGGTTACAATGACGAATCAACGCTTCCATAAATGTCGTGATGGTGGAATTGTCATGGGGATAGCAGTGATACGTTGCTGTGGGAAATTTCAATGTTATTCGTGTGACATAAACTTTACTGTGACGCGTTATCATATATTGAAAAAGGCAATGAATAATTTGGCGTAGTTCTTCATGGGTTCGACTGTTCTGTTTCAGTGAAAAGGTGAGAGGCAACTCCTTATATTCGTCGCCTGTGAAGATGTTCTGCATGATCGTTTATCCTTAATGTGTGTTTTGAACGGAGTTTCAGCAGAACTGAAAGGAAAGAACGCTGGCACTCACGTTAAAGTGGATTCTATATTGGTTTTGGTGAATAGTGATTTGGCGGGACACTATGCTATAAGAAACGGTACTTGTGAATTGATGGGGATTATGAAAGCTACTTAATTAGCTAATACTACAATACATAATACATATTACATTAACCTCCCTAAGTGGTATCAACCCGAGCGATAAGGGGGGCGTTATTTCAATACCCTTCATTTTCAAATGGACATTGATGTAGATTTTGTCGGAGATAATTTAAGATTTGAAAAGAATGAGATCGTGATTCAGTTTTACTATTCTCATAATATAACTGTCGGAGATAAACTATAATTTGATTTTTGCTGAGAGACGAATGAATGATCCTCCTGGGGAGGATGGCACCAATAAACCTTAAAGAAAACATAGATCTTTGTTGGCATAAGTTTTATCCAGGAGAATCCAATGCAGGCATGAGTCACTGCTTCAAATGCAGTGACTCACAAGTTCGCATGGTCACAAAAAATAACGGTTTTAAAATTCTACAAAGATTAGTGATTATCTGAATGATATTGGTGCGGGACAATCACCCTGAAATTCACAGCCTGCTGTTTCGATATCCTTTGACTCAGTCGTGCCTTCTGGATATTCAACATATAAGAAACTGATGCTCAATGCTTCACCGCAATTACAGGATTCCCCCCACTCAGAAGTATGATGGAATTCAGGCCCCATAGCTTCAGAGTGCTTTGCATAAGCCTCTGAACTCCAACTCAAATCATCACAATGAAATTCGTATACTTTCCCACATTGGTTACAAATAGCTTTAGCCATAACGACAACCTCCCAATTTATACTCAACTGAAATGTCAATACATGATTTTTGAATTTTAAGCTCTATGATGGAAAGGTGTCAATGGATATGTCAATCGTAAGCGAAGACGAGTATGCCAGAAATATATTGGATTGAGATTTGCCTCAGCAACGTATTGCCAATCCACCGGGGCTGCCCCCCACTTTTTGAAGCGTGAAGGGAGTTTCCAGGTCCAATGTTTTAAGGGTGAAATTGTTGAGAATGAAAATATCGAAGGAAAGTAGTAAGAGAATACAGAATCCGTGATTGCCCATATCGGACTGAACAGAATACTAAGATTTTATCAAGAACAGAGTACTGACACTATCGACCGTCAGTGGTGTCAGTACTGTCAATATCAATAAAGTCATTTTTAAAGCACCCAGAAACTTGAGTTTGAGGGAATTGAAGCCAATGCCGCGTCCGAGTTGTTACAGGGCGTCTCTGCCCTCCATTGCCAGATTACCCTGCGGTCATCGGCCTTATATCCGGTTTCTATTCGTCAGGTTCGGATTTTGCCTCCAGTTTCCTCCAGCCCCTGCCTCACACAACACCCTTGCCTTCAGCTATACATTTCCGACCATTTCGGCCTGTTCGGGACTTGCACCCGTTAGAAATGCGCCATGCCTGGCACACAAAGAAAACGCTGCCCAGGCTTCCCCAGGCAGCGCATTTTAAAGATATGGACTCTTACGATAAAAAATTATCCATATACTTGAGCAGGACTCCCCTGAGGGATAGGGGCGGGGCGTCTTATGCCTTCTGCCTCTTTATTCTTCTTATTGAGGACATCGTGCAAGTGATTAGGGTTGACAATTACAATCTCGCGGTCATTGGAATCTATATATCTGACTAAATAGCCATGCTCTGCTAAAAGTTGAAGCCCGATTGTGCAATGCTCAGAGGTATATTTATTCCCAATGTCACGATAACATTTTCTCGGTCTAAATTTACGACAGGGATGCAACTCAAGCCAATGTAAAATCTTATTGGCATATCCTATGGCATCAAGCTGCTCTTTATTAAAAATGGCCTTAGCATGCTCCGCAAAGAACTCGGCTATGGCCACCCCTGCGTTCATCGCCGAAGCACCTATCGGTTGTTCCCAGGGATTATCATGCTCCAGCAGATTAACAACTGCAGCCAAACGAGCAGCATGCCCACCTAATTTTGAAGCCATTTCTATACAGTTTTTATATTCCCCATCTTTTTCCGTTATTTTTATATTGGTCTTTTTCTTAAAGTCAGCCCAGATGTTAAACGCTTCTCCAGTTAAATTGAAAATGTGTGTTTTCCTTTTATCAGTAGCCGATCTCTCAGGCATAGAAAACTTTAGAATGCTCCGGATTTTATCTTCATACGCCGTATTCAGCGCTTCAGAGACTGTCGGTGCGTAGGGGTCTTGGGCACCTTTGAACTTGGGTAAAATTACGGGCAATATCCTGGGCAACAATCCATCTTCTTTAAGGCCTTGCTTTGAAAAGAAGTCTAAAGCAACTCTTGTCTGAAAAAAAGAAAACGCTGTAAAACATGTCCGAGGCATTCTAACAGATTTACCGGTACTGGTTTCATCTGTATAAGACTTTCCGTTGTAGCCTTTAAGAAAGATCGTGTCCTGTCTTGCATTGACCCTATCTTTCCAAATAGCAGGTTCATCTTCAAATAATCCACCGACACCACCTTGTTCCTGCAGATATAACGCCAGTGCTTTGTGGGTGGGATTGTCAATGAGTAGCCTTGGGCAAACTATTGTTGTAGCTATTTCTTTCTCCAAAGGTGCGAGCTTCCCTGCACATATCTCTAAATATTCATCAAGTTCATCTTCAGGTACGTCCTCCATTTCTTTCAAAAAATCTTTTTCCATCTGTTTTTTACGCTTCTTCAGCAACACTAATTTAGCTTTCAATTTTGGAGCCTCTTTGTCATGGGCGGCTTGCAACGCTTCCTCTATCATTTCAAAAATGTTTCGAAAGAATCCATCAATCCCAGTTTTGTTGGTTCCAGATCCCATTGCAACTGCTATATATTCCGTCACAAGTTCCTTATACCCCTTTTTAATTTGTACGTAGGAACTCCCACGGACAGCGATGAATATCGCTCCCAATAGACATGGTGCTACCGCTTCGATAGGGGCACTAAGAGAATTCGCGACCTCAACTATGAGTTGCTGAAATAATTCCGGGAGTACATGCAGTGGAAAGCTGACAGGGATGGAAATATTATCACCTATCTTGATTGGCCCTTGCCGTGCTAATTCGTTTTCGTATTGTAGCATTTGATATTCATCGTGATCCTTCATACGATTCTTTTCAGTCCTTTCGCACTCAGACCGGTAATTGTTGATAACCCGCTGTTCATTTGTAGCAGCTTTGATGCTCTGATAAACATCCACCTGCTGTGGCACACGTGGCTGATGATGATAATCTGGTATCGTTATCACTTGAGTCGGAGCTTGGGTTGTGGGTTGCCCGGCTCCTGCGGTTCCCCCCCCTTCATTTACGGTATGGCCTCGTCGGATAACGGGGGATTTTGTTGTGTCCTGATCCCCCCCCTTGGATCTAAAATCTGAGCAATGAATGCCCTGATCGACAGGATATAGATGGGGGGAGGTTTCATTTGGCTGGTGTTCTTTTTCCCTTCTCTCTGCAGCCATCAGGTCTTGAACTTGTTGATTTATCCTTTCTGCCACCTCTGGGGGGACAGACCTCTCTTTTTGAAATTCACTCATGGTATCATAACCTTTCCCACAAGCAGGGATATCTCCCTGCCTGTGGTATCTTCTTAAATGCTTATGGAATTGTGACCATTCTGTGACCACAATCATCAAAACTTAAAAACAATAACGAATAACAAAATAGAACGTTGTTGATTAAGAAGGCGATTTATGAAGGGTTTCAGACACCAGTGTATAATAATAGACAATAACCTAAAACGGCCTGAGCAGATCGACACGGTAGAAGTCAGCGGTTCAAGTCCGCTCGTGCCTACCATAAAAATCAAGGGTTTAGCGAGTTTCTCTAAACCCTTTTTTGATTTCTGCCCCAGGGAACCAAAACCTTTTTTAAAGTGGATAAATTCACTCCTTGGATTTGCCGACCCGTGATGAATCTTTCAATCATGGGCCACCCCTTTTATTAAACGCCCAATACTTTTTTTACTGCCCGTTCCATCTGCGCCATGCGGGTATTAAGATCCCCGGTAAATCCCAGAGCTATCCTGAGAAGTCCCGGCGACAATCCCATTTTTTGCTGATCCTCAATCTTGATTTCAGACGAGGTGGAAGAACCGGAACAGCTGATCAGGGTATCAAAATATCCCAAGGAAACGGCAATCATGCCAAAAGACTCTTCATTCTGAAGCACCTCCATGAGTTCTTCCGCCTTCTCCTTGGTCCCGCAGTCCAGAGCCAGGATTCCGCCCAGACCGTATCCCTCATTGGCAAGTTCATTTGCTTTTTCATACTGGGGATGATCCGGCAGTCCCGGATAGGCGACCCTGATTCCCATCTTTTTGAGCATTTCGGCCATGGCGATACCTCTTCTGCTGTGCTCGCGCATCCGAATGGGCAGATGGGGGATTCTCTGGAGCACATCAAAGGCCACGCGGGGATCCATGGTCGGCCCCAGCAACATTACCCTTCCCGTATGCAGGTCCATCAGTTCATGGATAAAGGATTTGTCCGCACATACAGCACCGGCAATCAAATCACTTGCCCCATTGATATATTTGGTCAAAGAATAGACGACGACATCGGCACCTGAATTCTTGGGGGTGAAAATCAAGGGAGAAAAGGTATTGTCTACGACCAGTTTGGCATCCTGTTTGTGGGCGATGTCTGAAAGGGTGGGTATATCTGCAATTTTAAGTGTCGGATTCCCCATGGTCTCCGTATAAATTACCTTTGTTTCTTCAGTAACCGCCGCTTTTACCGCTTCAATATCTGTGATATCCACAAAAGTTGTTTTGATATTCATTTGGGGCAACAGGGATTCAAAAAGGGCATGGGTCCCGCCGTAAATGCTCTCACTGGCCACAATGTGATCTCCGCTGTTGCATATTTGAAGAATAGCGCAGGAAATGGCAGACATTCCGCTGGCCGTACAGATGGCAGCCTCCGTTCCTTCCATGGCCGCAAGGTAACGAGACAAAATATCTACAGTGGGATTGAAATGGCGGCTATAGAGAAAACATCCCCCCTGTTCGGGCCCTTTCAGGCCGTTGAAAATTTCAGGCATGGTCCCCGGATGCATGACAGTAAAAGTAGCAGACCTTGAAATGGACGGCGCAACGCCGCCATGTTCTCCAAATTCTCTACGTGCATTGAGCAATGCCTGTTCGGGATTGAAAGTTTCCATAAGCCCTCCTTGGATGGGTAATGTTTATGTTGAAATGCTTAAAACATTATATATAGAATACCCGTTACCCAATGAAATGTCCTTGCTTTTTGAACCCGATTCATTCTAAAAAATGGAATATTCTTTCGGATTTAACCAAATTGGGGGAATAATTTGCCTGACGATACGCTTTTCGATGAAACAGATTGCGCCATGCTTGATTTGTTGCAAAAAGATGGAAGGGCATCTAATGTAACACTGGCTGGCAAGCTTAATTTAAGTGAAAGCCCCTGCTGGCGACGCCAGAAGCGCCTGGAGGAAAAAGGGGTTATTAAAGGATACCATGCCCACCTGGACCGCAAGCGCTTGGGTTTTGGCGTTATCGCATTTGTACAAATCAGCTTCTCCATACACAGTGATGACTCTTTAGTCGACTTTGAACAGGCGATTCAAGATATCCCCGAAGTCCTTTTCTGCCACAACATTTCGGGTGAGTCCGATTATCTGCTTCAAGTTGTTTCCGAAAACCTGGAATCCTATGAAAAATTATCGAGGAACGTTATTCGAAGACTACCGGGGGTGACTTCCGTTAAAACAAGTTTTTCATTAAAAGAAATAAAGAACTCAACCCAACTGCCCATAGTTGACATTACCCAATTTTAATTGGAAAACGAATTTTTAAGATCCCACCCCAAAGGGCGCCATGGCGATTCCAATGCCATTGCCCATCAGGCACCTGGCCATTGACGGCCGGCCTCTGTTATCCTTTTGCTCAATTCCACAATTGCCATCTCTATGTCACCTCTCCTTATTCCGTCCATCACAACGGGCTGCGTTAATCCCGCATTCCCATATCCATAAAAAAGCTTGACAAACACAAAAAACCACATATATAAGTCTTTATATAAAACATAATATAATTTTTTAATAAAAAATTCGTATATTTAAAATAGCTGTTTCCACAGGAGGTATTCATGAATTAGGGAAGCGAAATTGCTGCCCGGAAAAAGTCCTGGTTCAATTGCGCGGCCCATATTATTAACAACATAATCGCGTAAAGGAGTTAGTGAGACATGGAAGAAGCTTTAAAAAAAGGCGAGACCAGAGCCCGAAGCGTTAAAGGCACAGCTGCCCTGAAGTCCATTGCAGGAAGCCTGCTGGGAATTATTTTGTTTTTTATTCCCTTTTCCACTGCATCCGGGGAATCAAAAATTCCCTTGATCATGATCATTGATTTTATCAAGGGAAGTCTTGGAAAAGGACTGGAATACCTGACTTTAGGCGTGGTGCTGTTGCTCTTTTCCACCTGGGTGCTTTCCAGGACCACACAGATCCCCATGTTCAAGAAATACCACGAAAAGGACGGGATCTTAAACGGGATTTTCTTTGGCCTGGCCGCTGTTTTCAGTGTAATGATCGTCTTTAAAATCGGCCCGGAGTGGCTTCTCCATAAAGATATCGGGGGACTGGCCTTTCATATCGGGTGCAGTGTGCTGTTAACCGTCTCCTTTGCCGGCACCCTGGTGATGTTCTTGACGGAATTCGGTTTCCTGGAATTTGTCGGAACGCTGATGGCCCCCCTGATGAGACCCGTTTACCGGCTTCCCGGCCGGTCTGCCGTTGACGCGGTGACCTCTTTTGTCGCAGACCCCGCTGTGGGGATTTTCATCACCAACAAGATTTATAAAAACGGGTATTATACCCAGCGGGAATCGGCAAGCATTGCAACCAACTTCAGTATTTGCTCCCTCGGCTTTTTCGCGCTGTTAACCTCCATCGGCGGAATCATGGAATACCTTCCCCATGTCATCATCACCTCCTTTATCGTCACCTTCATCATAGCGGCCATCGTCACCCGGGTCCCCCCCCTGTCCACGAAAAGAGACGTGTACATCGACGGCCGGGAACAGACCGATGAGATGCGCAAACCCGTCCCCTTGAGCAAAAAAATAATCTCAGAAGCCGCTGAAATTGCCGTGGATAAAGCCGCTGCAGCAAAACCCGCGATGTTTTCCAAGGGGGCACTGGATGCGGTGAAATTCGCCCAGAAAATAGTGGGGTATGTGGTCTCAATCGCCACCCTGGCCCTGATCCTGGCTGAATATACGCCGGTATTTGACTGGCTGGGCGTCCCTGTCAGCCCCATACTTGAGCTTTTGGGGCTTCCCGATGCCAAGGCCATCGGCTCAACGGTTCTTGTGTCCATCACTGAAATTGCACTTCCCATAATTATCGCCTCGGGGGCAAAGGTCTCTACAATGAGCCTGTTTTTTGTCTGCACCCTGTCCACGGTCCAGGTCATCTTTTTCACAGAAAGTGCCAATGCCATGCTGGAAGCAGACATTCCGTTGACGGTGTGGGAACTTGTAGCGATTTTCTTTATCCGCACCATTGTGGCTGTTCCCCTGGTGGCCATTGCCGCACACATAATTTTTTAGAAGATCCATCTATCCCGGGCAGCCGCGGCTGCCCGGGAAAATTTGGGAAAAACTGCTTGCCAAGTTAAACCCACCTGTGTTTTGTTGACATGTTATATAAATACTAACTTAAAGGTTTAATATGTCCCTTTATCAAAAAACAGGTGTGCTTCTCTTCGGCACACGGCTGAAGCGGTTGAGCGAGAAATTTTTTTCAGATCTTTCAAGAATCTATACCGACCAGGGCATTCGCTTCGAGGCCAGCTGGTTTCCTGTTTTCTACCTTCTGAGCAGCAAGGGAGAGGTGACCATTTCCAAAATTGCCAAGGAACTGGAGATTACCCACCCTGGGGCCAGCCAGCTCGTCACATCGCTCAAGAAAAAGGGCTTTGTGCAGATTGCCCAGGACAAGGAAGACAAGCGGTTTAAAAAAGTCATCCTCACCGATTCCGGAAAAGAAAAACTCCATGAAATCCGGCCGGTATGGCAGGCGCTTCTGGAAACCATGCATAAACTGCCGCCCATCGGCGGCAAACCCTCGAGGCCCCTTGAACTTCTGGAAGAGCTGGAACAGGAAATGGCCCAAATCGACCTTGTGGACCTTGTGGAAACCAAACTGCAGTTCAACAGGCTCCTGGAAAAAATCCAGATTATCCCCTATGCACCACCCTACCATGACGGACTCATGTCCCTGGCCCTTGACTGGATCGCAGAAAACCCCGGCACCCGCAACAGCGATTTTGACTGGATAAACCATACCGACGAGGCCGTAAATAAATCCCAGACCCATACGATCTTTTTGGCGGTTCATATGGAGAGAACCATCGGCGCCAGCGTGGTGGCCATTGAGGCCAGCGCTAAAACCGGCCGGTTGACATTAATACTTGAAAAAGGCCAGGTATCAGACCACATCATCCAGGTACTGCTGGATCGGACATGCCTTGAGCTGGACCGCAAAGGGATCTCTGAAATAACGGCGGATGTGGACATCTCCAGCTCGAACATCCTAAAATTATTCCAAAAAAATAATTTCAAGCTAAAGACCATCGAAAAAGGCGATTCAGCCTCCTTTGCCCGGCTTTCCAGGACCCTATAGACCCACCTGCCCATTTGTATACCGACCTGCCCATCGGCTTGGAAAACGTTTTCCAGGCCGATGCCTTATTGATTCTTTTCTCAACGGCCTGGCCTGAACCCCATTTTTAATTTCCCGACGCATCGGTTTGAATAAACCATTGCCCCATTTCCACTGGGTTCAAAACCCGGCCCCCAATTTTTTATAAAAAAACTATTGACAAGATCAAAAGGAATTAATTAAAGATAATGTATAAGCATTTATATAAACAGTTAATAGACTATCTTGATCTATTGATTTCATTGAACTTATACCGTTTTCAAGGAGGCAGAGATGGCCATTTTGCAATCAGATCAACTGGAAGCGCTCAGAATGGAAATCCGGGAATTCGCGCAAAAAGAATTGGCGCCGTTTGAGCAGGAGGTTGAAGCCAGCAATCAAATTCCCGAACATATTCTGGCCAGAATGAGGGAGAAAGGGTATTTCGGGCTGACCATCCCCAAGGAATACGGGGGGATGGGCATGGGTAAAACCGCCTTTTGCACGGTGGAAGAGGAGCTGGCCAAGACCCATTTTGCCTTCATGGACATCATCAGCCTCAATAACGGGCTGGGTTCCAGAAGCATCGTTCTGGACGGAAGCGAAGAACAAAAGCAAAAATACCTGCCCAAACTGGCCAGCGGGGAATGGATCTCCGCCTTTACCCTCACCGAGCCCAATGCCGGATCCGATGCCGCCAGCATCACCACCACCGCGGAAAAAAAGGGGGATGTCTACATTCTCAACGGGATGAAACATTTTATCACCAACGCCCCCATTGCCGACGTATTCATCGTCATTGCCGTCACCGACCCTGAAAAAGGCCCCAGGGGAGGGATTTCCGCCTTCATCGTTGAAAAGGATTTCCCGGGCATTTCCATTGGAAACATCCACCAGTCCATGGGCATGCAGGGCTCCCACAAAAGTGAGGTGATTTTCAAGGATACGCCGGTGCCCGCCTGCAACCTCATCGGTACCGAGGGGCGGGGGCTCACCGTGGCCCTGAAAACCGTTGACGAAGGGCGGATGGGGGTTGCCGCCACCTCGGTGGGCTTCGCCACAAGGCTGTTGGACATGGCGGTGGACTATGCCGCATCCAAGCCCTTCAACGACAAGCCCCTGGCAAGGTATCAGTCCATTGAATGGCTGCTGGCCGACATGGCCACGGAACTCTACGCCGCCAGGACCATGCTCTACAAAACCGCAGCCAAGATGGACTGCAAGGAAGATGCCCAGATGGAAGTCGCCATGTGCAAACTCTACGGTTCGGAAATGGTGGGCCGGGTGGTTGAAAAGGCCATGGAAATCTTCGGAAAGGACGGCTGCCTCTTTGACAACATTGTGGAGCGGATTCTGCGGGATGCCAGAATTTTACGGATTTTTGAAGGCACCGCGGAAATACACCGCATTATCATCGGACGTAAACTGCTCGCCGGCCAGCGGCCCCAATAAGGAAAAGGAGATCGATCCATGACATTCCAACTCACAGAAGAACAGACGTTTATCCAGAAAGCCGCACGGGATTTTGCCAGGGGTGAATTTGACGACGATCAGATCCTGGACCTCATCGAAAAACAGCAGTTTCCCAAAAAGATACTTAAAACCGCATGCAAACTGGACCTCATCGGCCTGACCTGGCCGGAATCGGCAGGGGGACAGGAATGCGGCGCCATGGAAAGTGTGCTGGTAACAGAGGAACTCTGCCGCAGGGACTCCGCCATGGGGCTGGCCCTCTGTTTTACCGACCTGGGCGCCGAGATTGTGGCCCGGTTCGGCACAAAGGACCAGATCAAGGCCCTCAACATCCCCCTGCTCAAGGGCAAGTCGGTCACCGCCGTGATCTGCCCGGAACTGGGCCAGGACCCGGGCCCGGTGCGTTACCGCAAGGAGGGGGATACCCTGGTGCTGACCGGGGAGGCACCTGTGGTGGTCAATGCGGGAATCGCCGATTTCTTTCTGGCGGTGGCCCACCCCGAAGAGGGCCAGGGAGAACGGCTGCTGCTCCTCTTCCCCAAAGATCTCCCCGGCATACAGGTTTCAGCCCCCGTCAAAAAGCTGGGAATGGACATGATGACCTGGAACAGGGTGAGCTTTGACTCCGCAACACTTTCAACCGGCGCCGTGATTTCCTCTAACGACACCGGAAAAAATCCGGTGCATATGCTTGAACATCATCTTTTGCTCAAAACCTCAGCCATGTTCCTGGGCATGGCCCAGGGCGCCTTTGACCTGGCCATTGCCTATGCCAGGGAGAGGGAGCAGTTTCGCCGGAAAATCGCCGCCTTCCAGGGAATCAGCCAGAAAATTGCAGGCATGTACACCCGGCTCCGGGAAGGTAGGGCGTCGCTGTATGCCGCTGCCCGGGCCTGTGACGGAAAAGGCATGGGGCTGGCGGATCTCATTGCGGCCCAGCTTTCAGCACAGGCCCTGGCCGAATACCTCACCGATGAGGCCCTACAGATCCACGGGGGGGTCGGGTATATGATCGAATTCCCAGTGGAGCATTTTTTCCGGGATGTGAAATGTTTGAGAACCCTGCTGGGCAGGCGCATCACCCGGATGGACCTGATCAGCCAGCGGGTGATTGGCCGGCTCAACTAAGGCAGCAAGCCTCTAGGCAGCGCATTTCCACTGGCTGCCTTGCCAAAATTTTAGGAGGAGTGATTATGAGTGCATTAAAAGGTATCAAAATCCTGGATCTGACCCGGGTGCTGAGCGGCCCGTTCTGCACGGCCATGCTGGCGGATATGGGGGCAGAGGTCATCAAGGTGGAACATCCCATGGGCGGAGACGGGGCACGGGAACCCTCGGCGGCCGTCAACGGGGAGAGCCTCTACTTCATGTCCCTGAACCGGGGTAAAAAAAGCATCACCCTGAACCTCAAGGAAAAACAGGGCATCAAGGTGCTCAAATCCCTGATCAAAAAATCAGACGTTATCGTGGAAAATTTCCGCCCCGGTGTCATGGAAAAACTGGGCCTGTCATACCCTGAGGTTTGCGAGATCAATTCCCAGATCATCTACGCCTCCATTTCCGGGTTCGGCCAGGACAGCCCCATGAAGCATCTCCCCGCATTCGACCTGGTGGCCCAGGCCATGGGGGGCATCATGAGCGTCAACGGCCAGAAAGGGGCCCCACCCACCCGGGTGGGGGTCTCTCTGGGGGACACCTCCACGGCCCTGTACACGGCTTTTGCCATTGTCACCGCCCTGTTCAACAGGGAAAAAACCGGAAAGGGGCAGTCCATTGACGTCTCCATGGTGGATTCCATCTTCTCCCTGCTGGAGATGTCCCTGTTTTCCTATCTGGGGGATGACAGAAAAATACTGGGCCGCATGGGCTCCCGCCACCCCACCAGCTACCCCTATGACGTATTCGAGGCAAAAGACGGGTATTTCACCATTGCCACCTATGACAATACGGGATTCGCAAGGCTCTGCGAGGCCATGGGCAAGCCCGACCTCATGGAAGACCAGCGCTTTTTGACCGACACCATCAGGGGGAAAAACGATACGGCCCTCAAGGAAATTATCCATTCCTGGTCCACAAAGCTGGCCGTTGAAGAGGTGGTAACTGTTCTTGAACAGGCAAGGGTGCCCGCATCTCCCATCTACAATATCCAGCAGATTGCGGAAAGCGACCACATCAAAGCCAGGGAAATGCTGGTCCATGTGGATCACCCCGTGGCAGGCCCCACAAGACTGCCCGCCATGCCTGTTAAATTCTCCCAGACCAGGGCGACCATCCAGGGCCCTTCGCCCCTGCTGGGAGAGCATACCAGAGAGGTGTTGAAAACCGAGCTTGGATTTGACGATCCGTCCATCAACGAACTGGCAGCCAACAAGATCATCTAACGGCCATGGGCCGACCTGGTCTTTCATCCAGGTTTGCCCACAACGAATTATGAAAGAACTAAGGTGTTTACTCAGTTATTTTATATAAAAATAAGGAGAAATGAACCCCATGAAAAATATCGATGTTTCCAATGCAATGACCATCCGTTTCCAGGACATTTTTACCGAACTTCCCCAGATGCCCGAATTTGAGCCCGGTATCCGCAGGGCCCCCAAACGCCCCCTGCACCTGACCAAGGACGAAATCGCCCTTGCCCTTAAAAATGCCCTAAGGTATCTGCCCGAAGAATGGCATGAAAAAATGGCCCCGGAATTTCTGGACGAACTCATGACCTTCGGCCGGATCTACGGGTATAGGTTCAGGCCCGCAGGCCGGATCAAAGGCCTGCCCATTGATGAGTACAAGGGCTGCTGCACCGAGGGAAAAGCCTTCCAGGTCATGATCGACAATAACCTGGACTTTGACATCGCCCTCTATCCCTATGAACTGGTCACCTACGGGGAAACCGGACAGGTCTGCCAGAACTGGATGCAATACCATGTCATCAGACGGTACCTGGAAAACCTGACCGAAGACCAGACCCTGGTGGTGGAATCCGGCCATCCCCTGGGCCTGTTCAAGTCCTCCCCCGCCTCACCCAGGACCATCATCACCAACGCCATGATGGTGGGGCTGTTCAATGACCAGGAAAACTGGGAACGGGCCATCTCCCTCGGTGTGGCCAACTACGGACAGATGACCGCCGGCGGCTGGATGTACATCGGCCCCCAGGGCATTGTCCACGGCACCTACGGCACCCTTCTCAACGCGGCGCGGCTGGAACTGGGAGTGCCCGAGGACGGGGACCTGACCGGAAAACTCTTTGTGACCTCAGGACTGGGCGGCATGAGCGGCGCCCAGGGCAAAGCCATAGAGATCGCCAATGGGGTGGGCATTATCGCCGAAGTAGATGAGTCCAGGATCAAGACCCGGTTTGACCAGGGCTGGGTGAGCAAAGTGGCCACCACCCCGGCCGAAAGTTTCCAACTGGCAAAGGCGGCGGCTGAGGCCAAAGAGGCCCTGGCCATCGCCTTCCACGGCAATGTGGTAGACCTGCTGAAATATGCCGTGGACCATAACATCCACATTGAGCTGCTCTCGGACCAGACCTCCTGCCACGTGGCCCACGGCGGCGGATACTGCCCCCAGGGACTGACCTTTGAACAGCGGACCGGGATGCTCAGCGACGACCCGGAAGGATTCGCCAAAAAGGTGGATGAATCCCTGGTCCGCCATTACCAATTGATCAAGACCCTGGTGGACCGCGGCACCTATTTCTTTGACTACGGCAACGCCTTTATGCGCGCCGTCTTCGATGCCGGGATCACCGAAATCTGCAAAAACGGCAAAAACACCATGGACGGCTTCATCTTCCCCTCCTATGTGGAAGACATCATGGGACCGTTGATGTTCGACTACGGCTACGGCCCCTTCAGATGGGTCTGCCTCTCCGGCCGCCAGGAAGACCTGCTCAAAACCGACCAGGCCGCCATGGCATGCATCGATCCCGACCGCAGGTTCCAGGACCGGGACAATTATATCTGGATCCGTGATGCCCACAAGAACCGGCTGGTTGTCGGCACCCAGGCCAGAATCCTCTACCAGGACGCCATGGGGCGGGTGAACATTGCCCTGAAATTTAACGACATGGTCAGGAAAGGCGAGATCGGCCCCGTGATGCTGGGACGGGACCACCACGACACCGGCGGCACCGATTCCCCCTTCAGGGAAACCGCCAATATCAAGGACGGCTCCAACATCATGGCCGACATGGCGGTCCAGTGCTTTGCCGGCAACTGTGCCCGGGGCATGAGCCTTGTGGCCCTTCATAACGGCGGCGGGGTCGGCATCGGCAAGGCCGTCAACGGCGGCTTCGGCCTGGTCCTTGACGGCAGTGCCAGGATCGATGCCATCATCAAGCGGGCCATGCTCTGGGATGTGATGGGCGGGGTGGCCCGGCGCTCCTGGGCCAGAAATGAGAACTCCATGGAGACCTGCGTGGCCTTTAACGAGATGTTCCAGGGAGAGGCCCATGTGACCATTCCTTACGTTGCCGATGACCAACTGGTCTCCACCCTTGTTAACGAAAGGATCAAATAGGAGGGGGACGGCCCAATCCGGCGTCTGAAAGACAGCCCCCTTTGGTTCCGGCCTCCAACCGGGCCAAGGGGGCGCAACAGCCAGGAACAGGAAATTTAAAACATGAAAAAAATTATCGAATGTGTCCCTAATTTCAGCGAAGGCCGTGACAGGGCGGTGATTGAAGCCATTGCCGAGGCCATCCGCAACACCGAAGGGGTCACCCTTCTTGACGTGGATCCCGGAAAATCCACCCACCGGACCGTCTACACCTTTGTCGGGGATGAGAAAACCGTCATCGAGGGGGCCCTGGCCGCCGCCCGGGTGGCCAGGGAAAAAATCGACATGCGGCACCACAAAGGGGAGCATCCCCGATTCGGCGCCATGGATGTCTGCCCCTTCATCCCGGTGGCCAATGTGACCATGGAAGAGTGCGCCGACATTTCCAAAACATTTGCCCGGCGGGCAGCCCAGGAGCTCAATGTCCCCTTTTATCTCTATGAAGAGGCCTCTGACAGAGCCTATCGAAAAAAACTGCCCGATGTCAGGAAAGGGGAATACGAGGCCCTGGAAGAGCGGCTGAAGGATCCTGAATGGGCCCCTGATTTCGGCCCCTGTGAATTTGTTCCGTCCTGGGGGGCCACGGCCACCGGCGCCCGGATGTTTCTCATTGCTTACAACGTCAACATCCTGGGCACCGCCAACCAGGCCCACAGGATCGCCCTGGACCTGAGGGAAGCCGGCCGGGGAGAAAACCAGCCGGGCCGGCTCAAGGATGTCAAAGGCATGGGCTGGTTTGTGGACGAATACAGCATGGCCCAGGTGACCGTGAATTTGAACAATTATAATGTCACCCCCATCCACCGGCTCTTTGAAGAGGTGAAAAAAGAGGCGGAGGCGCTGAACATTGCCGTTGCCGGATCTGAAATCGTGGGCATTGTCCCCCTGGCCTCCCTGATGATGGCGGCGGACTACTATATTGAAAAGGAAGGGCTGTTCATTTACCGGGAGGAACAGAAAATCCGGCTGGCCGTTGAGCGGCTGGGCCTCAATTCCGTGGCCCCCTTCAATCCCAACGAAAAAATCATCGAATACATCGTGGCCGAGCCCCCAGACGAACCGCTGGCCGCCATGAGCGTCAGGGGATTCATCCAAGAAATTGCGGCCCGGACATCGGCCCCCGGGGGCGGATCGGCTTCGGCGGCCATGGCGGCCATGGGCACCGGCCTTGCCGCCATGGTGGCCAAACTGACCCAGGGGGTCCGGAAGTTCGAGGACAGGGAACCCCAAATGCAGGAAGCGATTCCGGTCCTCCACGATCTCACCCGTTCCCTGATCCCCATGATCGACAAAGACACCTCGGCCTTTAACGACTATATGGAAGGCCTGCGCATGCCAAAAAACACGGAGGCGGAAAAGGCCCAACGCAGGGCCAGGATGCAGGCCGGGCTGAAGACCGCCATCCAGGTGCCCCTGAACACCATGCGCCTGGGGGACCAGGCCTGGGACGCGCTGATCATCACCGCCCAACACGGGAACCCGGCCTCCAAGTCCGATGTCCAGGTCGGCGCAAAGGCGCTGGAAGCGGGCATCTGGGGCGCCTTCCAAAACGTGTTAATCAACATGGCCGATATTGAGGACGAAAGGTTCAAATCCGAGACCCTGGCCCGGGCAGGGGCCATGGAAACAAGGGCCCGGGAAAAATGCGCCCAGGTCCTGGCCATTCTGGATAAAATTTAAAGATTATTAAAATGAACGGAGAAAACAATGGAAATTTTGGTCTGTATCAAGCGGGTCCCGGATGCGGCCGAGAATGAGTTTGAACTCAATCCGGCGGGAAACGATATCAACCGTGAAGACCTGGTCTATTCGGTGAACGAATGGGATAATTATGCCGTCGAAGAAGCCATTCAGATGGTTGATGATTTGGGCGGCAGGGTAACGGTGGTCACCGTGGGCGATGATGACGACGAGGAAATCCTGCGCCGGGAAATGGCCATGGGCGCCGACAACGGCGTGCTGCTGGCCGATGATGCATTTAAAGGATCCGACGGGCAGGGCCTGGCCGCCATCCTGAAAGCGGAAATCGGGCAGGGCGATTACGACCTCATCCTCACCGGCGCCCAGGCCGATGAAGGTGCCGGCCAGGTTGGCGGCATGCTGGCAGCCATGCTGGATCTGCCCTATGCCTCTCTGGTCAACAAAATTGAGATCCTTGATGGCAAAACCATCAGGGTCGGCCGGGAGATTGAAGGCGGCAGCCAGGAAATCAACGAAATCCAGCTCCCCTGCGTGCTGTCCATCCAGACCGGGATCAATGACCCCCGTTATGTGGGCATCCGGGGTATCCGCAAGGTGGCCAAGGTGGATATTCCCAAAAAATCGGCTGCTGACCTGGGCCTTGATCCGGCGGGCATGGGAGAGGCCGGCGCGAAAACCAGACGGGTGGATTATTTTGTGCCCGATGCCGGGGGCGGCGCTGAAATGCTGGAAGGATCCACCGAAGAGATTGTCGAAACGCTGATTGAAAAGCTCAAAGCCAATGGAGGGCTATGATCATGACACAAATCTTTGCATATATTCCATTTAAAAACGGCAGTGCAGACGACATCGCACTGGAGTATCCGTCCGCGGCAGAAAAAATTGATGCCGGCGCCGGCGTAACCGCCGTGGTTACAGGCGCCGGCCCGGACCTTGACGGGGTGGCCAATGAATTGACCCAGGTCTATTCCCAGGTACTCAAAATAGACCATGGGGCGCTTTCCTATCCCAATGCGGAGATTGTACGGAAAGCACTGCTCAAGGTGCTTCCGGCCGATGCCATTATTCTCTTTCCCCATGACACCTTTGGCATGGACCTGGCCCCCGGGCTTTCCGTTAAGATGGATGCGGCCTATGCCGCTGATATCGTGGATGTTGAAGGAATTGAGGGAACAACATTAAAAACCGTTCGGCAGGAACTTGGCGGGGCCGTTTCAACCCATGCCGCCGTTGATCTCTCCGCCGGCGCCGTCATGACGGTCAGGCCGGGCGCCTTTGCACCTGTGGACGCCGCCACGGCCCAAGGCTGTGTGATGGATAAATCGGCCGAGGTTGGGGATCTCACCGCCCCCAGAAAATTTATTGAAGTCGTTGAAGCAGAAACCGGTGACGTGGATATCACCAAATCCGATATCCTGGTTTCCGTGGGCCGGGGCATTGAAGATGAAGAGAATATTGAAATGGCCGAGGAACTGGCCGCTGCCATGGGCGGGGTGGTTTCCTGCTCCCGTCCCATTGTTGATGCCAAGTGGATGGAAAAATCCCGCCAGGTGGGCACCTCCGGCCAAACCGTAAAGCCCAAGGTCTATATGGCCATGGGCATTTCCGGTTCCTTCCAGCACATGGGCGGCGTCAAAGGCAACCCCTTTATCGTTGCCGTCAACAAAAACCCAAAGGCACCGATATTCCAGGTCGCGGAGGTCGGGATCCTAGAGGACATCCTTGAATTCATGCCCGAGCTGTCTGAAAAAATTGAAGAGATGTCAGGATAAGGACACCTCCCCCCCGGAAAGGGCGGGTTGAGCTGAACAATAATGGCACCCTCCCCGAAAATTTGAACTTTTAAAAATCAGCCCTATTTTTTTAAAAAGAATGATTTGATTGGAGGATTCCGCTTATTTGGGGAGGTATGCCATGGGGAAAAAACGCCGTGCCTGTAAAAGCTGTGGAAAAGAAGTGGATGGTCTAGGCCATCTGTGCAGCCCGTCCGAGATCACCGAAGCCTTTGTCTGCCAGGATTGCGGGGCATCCTCCACCGATGCCCGGCATATCTGCAAACCCAAGCTTCAAAAACTGAAATACGCCTGCAGAAAATGCGGCCGGCTGTCGGTGAAATCCAAGCGGTTGTGCAAACCCAGTGAAATTGAATAATCCCGGCGCCGGGTCAGCAGATCTCATCCCATTTGATATGGTATTTGGCCAGATACTTCCTGAGCCGGTCCGAATCATTGGGACGGGTCTTCCGCTGGCGGGAAGCGGCAAAGAGCCGCCGCCCGGCCTGGGCAATGGTTTTGGCCTCCCGGCAGACCTGGAGGACATCCGCCAGCTGGACCCGCTCGAACCGGTCCAGTTCTCCGGCCTTTTCCCGACCCAAAATATCCACTAAAATGTCCTGTCCCCGTGGACCGGAAGCATCTATGGTCCATCTCTCCCCGAGCCTGGCGATCTCTTCCGCCACCACGGGTTTTGTAATCCGTCCCCCCGGGGCCAGGGTGGCCATCCGGGTCACCGCCCCGTTAAGGTCCCTGAAGTTTGCCCGCCACACCCCATGGGAGGAGACGGCAAAGTCCAGAAATGAGCTGCGGGCCTCCTTGTTGAAGGTCACCCTCCGGTTGGTCTTTTCGGCAAACCGGTCAAGCTCGTAATTGAGGTTGGGCGCGATATCCTCCGGGCGGTGGCGCAGGCCGGGCATTTCAAAGGTCCATAAATTGATCCGGGCCAGCAGGTCCTCCCGGAACCGGCCCTGCCCCACATCCTCAAGCAGGTTCCTGTTGGTGCCGCAGATGAGCTGGAAATCGCTGCCGGTTTCATTGTCCGCCCCCACAGGGAGGAAGCGTTTTTCCTCCACCGCCCGCAACAGCATGGACTGCTCGTCAAGGCCCAGTTCCCCGACCTCGTCCAGAAAAAGCAGGCCCTTGTCCGCCGTTTTCAACAGCCCCTGCCGGTCGGCGGCGGCCCCGGTAAATGCCCCTTTTTTGTGGCCGAACAGGGCGGACATGGCCCCGTCCCCCCTCAGGGTGGCACAGTTCACCTCCACAAAGGCACCGCTGATCTGCCGCCGGGATTTCTTCAATTCATAAATCCTGCGGGCCAGCCGGGATTTGCCCGCCCCGGTGGGGCCGGTGATGAGCACCGGGTCCACGGACCGGACCGCCACCCGTTCAATCTGGCCGATCATGGCGTTGAACGCCGGATTCCGGGTTTCTATTCCGGATTTTAGAAAAGAAATATCATCCCGGAGTTCCTGCCTGAACCGCATGGCAATCCGGTCATACCGGGAAAGGTCCAGGTCGATGATCCGGTATTCCCCCACCGGATCCGCCGTTCTTTTTTTCGACGGCGGCCCGGCCTGGATCAGCCGTCCGGGCAGATAATTGGACTCGTTTAAAAGATAGAGGCAGATCTGGGCCACGTGGGTGCCGGTGGTGATATGGATGAGGTAATCCTCATTTTCAGTGTCAAAGGGATAGGCCTTTGCAAAATCGTGGAGACCCCCGTAGACCTCCTCAAAATCCCAGGGGTCTTCAAAATCGATCTCGCGGGCCACCACCTCGGTTTCAGGAGAGACCAGGGAGATGTCCGCCTTCACCCGCTCCATGAGGCTGAAATACTGCCTCTGGTAGAGCAGGTCAAACCGGTGGATGAGCAGTTCCTCATGCTGGCAGAGGGCCACACTGGGCCGCCAATGCTCCCACCTGGATGCCTTTTTGCCCCGGTCCAGGGTGGATCCTAAAAGCCCGATCACAATTGTTTTTTTCATAGAATCATATCTATATCCGTAGATTTTTTTATATAAAATTATATATACGCAAATCTTCAGAAAGTCAAAGCATCGCCTCTCCCATAAAAAAATCCCTTTTATTTTTATGCACTTAATCTTTTTTCCGGATTTTATTCAGGTCCCGGCACACCCGTTGCTATTTAAGGAGACTGAAGCCGGTACGGCCCGGCCAGCGGCGCAGGCTCCTCTGGAGACCCTGTGTACCGGACATGGCATCTGACCTGCGGCCGGCATCGGTATGGATAGCTCAATGGGTAGAGCATCGTGCCGTTAACACGATTGTTGCAGGTTCGATTCCTGCTCCATCTTTTTTTACCTGAAGGGTGCAAGGGGGCCGCAGCAGACGCAAAGGCCCGTTTCTCCGGGACGGCGGGTAGGTGAATACCGCGGCACCGGAACAGACAGCACATCCCCCATGCCATGCAGCAGGCGGATACCGTTCACGGCAGCACCGGGGCACCCGCCCCTGGTTCCGGCCGGCATCAGCGCCGGCCGGACCTCCGGCGGGCAAACCGGAGACGCCGCGAACTCAAGCACGGCTCCGCATGGATTGTGCGGCCGGACCGTCCGGCGTTCCCCTTGTACCCGGCAACGCCCATTAAGGAGGCAGTATGATCAAAACCATATACATCCGGTCCTGGGAAAAAGGGCTTTACTTTAAAAACGGTGAATTCAAAGGCCTTCTGGGCCGGGGCCGCCACTGGATTATAGATCCCCTGGGGCGGACCAGGGTTGAAGCCCTGTCCATGCGCCGCCCCTGGCTGGAGCATGACCAGCTGGACCTCATCGTCAAATCCGGGGCCCTGGGCAGCCATGCACGGGTATTGGACCTCAAGGACAGCCAGCGGGCATTGGTATGGATAGAGGGGCGGTTTGACCGCATCCTCGGACCCGGCCGCCATGCCCTCTGGCAGGGGTTCAAATCCGCTGAAATTGAAATCCTGGACACCCGGGAGGTCCGGTTCACCCATGGGGCCGCCCACAGGATTTCCGAGTGGGAAGGGGTTGGCCGGTTCCTGCACATTGTGGACGTGGCCGACGGATGGACCTGCGTTTACACCCGGAACGGGAAATATGTTGAGTCCCTGTCCCCCGGGCGCCACCTCTTCTGGAAGGGCGCGGCGCAACTCAGGTTCTACCCCGTGGATATGAGGGAGCGGATCATGGATATCTCCGGCCAGGAAATCATGACGGCAGACAAGGTATCCCTCCGTATCAATGCCCTGGCCGGCTTTTGCATCATTGACGCCTGGAAGTCGGTCGCTTCATCGGAAGATACGGTACAGGCGCTTTACCGGGAGGCCCAGCTGGCCCTTCGTACCGCAATATCCGCCCGGAATCTGGACGGGGTGCTCAATGAAAAGGCGCAGCTTGCCGGGGGCCTGATATCGGCCCTGGAAAAAAAGGCGCCGGCATTGGGCGTCCGGATCAACCGCTTCGGCATCCGGGACATCATCCTGCCCGGAGATATGAAGGAATTAATGAATAAGGTCATTGAAGCCGAAAAAGCCGCCGACGCCAATCTGATCATGCGCCGGGAGGAGACCGCGGCCATGAGAAGCCAGGCCAATACCGCCCGGCTCCTGGACAACAACCCCACCCTCATGCGGTTGAAAGAACTTGATATTCTGGAAAAGATCGTATCAAATTCAAAAATGAACCTGGTGCTGGGAGAAAAAGGGCTGGGGGACCGGATTATCAATTTATTGTAAAACCAGAGGAATATACCCATGAAGACCATCGACGGCACCCACGGAGAAGGGGGCGGACAGATATTGAGGACCTCGCTGGCCCTGTCCCTGGTGACAGGGCAGCCATTCACAATCAAAAACATCCGGGCCAGACGGAGCAAGCCCGGCCTGATGCGCCAGCACCTGACCTGCGTCAACGCAGCGGCCCGGATCGGGACCGCCCGGGTGGGAGGGGCCCAAATCGGTTCCCGGGAACTCACCTTTTATCCCGGGCCCGTCCGGGCCGGGGACTATTCTTTTGCCATCGGCACGGCCGGCAGCTGCACCCTGGTGCTCCAGACCGTGCTGCCGGCCCTGATGACGGCGGACGCCCCCTCACGGGTCATTCTGGAGGGGGGCACCCACAACCCCTTTGCCCCGCCCTTTGACTTCCTCGACCGGGCCTTTCTGGGGCTCATCAACCGGATGGGGCCAAGTGTAAAGGCCCGCCTGGAGCGGCCCGGATTCTATCCGGCAGGGGGCGGCCAAATGGCCGTGGAGATCACCCCGGCCCCCCTGGAACGCATTGAGATTCCGGAGCGGGGAACCATCCTGGCCCAACGGGCCGTGGCTGCCGTGGCCGACCTTCCCCCCTCCATCGGGGAGCGGGAAATCAAGGTGGTGCAAAAACGGCTGGGCTGGGAGGATACCCTCGTGGACAGCATCCAGGGCTCCCAGGGCCCGGGCAATATCCTCACCCTCACCGTTGAAAGCGAGCATATCACCGAGGTCTTCACCGGCTTCGGCATGAAAGGGGTGAGTGCTGAAAAGGTGGCCAAACAATGCACGGGCCAGGCCAGGGCCTATCTTTCGGCCGGGGTGCCCGTGGGGCGGTTCCTGGCCGACCAGCTGCTCCTTCCCATGGCCCTGGCCGGCGGGGGCGGCTTTGCCACCCTGCCCCTGAGCCGCCACACCACCACCAACATCGATATTATCAGAACCTTCATGGATATAGAGATCCTGGCCCGGGAGACCGGGGAAGGCCGGTGGGAAATCAAATTACAAAAATAAAAAGGAAATACAAATAATGGAATGGATAAAAAAAGAAGAGAATTACAAGGTACCGGTCAAATCCTGGTGCGCCGAGGTTGAGGACCTGGCCATGAGCCAGGCCGCCGACCTGGCCATCCACCCCGTGGTCTGGCACCATGTGGCCCTGATGCCCGACTGCCACCCCGGCTACGGCATGCCCATCGGCGGGGTGATCGCAGCGGACAACGCCGTCATCCCCAATGCCGTGGGGGTGGATATCGGCTGCGGCATGGGGGCGGTGCGGACCAGCATACCGGTGGCGCAAACCTGCAGGGAAACCCTGCGCCGGGTGACCATTGAAGTCAAAAAGGCCGTGCCCTGCGGAGAGGGAAAGGCCCACCGGGACAAGCAAAGCTGGGAAAACCTGGAGGAGATGGATAATTTTTCAGACCGGGGCTGGTTCTCGGCCCATGTGAAAAAGCTGGCCCTCCGGAACCTGGGCACCCTGGGCGGGGGCAACCACTTCATCGAGGTCCAGGCCGGGGACGATGACAGGGTCTGGCTGATGATCCATTCCGGATCCCGCCACCTGGGCAATGTCATCGCCCGGTTTTACAACGGGGTGGCCGTGGACCTCAATGAACAATGGCATGCCCGGACACCGGGAAAGGACCTGGCCTTTCTCCCTGCGGACAGCCCCCAGGGCCTGGATTATATCCGGGACATGAATTTCGCCCTCTCCTATGCCATGGAAAACCGGCGGCGGATCATGGCCCGGTTCATGGAGGCCCTTGCCTCAGTCTTTCCGGACGCTGAATTCGAGGCCCCGGTGAACATCCACCATAATTATGCGGCCCTGGAAACCCATTTCGATAAAGCGGTCTGGGTCCACCGCAAGGGGGCCACCTCGGCCAAGCCCGGGGAAAAGGGGATTATTCCCGGCTCCATGGGCACCCCCTCCTACCTGGTGGAGGGGCTGGGCCACCCCGATTCCTTCATGTCCTGCTCCCACGGGGCCGGCCGGACCATGGGGCGGATGGCGGCCAGCCGGACCCTGACCCCCGAGGCCTGCGACAAAGCCATGGAGGGAATTGTCTACGACCGGTGGAATAAAATGAGAAAGAACAAATTCCGCCGGGGAAAGTCAACGGGCCTCTATGACCTGGGTGAGGCCCCCCAGGCCTACAAGGACATTGACGGGGTGATCCATGCACAACTGGACCTGATCACCCCCCTGAACAAGCTGCGCCCCCTGGCCGTGGTCAAGGGGTAGGCGGCATTCAGCTTCCGGCCGCCCCTGCCGGAACCACCTCAAGCATTTCCGCCGCCCGGATCCTCCGGATCTGTGCCAGGGCAGTGCGGGCGGCCTTTTTCTGCCTGGAGGAGGCCGCCGCCAGCTTAAACAGCTGTTCGGCCTTGTCCAGCCGGTTCATATTCCAGGCGGCATACCCGGCCATTAGCCTTGCCCTGCCCGCCTCGGCCTTGAACTCCGCCAGCCGTTCGTAGGCACAGCAGGCGGAATCGTATTGCTTTTCCCGGAAGAGGATATCGGCCTTGAGCCGCAGCAGGCCCCTGTGGGATGCCATGGCAAGCCCCTTGTCGGCCCAGGACAGGGCCGATGCATTGTCACCGCCCCGCATATAGGCATTGGCCATCCTGAAAATTTTCTCTGCAATTTTTTGGGGGTCACCGCCCCCGGCCCTCTGCCCGTCCACCCATTCCCCATAGCACCGGGCCGCCTCCAGGGGGATGTTGCAGGCCGAATAGAGGTCGGCCAAAAGACTGGTCCCCGAGGGGGAAAGGGGGGTGATAAAACCGTAAACCATCAAACTTCTCAACCCCTTTTCCAGCCTGTTTTTATCCAGATGGATATGGGTGAGGGATTTCCACCATTTGGGTTCTGTCGGATCGGTGCGGGTCAGAAAAAGGGCGTAATCCAGGGCGGCCTTGTCCATTTTCAGGGTGAGGTATTGGTAGAGCAGCACCTCCTGCCACTGCTTTTTCTTCCTTCCCTTTGATTTTTCAGCCAGTTCCCGCAGCCAGGGCAGGGCCTCCTTATTTCTCTCCAGGGCGAAGAGGGTGTTGACCAGGATCTCCTTCCACTCCAGCTTCACCGCGGGCCCGTGATCTTTTATCAGCCGGGAAAAGGTCTCCAGGGCCTGGTGATGCTGCTTGGCAAAAAACCGGCAGGCCGCCCCGTAATAGAGAGTCACCGCCCTCTTCTCCTCTGCGGTCTCATATCCTTTGATAAAGGCATCCCCGGCCCGGGCCATCTTTCCCATGCTGTACCGGCACTGGGCCAGGTTGAGCCAGGCATGGGAGAGGTCCGGGGCCTTGGCCAGGGCCCGCTCATAGGCCATGGCCGCCCGGGTGAGTGCGGTCTTGTCCGAGGTTTCCATCATCATCAGGCTGTTGCCCAGGAGGAAATCAATATAATAGTGGGTTTCCTGTTTTTTCTTGTTCCGGAAGGCCTCAAGTACCTTTACGGCCTCGCCGGGGTTGCCCTTCTGGATGAGCAGGTTGGCCTTATTCACGCAGAGGCCGGCGGCCAGGGGCAGGTCATCCGCGGGCGCTGCCCAGGCATTTCCCGCCAGAAAAAAAACAATGCATAAAAAAATCCGTTTCATGGCGCCTCCGCTCATTGATCCAATTGGAACCGGATGGTGGTCTGGGCCTGGGTGGCCACGGCCACCCCTTCCACGGTGCCCGGCTTGAACCGCCATTGGGAAATATGGTTGATCACGGTGTTTTCAAATACCCCCTGGGGCTGGGCCCCCAGGATCTTGATATCTTCCACCTGTCCGGCCCGGGTCACCACAAATCCCACCTTGACCCAGCCTTCGATGCCCAGCCGGCTTGCCCGGAGGGGAAAGGGGGGCTGGGTCATATTGACGGGCATCAGCGGCGAATCCAGGTCCCCCATCTGATAGAGCCCCTTGGGCGCCGCCGCCTTCATGGTGAAATGGGAGAGGGGGGGCATTTCCAGGCTGTCGGAAAACCGGGGCAGTTTGGGATTCAGCTCAAAGGGGAGCTTGGGGCGGATTGGAGCCGGCTGGGGCGCGGTCATCCTGGCCAGCTGTTTCACGGGTTTGGGCTTGTCTTCGGGCTTGGGCGGTTTGGTTTTCTCCCGCTTTTTGGGCGGAGTATCCGGCCGTTTCACCCGCACCACCTGGACCGTGCGGATATCCTCCAGGGCATCGGGGCGCTGGGGCACGGAATGGATGAGGCCGGGCATGATACCGAATAAAAAAAGGTTCAGACCCAGGGAGAGACCGATGGCAAAAAGCCAGCCCAGCAGGGCCAGCACCCGGCTTCGGGAAGATTCCGGCCCGGGCCCGTTATGGCAGGCGGCCCGGCCCATATCAATTCCCCCTGGGCAGGCTGGCCGCAATGGAGACATTTTCAGCCCCGGCCAGTTTACAGGCATCCATCACCTCGATCACCAGGCCGGTGAAGCTCTCCTTGTCCGCCACAATGACCACCGCCCCTTCGGGGTTTTCGGCCAGGGCCCGCTCCACATTGGCCCGCACCGCCCTGACATCGATCTCCCGCCGGTCCAGGTGAACCGTATTCTCGCGGGTGACCCCGATGAGGATGGTGGATTTGGTTTTGGCCACGGCCGTGGTGGCCGAGGGCCGGGAAATGTCCACCCCGGTCTCCTTGACAAAGGAGGTGGTCACCAAAAAAAAGATCAACAGGATGAATACCATGTCGATGAGGGGGGCGATATTCAGTTCCAGTGTTTTTTTATTGGCCCGTCTGGCCGCGGAAATATTCAGCATGGTGTACTGCCCTTCATTTGAATCGGGTCCCCGGGTTGGAGATACCGTTTAAGATACATGCCGGTGGCGGCGATGCGCTGCTTGAGGTTGGCGGCCCGGCGGTTGAGCCAGCCGCTCATATAGAGCCCCGGAATAGAGATCATCAGCCCGGTCTGGGTGGTCACCAGGGCCACGGAGATCCCCGAGGCCATGGCCCGGGCATTGCCCGTGCCGAAAATGGTGATCACGTCAAAGGTCTGCATCATGCCCACCACCGTCCCCAGCAGCCCCATGAGCGGCGCCACGGCCGAGAGCACGGATATGGCCGCCAGATGCCGGTCCAGGGAGGCATTCAGGGCCATCACCGCCTCGTCCAGGATATTATTGTCCAGTTCCGGGTCGTGGACCCGGCTGCGCCGGGCCAAGAAGGCCCGGACCAGGGCGGCGTTGGCCCCCTTCAGCCCCTTGTCCGGCCAGAGGTTGTCCCGGACCATTTTTCCGGCCTCGTCCCTGGGGATGTTCCTCACATGCAGCCGGCGCAGGAACATGACCCGGTTGAAAATCAGCACCCACATCACCAGGGAGACCCCCAGGATGGGAAACATGACAATGCCCCCGGACCGGACATAATCGGCCATATGGTAGAAAAAAACCTGCATTTATCCCTCTTGGGCCGCCCCTTCAGGGGGACGGCATTCATTCCTGGCCTTAAAGACCATGTTGACAAAGGATACCGCCTTTTCCTCCATCCGGCTGATATGGGTCTCCACCATCCGGCTCAGCAGGGTATGGCAGAGCATGATAGGGATGGCCACGGCCAGGCCCAGCATGGTGGTGACCAGGGCCTCGGAAATGCCTCCGGACATCATCCTGGGGTCGCCGGTGCCGTAATAGGTGATCACATGAAAGGTGTTGATCATCCCGGTCACCGTGCCCAGCAGCCCCATGAGGGGGGCGATGGCCGCCAGCATGCCCAGGGTGGACAAAAACCGCTCAATGGCCGGGATCTCCCCCAGGATGGCCTCCTGGAGGGCGTTTTCCATATCCGACCGGCTCCTATCCCTGAAGGGCAGCACCTTGAGCAGGACCTTGGGGATCAGGGCCCGTTTACGGCCCGCCATGAGGGTTTCGCAATCTGCCCAATTTTCAGCGTCAATGAGGCGCCGGACCTCGGCCATGAAGGGCTCCACCTTCAGCCGGCGGCGGAGGAAGAAGACCCACCGTTCCAGAAGGATGAGCAGGGCCAGGCCCAGGATGGCCAGGATGGGCCAGACAATGGGGCCGCCCTTGGGCACCTGCTCGGCCAGGTTCAGTTCATGGGTGAACCGCCGCAGGGCCCCGCCCCGGGACATATCCATGGGCACGGCATCGGCATCCCCGGCAAGATAGGCGTCCAGCTGGTCCTTAAGCTGAACCGAGGGGAGTTTGGACAGGGCGAAAAACCGCCGGCTCTGGTCGGAATAGATGAGGAATCCCGTCTCCGGGGAAGCGCCGGTTTCAGATTCCAGCACATAGATGCCGGTGAAATTGCCCAGGGTCAGGATCTTTGCTGTGCGGTCCCGGCCCTGGCGGTCGATGATGGGCCCCTGGCGGAATTCCACCCGGCCCGAGGCCTCAATCTCTTCCAATGCCGTATCGGCCATGCGGCGGAGGTCGTCCATGGACCAGAACCGTTCCTGGTTGATCAAGGGGCCGAGGAATTTTTCCCGGTCAGGGGTCAATGCACTCTGGAGACTCTGGTCCAGCAGGCTGTCCAGGTCCTTGGCATAGGCCCGGACAAAACCGGCCAGTTCCTTGTTCACCGCCCGGGACTCTTCCAGGGCCGCCCTGAGCTTGTCTCCCTCGGTTCCCAGGGCCAGGATATTTTTTTCCAGCCCCTGGTTTTCCTTTTTCAATTTTTTATTCCCGGCCGAAAGCCGGCTGATGGCCGCTTCAAGGGCCTGCCTGTCCCTGCGGATGGCCTGGGCGTTTTCCCTGGCCGCCGCTTTGGCCCGGGCCAGTTCATCCTCCGCCTGAACCGCCATGGCCTGGCGCTGTTTTTCCAAATCAATATGGGCCTGGCGGATGTCCTTGGCAGCCGCCGGGGTCCCGGCCAGGCAGGCCACCAGCAGGATGGCAAAAATTCTACTCATGGCTGCCCCCTTCCCCCCTGCCCAGCCGGCCCAGGGGCAGGGCAATCACTTCCATGGGGCGGTGTTTGGCCGCCATCTCCACGGCAGCGGCAACGGACGGGACATGGGCGCCGTCCAGAACAACCCATTTGTCCCGGGCCACATCAAAGACGGCGGCCGTGGCCCGGTCAAGGGTGAGGAAAAAGAGGGAGACCCGGCCCAGGCGGAAGATATCCCCAAGGACTTCGGCCCCGTCCACCATGATCTTCTCCTGGTAGACCTCCACGGTATTGCCGTATTCCGCCTCCACAAAGAGGGCCTCCATGGTCTTTCGATATTTTTCAGCCCCTGAAACCTCCGGATCCTCCAGAATGGCCTCCAGCCGGGAAAGCCGCTGGCGCCGCTCCTGGACCAGGAAGGGGGCGTCATGGGCCCGGATCTCATCGATCCGGCCGGTCACGCTTTTGAGGAAGGGCATCATTTCGTCCTGAATCCGCCGGGCCTCGGCCTGTTCCTCGGCCAGGGCCCGGTTTACCTTCTCCTGCCGGGCAGCTTCTTTGGCCAGCCGGGCCCGGACGGCTTCCAGCTGCTCCTTCTCCGCCTTGAGCCGTTCATAGGCCGCCACCAGCTTCTCCCGCGCCCCGTCCCATTTTTCCTGGGCATCCTGGGCGGACTGCCGGGTGTCAATGGCCTGCTGCACCGGTTTTTCTATATCCCTGGATACGGAGGTCTGCGACCATGCCGGTGCTGCAGCCAGTACCGCCGCCAGACCGGCACCCCACAGCCATCTGCCCGGCCGGCCTGCTCCCTGTTTTCTGATTCCCATCCTGAACTCGCCTTGTCTCTTTGTGTTTGCGCCTTGCACGCTTCAAAAACAAAAAATCCCCGAACCGTAAACCATTTACGATCCGGGGATTTCCCTTTTTTATCCGATAGATCAACCGGGGCACGGGCGTGCCATGCACCATACCCCAAACGTTTTACCCGGCAGGTCTTCTGACTCTCGGCTCATCCTCCTGCCGCGCCTTCCCGTCAAAATGACAGTGGCCAGATGCGGCGATTGTCCCCGATTACAGCGGCGGGCCCGTTCCCGATTTCCACGGAATTCCCTATTAAGCCTTGGGCACCCGGTAAAAATTTTTCTTCTTTTGCTACAAACCGATGATATAAATGTCAAGGAAAATCTGGATGCCGCCACCTTTTAAGGCCGGTCACGGATCCCCCCCGCCATAACAGCCTCACTTCACTCCCTTTTTCTTTTTCATTTCAAGATACCACCCCTCTTTACCATATAGTTTTTCTGCGCAGTCCGTACACATACCATGGCTGAATGAAGCGTCGGAGTGTTTCTCTATATATGTTTCAAGGGTACTCCAATACCCTTTGTCATCCCGGATTTTTTTGCACATGGAACAGATTGGAAGCAATCCGCTTAAATCCTTGATTTCATTATTGGCTTTTTTAAGCTCAAGTATCAGCGCTTCTTTTTCAGTAAGCGCTTTTCTGGATTCCGTAACGTTGAAAGCAATCCAGACAACCATGCGCGGTTTCCCATGGATTTTTTCAATGGGTGAAATATGGGCTTCAAACCATTGGGGACCCTTTGGGCCGGGAAGGTTTTCTGACCCCTTAACCTCCGTTGCAGACAATCGGTAATCGTAATAGATCACCTTTTCGAGCCGTATTGCTTTTTTGATCTGATGTAAATAGTCATCCGCTGCTTTAACATCGATGACATCATGTATGCGTTTACCTATCAAATGCTGCCCATCGTGATATTTATCACGATCGACTCCGCCTAAAATATCTACATAGTAACCATTTTCATCAAAGACAAAAAACGGTTCAGGAATAGATGACAAAATAGCATTAGAAACATAGTCATCAATCCTTTTATGGCTATTCATAAATATATCCTAATCAATCAGGAAGGTGCCCTCATCTCGAACCTAAAACGAATCATCCTTAACAACTCCCTGGGTTGGCATTCACCCTGCACCTAAGCAAATTCGAAAAAAGAGAATATATAAACTCGCATAAGAAAGCAAAACTATTCGTGCTTTTTTAGTCCGCCCCATGGCATGGATTCAATTTCAGGTTACTCATTCAGCCCTTCAATCTCCCCCTCTATTTCCAGGTATTCCTCCTTCAGCCGGTTTTCCATCTCGTCGCCGGCATCCCACATGCCCCTGGAGATGGCCTCCAGCACCATGACCAGCCGGTGAAGGCTGTCCACATTATCAGAGGAGACCACGGTGGTCACATTAAACGGCACCCGGTATTTTTCAAGGCGGGCCAGCCCCTTAAAGGTTTTGGCGGCACCGCCCCTCAGGGCCTCCTGCACCGGGGGATCCCCGTCCAGGCTGACGCCCGGTTTGAGGTCGAACTCCCGGATGATGTCCACGGCGGTTTCATCCAGGAGGGTGCCGCCCGCCTGCCGCCAGGTCAACGGCCCGGTCCATAAACGCCGGAGACATTGTATTCCCCAGCCCCGGGGGCGTTTTCTTATCCCCGAGGTAGCAAGCAATACCGGCAGGAAAGATTGCACTGGTCCGTGACCATGAGAATCAGATAGGCCGGCCCGGCCATGGTATCAGGCGGTTTTCTCACCGGCTTGTCCAAGATAATCGTCCATAAGGTCGGCCACAAGGGTTTCACGGCCGGCCCGGCGCACCAGACTGGGGTTCAGCCGGTAGGCCGGACGGGGGGCGCCCCTGTCCAGGGCGAATACGCTCCTGCCCTGGGCCAGGGCATGGTCCAGCAGGTCCAGGTTCGCCCGGTTCAGATCCGAAACCATAAATCCGGCATCCACCACCAGGTCACAGGCATCCATGGCCGCCCGGGCATTGTCAATGAGCCCCCGGGGCACTGCCATGGGATTATCCTGGATCAGGCACAGCGCCCCCAGGGACCTGGCCACCACCGCATCAATATCATTTTCCATGAGGATGCCCGTGGCCATATCGTAGCCCCGCTTGGCCAGGAGGCGGTAAAGGACGGCGGCGGAGCCCATCCCCCCCACCACAAACACCCGGGCCTGGTCTGCCCGGCTCCGTATTTCAATATTCCCCAGAACCGGGTTAAATGCGGCCCGGCTGAATTCATAGAGGCCGGAAACCGTTTCCCGGTCCAGGACATCCTCGGGCGGCCCGCAGTCCGGCACACCGCCCTCCCGGACCAGTGCCACCCGGTCGGATACCTTGGCCGCCACTTCAAGGTCATGGAGGGAGGCCAGTACCGTGATACCCTTTTCCCGGCAAAGCCGCTGGAGGATGGACATGATTTCCATGCGGTGCTTGAGATCCAGGTGGACCGTGGGTTCGTCCAAAAGAATAATTTCCGGCTCCTGGGCCAGGGCCCGGGCAATGAAAATTTTCTGTTTTTCCCCGTCGCTGAGGGTATCCAGGTCTCTGAAGGCCAGATCTGCCGCCCCCACCATCTCCAGGGCGTCGGCCACGGCCCGGTCGTCCTCCGGTCTCAGCCGGCCGGTCCACACCGTATAGGGATACCGGCCCATGGCCACAAACTCATACACCTGGAACAGGGGCGGCACATGTTTGACCGTCAGGACAACGGACATGGTCCGGGCCAGCTCAGGCGAGGGGATGTCCTCCAGGGGCCGTCCTTTGAGAAGGATTTGGCCGCCCAGGGCGGGCTGCAGCCGGGAGAGGGTTCTCAGCAAGGTGGTTTTTCCCGCCCCGTTGGGCCCCAGGAGGGAGACAAACTCCCCCGGATAAAAGCGCATGTCCAGGCCGTCCAGAACCCTGGACCTGCCGTAGCCCACGCAGAGATTCCGGCAGGATAATATGGGCGTTGTATTTTTCATATGGCAACCTTTCGCTTTTACAGCAGGCTGATGGCGATGGGGGCGCCTCCGGCACAGGCCCAGGCCCGCCGCCCCGCCAGAATCATCACCGCCGGAAGGGCCGCCAGGAGAAACAGCGCCTTGCCTGCCACCCCCATGAAAAAAAACAGGGGGGAAAACAGGGTTTTGAACTGAAGAAAGGGCAGGTAAAAATCATTGGGAAAAATACAGGCCGTCCATGACAATACCGTTACCAGAAGGAGCCGGGGCAGGATGAGGGAGGGATGTTCATGATAGTTGTGCGGGACTTCGTCACCGGTATTTCCCACGGTATTCTTCCGGGGCAGTCCCCGGAATTTCCCCAAGCTGCCCAGGAGGCCCGCTGCAAATGGGATAAAAAACGGTCCCTGGTAGACCGGAAGCAGGGGGAAACTGGTTGAATACCGCATGAGCAGGGAAATGCCATGGCAAGTCATTCCCGCAACAAATATCATGCCTGCCCCGGTTTTCCGTCCGGCAGAGGTCCATACAAGACCAATGCTGAACATAATGGTTCCGAGAAAAAACAGGATATCAATCATGGTGTGAATGGTCATTGATCCTTGGACTACTCCAAAATTTTATTTATCCGGCATTGCAACACGGCAGGGGAGGCAAAATGCCGCAAAAACAAAAATCCCCGAACCGTAACCAATGTACGATCCGGGGATGTCCCTTTTTTATCCTAAGATCCAATGGGAAGCATGCGCTGCCGTACGCAACTCTCCTCATGTTTTACCTGGCAGGTCTTCTGACTTCCGGATCATCCTTGTGCTGCGCCTTCCCATTCACAATCGAACAGTGGCATCTTTGCAGCACTTGTCCCCGGTTACAGCGGCGGGCCCGTTTCCGACTTCCACGGAATTCCCTATTAAGCCTTTCGGCACCGGATAACTTCTCCTTTTTTGCTACAAAAGCACGATCTAAAAGTCAAGGGGATTATTTTTTGTTTGACATCCTTCTTTTATTCTATTTTCTTTGTGCCTCTCCGGCCCACCCGTATCAAAGAGGCGGCATGAACCGTTCCCCTCCCCCCTGTATTGCCAAGTGAAACACAACGCAAAATTTTCACAATATTTGGATTGGGTTTTACATTTTGGGTTGACAACCGCAAAACCAAGTGATTAGTAGAACAACGACATACGAAGTTCAGGTGCGCGTAACACCGCATGCAAAAGGGTTAAAGCCCCTTCTGTATTAGGGAATCCCGTGAGAATCGGGAACGGGCCCGCCGCTGTAATCGGGGACGAAACCTGCATATCACCACTGGCGAAAGTCGGGAAGGGGCAGGGATTAGAAAGAGCCGAAAGTCAGAAGACCTGCCTGGACTGATGTGCCACATTTCCCGTGGACAGGGAAGGCATGGTGATCCTCATCGGATAGTTATGGGAAATCCCCGGATCGTTTATAAACGGTCCGGGTTTTTTAGTTTCTACCCTTTAGGGTATGCCCGGACCCCTGGATTTTAAATTTAGGAGGGCAAAAAAAAGATGAAAAAATGGCTATCGTTTCTCATGCTGTCTGCGTTGTTGACACTCCCGGCCGGAGTAATGGCCGGAGAATCCGCATCTTCTCCCACGGAATCTCTAAAATTCGATGATATGGTTGTCACCTCCGGCAGAATCAAGGAGAAAAGAGAAGATGTAACCACCAATATTTCGGTGTATACCTCAGAAGACATCCAAGCCTTGGCGGTTCAGGATCTGAGCGACCTGATGCTAAAAGAAGGATTTTATATCAAAGAATATCCCAACTCCACCATTTCCGTGGGGATCCGCGGACTTTCCACCGATACCCATGGCAACGACCTGTCAAGCAACGTGCTGATCCTGATCAACGGCCGCAGATCCGGCACAGGTAACCTTGCAAAAATCACCATGGACAATGTGGAACGGATTGAAATCATCAGAGGGCCGGGATCTGTCCAATACGGCGCTTCGGCCATGGGCGGGGTGGTAAATATCATCACCAAAAGAGGCAGCCAAGGGTTCACTGCATCCATCGAAGGCACAATGGGAAGTTGGAGCTATAAAAAAGGGGCCATCGACATTGCAGGCGGGGTAAACAAATTTGACTATTCCCTAAGTGCCTCCAAATCCTCCAAGGGGGATTTCGAAACCGGGGATGGCGAAAAATACGAGAATACTGGATATGATTCAAAGGAAAATATGGACATTGACCTGGGTTTCACCTTTCTGCCGAAAAACCGGTTCGGAGTTTCGCTTTCCGACCATGACGGTGATCACATCGGTAATCCCGGGAAGCTGACATCAGGAACGCCGGACCAGTATGTGGACCATGCCCTCAAATCCTTTGATATTTACTATGACGGCCAAACCCAGGATAATTTTCTGTTTTGGAAACTCCGTTATTTCAAAGGTAAAGACGAATATTTTGTCGGCTATCCCAGCAGCCCGAGCAGTAATTATACAAGGGATACTGATCACCAGGGAATTTCGGCTCAGCTCACAGCCAAATGGAAGATGGTCGATGTAACCGGCGGGCTGGACTGGGCCGATTATGCCATTGAAACCTCCAAAAACCCGGGCAAGGAAAACACCTATGAGAACCCGGGCCTCTTCATCATGGCAAAGACCCGGCTGATGGAAGACCGGTTGATCCTTTCCCTGGGAGGGCGGTACGACAAATATGAGGTTGAAGGCACCAACGGAAAAAACACGGATGATAGCAACTGGTCCTGGAGCTTTGGGGCCGCATACAAAATACTCCCGGGCCTGAGCATCCGGGGCAATATTGCAGAAGCCTTTTGCATGCCCACGGCGGATCAATTGTTCAGCTACACCAATTGGGGTGCTTGGGGCATATGGATCGGAAACGAAAATCTGGATCCTGAAACCAGCAGAACCTATGAAGTCGGAATTGATTTTAAAAAATACGGCCTAACCGCCGGCCTGACCTATTTTTACACGAAGTTTGAAAACAAAATTTCATATATTGATCTCCCAGGCAACACCCACCAGTATGCAAACATCAAAGGCGCCACCATTTCAGGTGTTGAGGGCAGTATCAGCTACAATATATCAGAGCGGTTCGGGTGGAGTTTTAAAATCGAACCCTACGCTTCTTTTACCGTATTTGACGAATATACCAATGATGAAACAGGAGAAAACCTGACAAGCACACCGGACTGGAGTGCAGCATACGGCATCAATGTCAGCAACAATGAACTGGGGCTGGTCACCCGCCTGAATTTTGTCCATTACGGCGAGCAGGATATGTCCGGAGGTGCGCGGCTGGCTGAAGCCGATGTGGCGGATTGGTCTATCTCTAAACGACTCTTTTCATTGAAGGATTACGGCATTGTTACCCTGAAGGGGGAAATCGTCAATTTGTTTGATGAAGACTACGCCCTGGTCCAGGGATATCCCTCTCCGGGCAGAACCTTTTACCTGGGGCTGAATTACACCTTTTAATCCCTGATTTAACGGCAAACCGCATTATTAAACTTCCGCAGCAGCCCTCAGTGACGGGCTGCTGCGGCAATAATTCTAACACATATAAGATCATGAAAAAATTTTACCTATTCCTGGCAGTGACTTTGGGGCTTTGCCTTGCATCAATGGTATTTGCAACGACAGCCCCCCAGCCGGTGCAAATAAAAGACGCATCGGGAAAACGCCATGAGTTTCTCCGCCCCCCGCAGCGGGTCGCCTGCCTGGCCCCCTATGTCACCCAGATACTGGTGGACCTGGGGCAGTCGGGCCGCATCGCCGCCCTGACCCGGCAGGACCTGGTTTTTCACGCAGCCTTGAGAAAAACCAGCCTGGGCAGCTATTTCACCCCGGACCTGGCCGCCATTGAACGATGCGGGGCGGACCTGGTGATCTGTCCCCCCGGCCGGGCAGAACAGGTCAAAGCCGCCCTGGGAGACCGGATCCCCATTCTGGTCATGGCCGCCACCTCCATGGACCAGGCCTTCGGCCAGGTCCGGCAGATGGGCCGGCTCTTTGGATGCGAAAAAAAGGCGGGGCAGGTCCTGGCAGAGATCCGCACCCAGCTGTCCATGGTGAGCGGGCGGCTGGCCCGGGAAAAGGACCTGGAAAAAAAACGGACGGTCCGGGTCATGGGGGGAAAGACCTTAAGCTGCCCCGGGGATGATTCGTTTCAGAATGAAATGATCCGGGCCGCCGGGGGCATCGTCCCCCAGTGGGGGAAAAGCGGTTCTGCCGTTGAGGTGGATCCCGGGGCCTGGCAGGCCTTCAACCCCCAGGTGATCTACGGCTGCAACGCCAATGCAGACAGGGTCCGCCACCTGCTTTCCGCACCGCCCTACAATACTGTGGATGCCGTTAAAAACGGCAGAATCCACATGTTTCCCTGCGAGATGACCTGCCGGGCGACCACCATTACCGGGGACTTTATCCAATGGCTGGCCGCGGCGGTCTATCCGGATATCTTTGCCGACCCTAAACGGGCCGTCACGGCGGACCGCCCGCTGTCCTGGCGCCCCCTGGCCGTCGACCTGGATTACGTGGACAGGGCCCGGGTGGTGGAACACCGGCTTGCCGACACCCCTTACAAATCCCTGGTGCTGAGGTTCAAGGCTCCCATGACCCTCCTTTCCACCTTTGAGGGGCTGCGGGAAAACCAGGAAGGGTGCGGCAACACCTTTATTCCCATGGCTGCCAGCCTGGGACACATGAAAACCGGGGTGGATCGGGTCAAAGAAACCCTGGAAAACAACCTGGGCTTTTCAAAGGGGGGCTTTACCACCCTCATGACCGGGGCGGACATGGACCACCTGGCCCTGGCCGAGAAAACCTACAAGGACCTGTCGGTCACGGCCCTGGTCACTGCCGGGGTCAGGGGAAACGCCATGCGCCTGTCCAAGGACAAGGGCTATTATTTTTCCCACGGCACCATCAATATCATTGTGGGCACCAACCGGAAGCTGTCCACAGCAGCCATGTCCCGGGCCCTGATCACGGCGACCGAGGCCAAAACCGCGGCCCTCACCGACCTGGACATCCGGAGCCGGTATACCCCCTGGTCCAACCCGGCCACGGGCACGGGTACGGACAATATCCTGGTCATCCAGGGCCGGGGCCCCTGGGTTAAATATGCCGGGGGCCACAGCAAAATCGCCCAGCTCATGGCCGAGGCGGTCCATGAAGGGGTGACCCGGGCCATTGCCGGACAGAACGGCATCCTCAAGGGCCGGGACATTTTCCAGCGGCTGGCCGAACGGGGAATGAGCCTGGAGGCCCTGGTCCGCTGCTTTGAGACCCGGATGCCCGGCCGCGCCCTGACCCGGGAGCTGGAAACCCTGCTCGGCCGCCCCTATTACGCCGCCTTTGTGGAGTCGGCCCTGGCCGTTTCGGACGCCCGGGCAAGGGACCTGGTCCGGGAAAGCCCCTTCTGGGAAGAGACCTGTAAAGCGGTCACACTTAAAATCTGCGGCAGGGCAACGGCCCCTGCCCCCTGCACATCCCACAAGATTCCCGCCCCCCTTGCCAAGGCCCTGGGGGCCATGATTGCGGGAATTGAATCTGTAAAGGAAATCCGCCAATGAACACCTGCTTTAAATCCATTCTGCCATTCATGATCCTGGCTGCAGCCTGCCTGGCCGGCCTGGCCCCGGCCGCGGCCCAGTCCCCGGAGACCATCACCTTTCTGGGCGGATCTTCCTATTCATACAAAATCAGCCGTGCCCTGGACAAGGTCCGCCAGGCCCCTGACGCCTCCGGTGTGGAACTCTTCTACTTCACCGAGGAAGACCTGGCTGCGGGCGCCATTGATCCGGCGGTCATTGCCCGGTCCAGGGTGATCATTCTGGACGATATGTACAAAGGTTTAAGGGATTATGCCCTCAAGACGGTGGCCTTTGACACCACCAAGGTCTTCGGCCTCTCCACCGTGCCCAGCAATCCGGACCGGATCATCCCGGACCCCAAGGTCAAGGCCTATGCCAGGCCCCTGACCCAGAACAACCTGGCCGGCCTGATCCGTTTTCTCATGCACCGGGAACTGGCCATGGATATCAGCTATGACGCCCCCCAGTCCGTCCCCAAAATGGGGATTTTCCACCCCCAAAGCCCCGACATCTTCACCACCTTTCCGGCCTACCTGGACTGGTACAAATCCGCCGGGCTGTATAATAGTCAAGGCTTCTGGGTGGGCATCCCGGAGATGAACACCTATGTCTATCCCGGAGAAACCGGGGCGGTGGTCCGGATGCTGGTGGAAAAACTGGAAGCCCGGGGGATGAATGTGCTGCCGGTATACTCATATCCTGCCTCCAAAGCCGTTGAAACCTTTTTCTTTGACCCGGAGAAATCCAGATCCAGGGTGGACATTGTGGCCTCCATGGCCTTTAAATTCTCCCCTTCCGATGTGAACAAAACCCGGCAGATGTTTGAACGGCTCAATGTGCCCATCCTCAATCCCCTGCGGGTCCATTTTCTCACCATCCCCCAGTGGGAAAAGGATCTCCAGGGACTAGGGCCAATGGAGGTGACCTATGCCATGAGCAATCCGGAATTTTTCGGGCTCATCGAACCCTCAGCCATCGGCGGAAAAATCGCCCGGTCCGATGCCAATACCGGAAACCCCCTGTACACCTACGCCCCCATTGAAAAAAACCTGGACTTTTTCATCACCCGGGTAAAGGCCTGGCTCAACCTCAAGGCCCGGCCCAACAAGGATAAAAAGGTGGTGATCATGTTCTGGAACCATACGCCGGGCAAGCAGAACATCGGGGCCACCTACCTCAATGTCTTCAGAAGCCTTGAAAAAATCCTGGCCCGGCTCAAGGCCGAAGGCTACACCGTCACCGGCGACCTTCCCGGGGAAAAGGAGATACAGGACCTCATCCTCTCCGCCGGGCGGAACATCGGCTCCTGGGCCCCGGGGGAACTGGACAGTCTCCTGGCCAGGGGCCGGGCCGTACGCCTGACCATGGACCAGTACAAAAGCTGGTATGACGGCCTGGACCCGGAATACCGCCGCCTCATTGAAAAAGACTGGGGTGCGCCAAAACAGGGAAAGGTGATGACAAAAAACAATGAAATCATCATCCCCTGCGTCACCCTGGGGAATGTGGTCCTGGCCCCCCAGCCCTCCAGGGGATGGCACGACGAGCCCACCAAGCTCTACCATTCCACCACCCTGTGGCCCCACCACCAGTACACGGCCTTCTACCTATGGCTGGCCAAGGGTTTCAATGCCGACGCCCTGATCTCTTTAGGCACCCACGGCACCCATGAGTGGCTGCCCGGCAAACAGGCGGGCTTAAGCCGCTCCTGTTCCCCGGAGGTCCTGATCCAGGACATTCCCAATATCTACCCCTATGTGATGGATGACATCGGCGAAGGGGTCCAGGCCAAGCGCCGGGGCCGGGGGGTGATCATCGACTACCTCATCCCCCCCATGAAAAAGGCCGGGTCCTATGCGGAATATTCGGAGCTGGCCGACCTCATCTCCAACTACAACCAGACCCTGGACCAGAGCCCGGAGCTGGCCGCCAAAAAAATGGAGCGGATCAGCACCATGGTGGAGACCCTGGGACTGATGAAGGACCTCAAGCTGGACCATTTTGACCAAGACGCCCTGGAGGCGGTGGAGCATTATCTGCTGGAAATCAACGAGGCCACCCTGCCCTACGGCCTGCACACCTTTGGGGACTCCCCCGAAGGCCATGCCCTGGATGATTTTGCAGACCTGATCGTGGACCGGAACCCGGAACTGGATCTTAGTCAAACCAAGGAAAAATTAAGCCGCTGCAACCGGGAAATCGACCACCTGGTCAACGCGCTTTCCTGCGGCTACGTGCCCGCCGGGGAGGCCAACGACCCCCTGCGCAACCCCGACGCCATCCCCACGGGGAGCAATTTCTACGGGTTTGACCCGGCCAAGGTCCCCTCCAGGGACGCCTGGCGCCTGGGCAAGGAGCAGGCCGACCAGCTCATTGAAAAATACAAAAAGGAGCACAACAAATTCCCCGAAAAAATCGGCCTGGTCTTCTGGAGCATCGAGCTTCAGCGCAACGAAGGCACCCAGGTGGCCACGGCCCTCCACCTCATGGGCATGACCCCGGTCTGGGATAAAAACGGCAAGGTCAAAGGGGTGGAAGCCGTGCCGGCCAAGGTCCTGGGCCGGCCAAGGATCGATGTCCACATGCAGGTATCCGGGCTGTTCAGGGATAATTTCCCCAACCTCATCCTGCTCCTGGACGAGGCCGTTCACCAGGCGGGGCAGCTCAAGGATGTGGAAAACTTCATTGCCCTGCACAATGAAAAGATTAAAACCGCCCTCCTTGAAAAGGGGTACGGGGAATCCGAGGCGGAAAAGCTGAAAACCCTGAGGGTGTTTTCCAACGAGCCCGGCTCCTACGGCAATACCATCGAGGACCTGATCCCGGCCTCGGGCACCTGGGAGACTGACGACGAAATCGCAGACGTCTTCATCAATTACGTCTCCTTTGCCTACGGCAGGGGCCATTGGGGCAAGCCTTTGAAATCGGCATACAAGAAAAACCTGGAAGATGTGGATGTCACCATGCACACCCGCAGTTCCAATATTTTCAAAAGTTTGGATACCGACGGGGTCTTTTCCGAACTGGGGGGGCTGGCCCTGGCCGTGAAGCGGGTGAAGGGGGACTATCCAGACGTGGTCCTCTCCAACCAGGCCGACCCGGACGCCGCCTTTGTGGAGGACATTGAAACCGCCATCGGCCGGGAACTGCGGGCCCGTTACCTTAATCCCAAGTGGATCGAGGGCATGAAAGAGGACAACTACGCCGGCGCCCGGGAGATGAACCGGTTTGCCGAGCACCTCTGGGGCTGGCAGGTGGTCACCCCCTACGCCGTGGACGGGGCCAAGTGGCAGCAGATCTATGAAGTCTATATCCAGGACAAGTACGGGATGGAACTCAAAAAATTCTTTGACGCGCACAACCCCTGGGCCAGGCAGTCCATGGCCGCCCGGATGCTGGAGGCGGACCGGAAAGACTATTGGAAAGCCCCGGAGGAAGTGAAAAAGGACCTGGCCAAAACCTATGCCCTCAACGTCATTGAAAAGGGGGTGGCCTGCTGCGAGCACACCTGCAACAACCCCATGCTCCAGAAATTCGTGACCAACATTATCTCCCTCTACGGGCTGCTCACCCCCAAGGAGCTGGAGCAGTTCAAAATGACCATTGCCAAGGCCGTGGGCAAAACCCAGGCCGAGCACGAGGCCGCCCGCCGGGAAATGAGAAAGGCCCTGGAAAAGGCATCGGAGAAAAACCGGCAGGAGGAAAAGGTAAAGGCCAAAGAAAATAAGAAAAAACTTGAAGGCTACGAAATGGTGGAAGAGCAGGCCGAAAAAACCCAGGTGACTTCCTCGGGCAGTTCATGGATGGTCATGGCCATCGTGGGCCTGGGGCTGGCTCTGCTCTTCCTGGGCTGGAAGAAAAAGGAGGTATGATGGTTGAACATCTGTGGATGAGCGGGGTGGTCATGGCCTTCCTCTCCTTCGGCATCAAGGCCGGGATGGGGATGGGGTCCCGAATTTTTAATCCAGGGGTCTCCCGGGGCTCGGCCGCCGCCTTTTTTTTCGGGACCCTGGCCGTCTACCTGGTCCTCTTCGCCGGACTTCACCTGGCCGTGACCCGGCTGGATCTCATGGCCTATCTGGACCGGATCGCCAATCTGATCCAGTACGGCATGGCCGTTCACCTGGCAGTGGCCCTGGGACTGCTGCTCTGGGGACTGAAGCTGCTGCTGGCCCCGGGCGCCGGGCACGGGCCCTCCCATGCCGGCCTTTTACTGGTGCTGCCCTGCCCGGTCTGCGCCACGGTGATCCTGCTCAACCTCACCCTGGCCCTCTCCCTCTCCAGCCTCTCCGCCCCAGCCACCACGGCCCTGCTCTTCGCCCTGTTCTGGGCCGTGATCACAGCCACCCTGGCCCTTCTGGCCCTGTTCAGGGGAAGAAAAGGCATTGACAATGGTTTTCTGGGCGGGGCCATGGGGCTGATCGCCCTTTATTTCCTGGCCACTGTGCTCATCAGCCCCATCTATCCAAAAATCAAACCGGCCTATTCAATGGCGGTTTCCAATAATCCGGCCGGCCAGGTGGATCCCAGGGCCACCCTGATCCTGGCAGGGGCCTGCCTGGTGCTGGCCGGAATCGGTTTTTTGAAGGTTTATTTTAAAAAAGGAGAAATGCATTGAATCTTTTTCCCGCATGCCAAACCGTTTTATATACCATATCAACGGCATTGCTCTATCCGGTGGTCATCTGCCTGATCCTGCTCTGCATCTGGCTGCTGGTCTATGCCGGCGGATTTGCCGCCGAATGGATCAAACGCCGCCGGATGAATCCCGGTGTCGCACGGTCCATGGCCGCCATCCGGGCGCAAAAAAAACTGCCCGAAGCACTGGCCGGGGAGCTGCCCCGCCGTGTAACGGCCTATGCCGAAGCCCTCTCCCTCCTCACTGCCCGGGCCGATGAATTTACCCCGGAACGGGTGGAGGCCCTCAACCAGAAGGCCCAGTTGGAGCTGTTCAAGGAGGTGGACCGGATCCGCCTTATTGTCCGCACCGGCCCCAGCCTGGGGCTGATGGGCACCCTGATCCCCATGGGAACCGGGCTTGCCGGGCTGACCCAGGGCAACATGGCCCAGCTCTCCTCCAGCCTGATCCTGGCCTTCACCACCACGGTGGTGGGGCTCTTTTTAGGCATATCCGCCCATTTCTTTTCCGTCATCAAAGAGCAGTGGGCCATGGAAGACCTCCGCCATATCAACCTGATCACCGAAGCCATGACCCGGACAGACCACAGGGAACTAAAAAGGGTGAAAGCCGCATGAAATACATGATGACTTCCCGGCCGGCCCTCCGGCTGAGGCGAACCGGCGACCAGGACCCCATGACCGGGGTGGCCAACCTTTTTGACGTGGCCCTGGTCTTTATCGTGGCCCTGCTGCTGTCGCTCATGGCCACCTTCCAGGTCCTGGATTTTTTCAACCCAGACAGCGAAATCACGGTGATGAAAAAGGTGAAGGACCAGTGGCAGATCATCACCAAAAAGGGGAAAGAGGTGAAGGTCAAAAAGGTGACGGACCGCACCGTGGGCGGGGATGAAGGGTTTGAACTGGGCACGGCCTACCAGCTCAAGGACGGCCGGGTCATTTACATCCCCAGCAAAACAGAGAAAGGAAACCCCAAATGAAATTCAGACTGATCCTGGCGGCCCTGTTTTCCGTTTTGCTCATGGCCGTTAATCCGGCGGCCGCAGAAACCGCCGCTTTGAAAATCGCCCTGGTCCATTTCAAGGTGGCCTATAAAGAGCCGGCCAAAAACCTTGAGGCCCTCAAAGCCCTCCACCGGGAGGCGGCGGCCCAAGGGGCGAAACTCATCCTGAACACCGAGCTGGCCCTCTCCGGGTACTCCTTTTCCTGCCGGGCGGATGTCCGGCCCTTCACCCGGACCCTTGAAGACAGGGATATCAGGGAGATGGGGGACCTGGCCCGGGAGCTGGCCGTCTATATCGGCATCACCTTTCCGGAACGGAACCCGGACACCGACAGCTTTTACAATGCAGCGGCCGTCTTCTCCCCGGACGGAAAGATGATACTGGGCTACCATAAAATTTACGGGGAGAAGCGCTGGGCCCGGGCCGGCGACCCCGCCCAGGAGAATGTATTCCACACCCCCTGGGGCCGCATCGGCGTGGCCATCTGTGCGGACAGCTATTTCGGGCTCATCCCCAGGGCCCTGGCCCTTAAGGGGGCGGACCTCATCTGGGTGCCGGCCAACTGGCCCCCCACGGGCCTGGTCTCCCCCCTGGATGTCTGGCAGACCCGGGCCATGGAGAACGGGGTATATCTCGCGGCCTGCAACCGCACCGGCAAAGACCGGGTCATGGACTGCACCCAGTCCGTTTCCGCGGTGATCGGTCCGGACGGAGCCCCTTTGTTCTCCAGGAGCGCCCAGGATTCCGCCCTCTTTTACGCCGACATCCCCCTGGACCGTACAGGAAAAATAAAAAATGGCCGCCGCCAAAGGGTGCTGGCCGGCCGGAAGGTCGGCCACTACCGCCAGATTTACCTGGATCCCTGGACCGAAAACCTGACCCGATATTACAAACTGCCGGAACCCGGCAGGCTGCAAGTCCGCTGCATCACCGCTCCGTCCACCGGCCTGGACATTGACCATATCAGAGAACAGGTCACCGGCCACCCCTCAAAGGAAACCGCACTCTGGCTCCTGCCCCGGGCGGCTGAAGGCAGCCTGGATCTGGAAAAACTTAAAGATCTGGCCGCCTCCCGCCGCTGCGGATTTGCCCTTTCCATGGATGGGGAAGACGGCCGGAGCGCTCCGGTTCTGGTGACGGGAAAAGGGGTGGAATCATTTATGACGGACAAGGGGGAATTCCCCTTCAGGCAGCTTTATTTCGGGCCGGCGGCCCTGGCCATGGTCCCCATGGCCGACCTGCGCCATCCGGAACTGGCCATGGTCCTTTCCAAACTGGGCTGCGACCTGGTGCTGCTCTCGGAAAATGATTTGTCCCAAGGGGATGAGCGGCTGGCAAAACTCAGGACCATCGATGGCCTTGCCGTTGCCGCTGCCGGCGGAGGCCGGGCCATGACCGCCCATATGAAGGGCATCCACGGCCGGCTCAACCTGGAACGGGCAAAGGCGGGAGAAGTCTGCACCCTGGACCTGGACACCTCGGACACCCGGAAAAAGGATTTTTACGACCGCGTGGATTATGATCTGCTGCTGGGGCAGCCAAAGGGAGGAAATTAAAAATGGAAAAAGGCAGATGGGTGAGACGGCCGGTGCTGATTTTATGCACCCTCATTGGAATTTCATTGGGACTGGGAACGGCCGTGGCCGGCCACGGCCCCTCCCCCTCCCAGGATCTGGGCGAAGTGGTGGTCACGGGCGACAAGATCGAAGACTTTGTCCGGCAGAACCCCTCCCAGGTGGTGAGCATGGGGGCGGCGGAAATTGAACAACGCAATTTTCTCCAGGTCCAGGAGGTGCTCGGGGCCATGCCCGGGGTGGATGTCAAACCCAGCGCAGGGGGCCTGGGCACACGCATCGCCATCCGGGGCGGGGGCGGTTCCGGCGCCGTGCTGGTGCTCATTGACGGGCGGCCCGCCGCCACCATGCAGTTCGGCGGGGTGGACCTCAGCTCCATCCCCATTGATATTGTCAAAAAAATCACCGTGTTCAAACCGCCGGTGCCGGTGTGGCTGGGGCCCGATGCCGCGGCCGGCGCCGTTTATATCGAAACCCGGCAGAAAAAGACCAGCAGCAAGGCCGGGAAAAAGGGAAAAATAAGGGTGGCCGGCGGTTCCTACGGCCTGGCCGTCCTCAGCGCCACCGGCCAGGTGGACACCCGGGATAACCAGTTCCTAATCTCCGGCGGCCTCTCCCACAAGGACGGCCGGCGGGACAACAGCGACAGGGACCAGGCCCACCTGACCATGGGTTTTGCCCGGAAAAAAGAGGGCAGGCAATTCCAGGTCAACGCCAAGGCCTATGTTTCGGACCACGGCATTGCCGGCCCCACCTACAATCCCACCCCCAGCGCCAGGCAGCGGTACGAAAAGGCCAGCCTGGACATGAAATACAAGGGATTTACGGACAAAACAGATTACACCCTCAAGGCCTGGACAGACGTGAAACAGCTGGATGAAACCGCCCAGAACGGGGACCCGTCCAAACTGGACACCCTCACCGCCGGCATGGGGGCCGACCTTTTCCTCTCGGAATGGGATAATACAAACGAACTGAGATTCGGGGGGCTTGCCGAACACAACCGGGTGGACCACACCCTCTCGGGCAAGCACAACAGAACCCGGGTCTCCGCCCACACCGAATACAATATCCGCACTGCACCGGCGGTTTACACCCTGGGGGCCCGGGGCGACTATACCAATGACTTTGATTTTTCCCCCGGGGGCCATGCCGGGGCCAGCCTCAACCTGTCCAAGGCCACCCAGGTAAAGGCCAATGCCGGGTACACCGAACATATCCCCAGCTTCGGCCAGCTCTACCAGCCCAGCCACGGCGCCGTGGACCAGGTTAGGGGGAACCCGGACCTGGACAAGGAAAGAATTGTCTCCCTGAGCCTGGGCCTGGACCACAGCTTTCCCGAAGGCCACAAATTTTCGGTTTCCCTGTTCAGAACCGACTCCCATGACCTGATCAAATACCAGCGGGACAGCAGCAATATCAGCGAGCCGGAAAACATCGACCGGGCTTATAAACAGGGCATTGAAGCGGCTGCCAAATTCGCCCTCTCCGACAAGACCGGCATTGAGCTGAGCTATATCCTCCAGGAGACGGAAAACAAGGATAACAACAAAGACCTGAGCTATGCCCCCGCCCATTCGGCAAAATTGATCTTCAAAACCGAAATTTTCACCAAGACCCGGCTGGAATGGACCACAAGGGGGTATTCCAAACAATACTCGGACAATGACAACACCGAGGCGGAACGGCTGGATCCCTACCTGACCACCGATGTGAAGCTGAGCCGGCCGGTCACCCTGATGGGCAATAAGGGGGTGGTATTCGCCAATGTCCACAACCTCTTTGACAAGGACTACGCGGCCCACTACGGATACCCCGACGACGGGATAAAGCTGGAGCTGGGCATGAGCCTGAGTTTTTAACAAATGGCAGCAGGAAGAAAATGTATACGCCCATGCCGGGGGGGCCTTGCCCTCATGGCGGCCCTTCTCTGCCTGGTCCTGGCCCCTGCCGCCCCGGCCCCGGGGAAGCCTCTCCCGGAGCGGCCCGAATTCTACTTCAGCTACCTGGAGTTCAAAAAGGAGATCAACGGCCAGGCCTCCCAGACCTTTGAACTGGTGAGCCCGGAAAATGCAAAAGGCATCCACCTGCTTTTCCGGGAGGGGGAGGCCCCGAACCTTTACACCATTAAACCGGTAAACGGCATAATTAAAATCACCGGCTCCCACAGGCGGCTGGTGCGGGTATACGCCTTTGGCCGGGCCGGGGACCGGATCCTGACGGCCTCGGCCGTTTTTTTCCTCTGGGGGAATTCAAAGACACCGGCGGAACGGATACCGGCGGGGCAGGATGCCCGGGCGGCCCTGGCCGCCCTCCCCTTTGTGGCCCTCTCCCCGGACCGGGGCGGCTACTGGCCCCAGACCGGCCAGGCATTCAGGTTCCGTCTCCGGCAGGGGGGCCCCGACAGTTCGGAGACAACGCCTGAAGGCGGATTCAAGGTGGTTGAAAGGGAAACCCTCCGGCCCCTGCCCCCGGACGGCACCCATATCCCCGCCCACGACCTTGACCTCAACCGGCAGGGGGCCGCGGCCTTCCGCCAGGACATCGTCTTTACGGACCTCATCTTTACGGACCGGGTGGGCGGCGGCCAAAGGGTCCGGGCATCCTATACCCTCAAACTCCACCGGTCCAGGACCGCCCAGGACAATCACATGGCCGGGTGGGCGGCCATGGGCGGCAGCCTCTGCCTTTTCACCGGCTGGGTACTGATCAAAAGGAGGCGCCCATGGTGGAACGATTAAGGCAGATCAGCCAGCATCTCTTCTTTGTCCTTCTCATCTACGGCCAGCGTCTGGGCATCCACCTGGGCAGTTCCCTGCCCTGTTTTGCCTGCCCCTATGTCCAGGGCTGCGCGGGCCACTGCTATCTCATGGCCTTCCAGCGCCCCCTGGTGGGGTGGCAGACCGCCTTTGACCGGATATTCTCCCCGGCGGTGCTGGACATGCTCTGGCCCCTGGGGCTCTTTCTGCTCTTTTTCGCCCCCCTGTCCAAACTCTGGTGCGCCTGGATCTGTCCCTTCTGCCTCTTCCAGGACTGGCTCACCTGGATCCGGAAAAAACTGGGGATCCGGCCCATGGTCATGACCCGGAAACAGCGGGGGGCCATCAAACCGGTGAAGTACGTGCTGCTGGCCCTGATGGTCATCATCCCCCTGTCCATGGCCAATTTCGGCCTCCACCCCGACTGGGTGGTGCCCTTTTGCCAGATCTGCCCGGGGCGGGTGATCCTGCCCATGTTCGAGGGCAATTTCTCCCATGTCCACATTGACTTCACCAACGCCGTGACCATGGGGTTTACCCTGACGGCCATGGTGCTCACCGGCGGATTCCTGGCGGGCATCTTTTTCAAGGAGCGGTTTTTCTGCATGTTCTGCCCCATGCTGGCCCTGATGCACCTCTTCTCTAAACTGAGCCCGGTCCGGTTTGAAAAAAATGTGGCCACCTGTTCGGGGTGCGGGAACTGCGAACGGATCTGCCCCGTGGACATTGCCGACACCTTCCTTGAAAAAAAGCAGAAGAACGTGATGTCCCAGGACTGCATGGGCTGCATGAGCTGCGCGGAATCCTGCCCCACCGACACCACCCTGACCTTTAAATGGCTGGGCTTCCCCCTGTTTACCTCTTCCAGGGAATACCAGACCCGGAAATGGAGCAAAAAATCATGACCCCATCCCCCAGACCCTCCCGCCGGGAGAGGCTGCTGAAAAGAATCCGGACGGAGATGGACCAGGAATGCCGGGCCGTGGCGGAATCCCTGGACCCGGCGGACCGGACCGGTCTCGCCCCCTTCCTGGAGCGGCTGACCCAATCTTCCACGGACCTCAGGGAAAGAACAGCGGGGGCTTTGGCCCCAAAGATTTTTTCATTGTGCGTCCAGGCCCCGCCCGAACTCTTCCACGCCGCCGGCATAGGGCATTCACGGCTGGCCTGCGGCTCCTTTGCAACGGCGGATACGGCCCCCAGGCACCTGCCCGCCCTGGCCTGCCCCATGGCCAAATCCATGGCCGGCCTGCTGGCCATGGCCGGGGAGGCACAGGACCTAAGCCTGGTGGTCCCCACCACCTGTGACTGGATGGTCAAATTCCCTGAACTGGCAGGCTTCCGGGAAACCGCCCCCATCCATTTCATGGAACTGCCCCACCTGAGGGAGGGGGAGGCGGCGGCCCGGCGCTGGACCGGGGCTGTCAAAGAACTGAAAACCTGGGTTGAAAAACGCACCGGCCGGCGGATTCGCCCCAAAGCCCTGCTTTCAGCGGTCAGGGAATTCAACAGGGCAGCCCCATCCTTTGAGCGTCTCCTGTCCCTGCGACGGACCCAGGCCCTCCCCGCCGCCCACTTCGCCCTGATCATGAATGCCTTTTCCCTGATGGACATCAATGCCTGGCACCAGGCCCTCCTGGACTACATGGCCGGCAGCCGGGCACCTGCCGAAACCAGGCCTCCGGTATTTCTCACCGGCAGCCCCATTGTTTTTCCCAATTATAAGATGCTGGACCTCATTGAAAATGCGGGGATGCACATTGCCGGCGACGATATCTGCACCATGGAACGGGTCTTTCCCGGGCTCACCGCCCCTAGGGACAATTCGGAATACAGTTTGATCAAGGCCCTGGCCGACCGCCACCACCGGGCCTGCACCTGCCCCACCTTTGCCGACAATGCCAGGCGGATGAACCGGCTGGTGGCCCAGGTCCGGCAGAACAAAATCCGCGGGGTGGTTTTCCATGTGCTCAAGGGATGCCATCCCTTTGACATGGAGGCCGGCCTGGCGGAAGAGCGGCTCAAGGCCGAAGGGATCCGGTTTCTAAAAATCGAAACCGATTACGTCAAATCCGATGAGCAGAATATCGTCACCCGGCTGGAGGCCTTCGGCAGGAGCATCGCCGCCGGGCCGGAGACAGCGGCTGAAAACCGAACCATTGAAACCGCCCTGAATTAAAAGAAAAAGGAAATATAAAATGAAAATCGGCATTGACGTGGGCAGCACCGGCATCAAAATGGTCTTTGTCTCCCCGGAGACCCGCATCCTGTGGAAAAAGGTGACCCCCACCCGCCCGGGGCAGTCCGGGGTGGTGGAGGCACTGATCCGGGAGGGGCTCAAGGACCTTAGTGCCGGCCCGGACGATATTGAAAAGACCTGTGTCACCGGATACGGCAGAAACCTCATCCCCGACTCCGACCATGTGGTGGATGAAATCACCGCCAATGCCGCAGGCATCCATTTTCTGACCCAGGGCCGGGCCCGGACCCTCATCAACATCGGGGGACAGGATGTTAAAATCATCTCCCTTTCCCGGGAAGGCCGGGTAACGGACTTCCGCATGAATGACAAATGCGCCGCCGGCACCGGCCGTTTTTTCGAAATGGCCGCCCGGATTCTGGACACCCCCCTGGATGATTTTGCCGCGGATGAAGGAACGGCCCCGGCGGCCATCAACGCCACCTGCGCCGTATTCGCCGAAAGTGAAATCGTCTCCCTGATGGCCCAGGACGTTGCCAAAGGCGCCATTATCCAGGGCATCAACAATGCAGTGGCCCGGCGCATCGCCAACCTGGCCGGCGCCTCCCCCCTGGAAGAGGCGGTCTTTGCCGACGGCGGCCCGGCCATGAACCAGGGGCTCATCTACAGCCTGGAGGACGCCCTGCTCTGCGATATCCACGTGACCGAAGCCCCCCAGTTCACCGTGGCCCTGGGGGCGGTGCTGGCCGCTTGATCCCGGGAATGGTCCATGATAAAAGAGATCTCTTATGAAACCCACATTAATAAAACAGATCATTCTCTGCACCTTTCTGATGCTGACCGCCGGCACCGCAGCCGGAAAAGAAACCCCGCTCAAACATGCACCCTACAGTGAGGCGGTTAAGTGCGGCGCCATGTCGGACAGCCGGATCCAGGAAATCTCCGGACTCTGTGCCTCCCGCCGGAAAGAAAAGGGGCTGTGGATGGTCAATGACAGCGGCAACCGCCCGTACCTGTACCTGGTATCCTCGGACGGTCAGCTGTTGGGCGAACATTCCGTTCAAGGGGTGGAAAATACCGACTGGGAGGATCTCTCCGGCTTCAGCCACGGGGACCAAAATTTTCTGGTCATTGCCGACGTGGGGGACAATCGGGCACAGAGGGAGGTCTGCACCCTCTTCTTTGTCAGGGAGCCGGACCCCGCCCAAGGGGAAGCCCAGCCGCTGCCCCTGGGCTGGCAGATGCAATTCAGGTATGAAGACGGGCCCCGGGACTGTGAGGCCGTGGCCGTTGACAGCCCCAACAAAAGGATTTTACTGCTGAGCAAGCGGGAAAAATATCCGACCCTTTATGAACTCCCCCTGGTTCTTCCGCCCCGGGGTATTGAAAACAAGGACAGGGTGTATAGGGCAAAACCCATTGCAAGGATCGAGACCCTTCCCCAGCCCACCCCGGCGGACCTCAAGGAAAAATACGGGAAATACAGGTCCTGGCCCACGGCCATGGATATCTCAGCCGACGGCGCCACCCTTGTCATCCTCACCTATAAGCATGCCTACCTTTTCAGGCGCCAGCCGGGCCGGGACTGGGACCAGGCGGTTCAATCCCCGCCTGAGCTGATCCCCCTGCCCCTGCCTGAAACCGGGGAACTGATCCAGCGGGAGGCCCTGTGCATCGACCATGAATCGGGGCGGATCTTTGTTACCACGGAACAGCTTCCGGCCCCCATCTATGCCCTGGACCCGGTGAAATAGGGCCGGGGACTTCAATCAAAGACGGCCGCTTTCAAGCCGGAACAGGGGCCTGCGCTCCCCCAGTCAGGCAGCCCGTTCAGGGAAACCGCATTTCATTGCCCTTATCCCGGGTTTCTGGTATATTCTCCACTTTTTTACCGGGCGCAGGCTTGGCGCCCGACAAACCATAAAATATGGATACAAAAGGAGATATACCATATGAAAACCACCCGCACCCTTTATTTAGCTGTCACCGCCCTGGTCCTGGGGCTCTGCATCAACTTATCCGCCGCTTTTGCCGCGTCACCCGAAGAGGTGGCAGTGGATTTCAGCAAGGCCTTTTTCATGCAGGACCCCGGCATGGAGGCCTTCCTGTCCGAAGAGGCCAAGGTGACCGAAGACGATAAAAACACCATGGAAGTCTACTTTGACCGGCTTGAAAAAAGGGCGGTCAAAGAGGGATACAAGACCAGCTACTATAGAATGTGCCTGTCGGATATTAAAACCGAGGTCCTCCATTCCGATGATACAACGGCCAAGGTCCTGATCACCGGCATCAAGGAACGGAACATCAATTCCTTCTACAAAATCATGGCTGATATGTTCAGCCTGCAGGATGAACACAAACTGGACGAAATCCTGACCCTGGTCAAAGAAGGCGGCAGCTGGAAAATTGCCGACGGCACCTACGGCCTTCCCAGGTAAGGGGATTGAAAATAAAAAGCAGGGCCGCTTTTGCCGCCCTGCTTTTGCATATGCTCAGTTCAAAAATGGGGGGCTTTCTGTTTAACAGCCAGGTAGAATGACCTGGGTGGGCCCCCAATCGACTTTCCCCTCTACCCCACGAAATACGGCCGGGCGATTATTTGATGAAATAGCCGATGACCCGGAAAACGCCGTCATCCTCTTTTACCAGGGTGAGGGTTTCCAGGGCATGGGCCTTTTTTTCGAATTTCGTCATGTACCTGAGGCTCAGGTATAGCCCGTCGGGCATCCCGGCCAGGGTGTCGGACAATTGATGGAAATCAAGCTTCCGGTGGACCAATTTTCCCAGGGGGCCCCGCACGGCGGCGGCGGTGCTGTCCCACTGCCCCTGGCTGACGGCGGCTTTAAACACCTTGCCGGCACCGGCCCAGGAAAGGCCGTAGGCCCCACTGTCCACCAGGTCCAGCCAGGTGGCGGCGGCCTGGATACCCTCTTTTTCATTATTGCTGCCCGCCTGGGCCTGGAGCGGCTGGCACAGGGCCAGGGTTAACATCAGAGTGAACAGGGTAAAGAAACTCGCATGCATCATTCGTTTCATCTCATTCTCCTTTTTTTCTTGCCCCGAATGCGGCCAGGGCCATGATGAGCACCACACCTGCCAGGGCCGTCCATTCCATGCCCGAGGAGGTCATCTGGGTGCGGTCATCGGCTTGATTCATCTTTTCCATCTTAAAGCCTTCCACTTCGGCTTGCTTTGCCCCGTTGTCGGTTTTCCGGGGCGCGGCCTCTTTGGCCGGGGCCGACAATTGACGGAGCAGTTCCTGCCGCTCTTTTACCTGGTCTTCCAGGGATTTTTGGGCGGCCTGCTCCACGGCGATTTTAAATTGTTCGGCCATCTCCGGGCTGAGGACACCGGGAATGGAAATAATGGACATAACCATCTGGTTAAGCATGGGATTATTGCATGTATGGTCGCAGCAGGCCACCCCTTTTTCCACCACTGAGACGGCATACCGGGCCGCCAGTTTTTTGAGCACCTTGTCTTCGGCCTGCCAGTAGCCCTTGCGGTGGGTCTCCAGCATCCTCCCGGTGATGGACTGAAAGGCCCAGGGGGATGCCTTGTCGAAAAATTCTTTCATATTTAAATCGTGCTTGTCTTCAACGTAAACGGCAAAGGTCTGCTCCCATTTGGCTTTGTCCACCTTTTCCGGATTGGTCATGTTCCAGCCCCAGAGGTATTCCACATAATCGGCCATGGCCTTGGCACCGGCATAATCCTCGGCCTGCATCCCCCGTATCCACTTGGGATTGAGATAGCGGGAGCGCATCTCCCGGCCCAGGCTTTTGGCCGCATCTTCCACCCCCACCCGGCCGGCGGACTTCTGCCGGGTCACCAGGGTTTGGGGGGCCTTTCCCGATTCTTTGCGCACGGCCATGGACAGCCCCCCCAGGTACTGGAAAAAATCGTCGTTGTCCAGGAGGCCGTAAACATTGGAGGAGCTGGACTGGACGGTCACGTCCACCCCGGCCAGCTGGGCACGGAGCCCCGCCTTGGCCGGAACGCCCCAGGCCCCGTCTCCGAAGGCAAACCCCATGCGGTTCTGGAATACATCCACCACCCGGTCCGGGTCGTCCCATTTGGCAGAGTTGGAGGCCATTTCACTCACACCGGTGCCGTAGGCCCCGGGCCGCTCGGAAAAGACCCTGAACCGGGACAATTTTTCCGCCTCTTTTTCGTCCATGCCCTCCCGTATGAGCCGGGTTTTGACGGCGGCGGAATTCCGGGCAATGAGATTTTCCACGTCGGTCTGGGCTTCGGCCAGGCGGATGGCCTTGTCGATGAAGGCTAGCTTTTCGGGGAACACATCCCGGTAGAGGCCCGAGGCATTGATCATTACATCGATCCTGGGCCGGCCCAGTTCAGGCCCGGGGATGATATCAACCCCCAGCACCCGTCCCGATGGGGACCACCGGGGTTTGGCCCCGATGAGATAGAGGATGGTGGATTCGTTCACCCCCTCGTTCCTCAGGGTTTCCACGGCCCAGAGGACCACGGCCACCTTATTGGGCCAGCTGCCCTGCTTGTCCATGTGATCCTGGATGATCTGCCGGGCCGCCGTTTTCCCCAGTTCCCAGGCCGCCGGGCTGGGCAGCTTGCCCGGGTTGAAGCCGTAGAGATTTCTCCCCGTGGGAAGGGCGCCCGGGTTGCGCACCGGGTCATTGCCCGGACCGGGGGGGACAAAACGTCCGTCAAGCCCCCGGATCAAGGCCTCCAGCTCCGCCGGGCCGGACCGGGCCAGTTTCTTTGAAATCCCTTCCGGGGTCTCGCCGGAATTGAGTTTGCATATCGCCGCCGTCATTTCCCTGGATGCCTCCGGGTCCGGGGATTGGCCGAAGGTGTGCATCCCGAAGGGCATGAGGTTTTCCCGGATCTCTTCCAAATAATGCCCCAGCAGATGGACCATTTCCTCCTGCGCCGCCTCCGAAATGCTGTCTGCCGCGGGGCTGTTTCCGGCGGGCCCCGCCCCATGGGTCATTCCTTCGGCTTCAAGATCCTTGAGGATCCCGGTGGGGCCGGCCAGGGCCATGAGTGCCTTGTATTTCTCAGCGGCCAGGGCCGGGCTTTTGGCCCGGGCCTGCTGGTATTGGTTCACCAGGTCGGCCATGCGGCTGTATTCCCCGTAATCCCCGGTCTGTTTCAGCACCGGGGTAAGGTGGGAAATCATCACCCCCCGGCCCCGCCGCTTGGCCTGGATGGCCTCCCCCACATCATCCACGATATAGGGATAAAGGTTGGGGATGTCCGTGATCAGCACCTCGGGGGGGCAGGAAGGGGAGAGGCCGACCTGCTTTCCCGGGGTCCACTCATAGGTGGCATGGGTGCCCAGGTGGATCATGGCGTCGGCCTTGAACTTTTTCTGCAGCCAGAGATAGGCGGCCAGGTATTGGTGGTGGGGATAGAGGGTGTCGCTGTGGTAAAGCTTGTCGGGATCGTCCCCCCAGCCTCGGACCGGCTCGGGCAGGAGCACCAGGTTGCCGATCTCCACTGCAGGGATAATAAAATCATCGCCTTTGACCATGATTTTGGACGCCTCCGGCAGTCCCCACTGCGCCACCACCCTGGCCTTGAAATCTTCGGGCAGGGCCTCAAACCATTTCAGGTACTCGCTTCTGGGCAAATGGACCAGCCGGCCCCCCTCAAGGAGCCGGTCCAGCTCGCCCGGGGCCCAGGTGCCGATATTCCGGGCCGAAGTGAGAATCAAATCCTTGATTTCCGCTTCGGACATGAGATCGCCGGTGCAATATCCGGCCTTTTCCATGGCCCCCTGAATCCGGGACAGGCTCCTGAATACGTTGAGGTAGGAGGCCCCGACATTCTGCTTGCCCTGGTGGTGGTTGTAAAACATCACCGCCACCTTTTTATCCTTGTTAGGCTTATCCTGGAGAACCAGCCATTTTTTTATCCTGGGGATGAGGCGGTCAAAATTTTCATCCACGGGCAGGGATTGAAAATGGGTTTTGCCGGTTTCAGGATCCAGGACCTTCTCCTTGCCCGAAAGCACCGTGGGTTCGATGAGCCCGGACAGCTCGGGCACGGCCACGGACCAGGCCACCTCCAGGGTGTCGATGCCCTGGGGGCTTTCCCGCCATTGGGAGACCGTATTTTTATAGAGGCTGATACCCGAGAACAGGGGCACATCCAGTTGTTCGACCCGCTCGGCCAGTTCCGGGGTCAGGGCGTTGTAGAATTTAAAGGACCAGGCCAGGACCAGGCGAACCCGGGAACGGCCCTGGCCGTCCAAAAGGAATTTTTTGAAGATATCCCGCTCCCGGCCGAAACAGGGCAGGACGTTGAAGCCTTCGGCCTCCAGGCGGCGGATGGCGGCGGCCACAGGGGCCCGCTGGCCGGGATTTAAAAAGGAGGTGAAAAAAACCAGCCCGACAAAGGGGCGGCCGGAATCATAGTTCGGCTGGGCGTTTTGCCAGTCCAGGTAGGCCCGGACATCGGTGAACAGGGCCGGGGCATCGGGATGGAAGAGGCCCGGGGAGATGATGGGTTTCACCGGGCCGTAGGAGATGGCGCCATCCTTGTGGCGGGCCCCCACCAATCGAATCATGTTCTCCACATTTTCAAGGGTCAAATGGCGGAAATATTCCGCCACCTCGGGATCGAATATCAGTCCCTGTTTCTTCAACGTTTCGTCGTCCAGGGATCCCCTCAGGGCATAGACGGTTTTGGCGGTGGCATCCACGTGATCCGTTACAAACTGCTTCAGTTCCCGGCCCATGACATCCACCACGATCACGGGGGCGCCGGCCGTGAGCGCCTTGGTTTCATCGAGCTTCTGGGCGATATCCGCCACCGTCACCACCCGGACATCCAGATCCCTATCCAGGTCCTGTTTTAATTTTTCAACGGCACGATCCACCACATAGGCATTCTGGTCCAGGACCATGAGCACCATGTCCGGCCGGTCCGCTGCCCCGGCGGGCAGAATGGGCAGGACAACCAGCAACACCAGCCAAATCAGAAATTTAGTTTTCATGGGCAGTATCCGGTATATAAATCATTGATCCGTCAGCCAGCTTATAGGCGGTGCCCAGGCGCTGGCCACGGCCCTTGGCCTTTTCCTCGGTCACCCGCATGGCGTCGATTTTCTTTCCCTTTTTAGCGATGATTTCCATGGTGCCGTCCTGGTTCTGCTTGACCATGGTGAATTCGGAGTTCTCCGACAGCAGGTCTTCCAGGTGGTAGGCCCCGAATAAAGCGATGAGCAGTCCCACGATGAACACCAGCCCCAGGTCGAAGAGGTTGGCCACCCCGCTGAGGGGATCGTTGTCCGAGAGTCCGCTGCCCCTGTCCTGGGCCGGCTTAAGATATCGCATTTGCGTTCTCCGGTTTTCCGGGTCGGCGTTCCCCGGTCCCCGCTTTCGGTGCTTTGCCTGCATTCGCTGCTTTGGCTGGGTTTGCGGCGTTTGCTTCAGCGGCGGCACCCGATGCCAGCAGTTCTGCGGCCAGCTGGATATTTTTCACATCCTGCTCCACCCACCGCCGCTGCACCGTGAACAGGCAGTAGGCGGCCAGCCCCAGGGCCATGCCCACCACCGTGGTGGTAAAGGCCACCACCAGGTCCCGGCTCAACTGGCTTAAATCCCCCTGGCCCAGGGAGGCCAGGCCGGTTCCCATGGGGATGAGGGTGCCGATGAGGCCCAGCCCCGGCCCCACCCGGATGATGATTTTCAAGGGATCCAGGGATTTCCACATCCCGTGCTCCGTGTCCCTCAAAAGGTTGGTCACCCGCACCGGCTCCGGGTCTTTTGCAATGGCCCGGGCCGCCCGGCTGACCCGGGGCGGCAGACAGGATTCGGCTTCGCCCGCCATAATTTTTTGGGGCAGGCAGTCTGTTTTTGCAAGCCGGCGGCGGCCCAGCCACTGCCGGAAAAATCCCCCGGCATGGATAACCATCCAGACAAAGAGGCAGGAGAGGATTGCCAGCACCGGGAGAAAAAGGGATGAGGCGATGAGATAGATAAAGGTTTTTAAAAGGGCGAGTATCTGCATTTAAATGAGTTCCTTTTCAGGCGCCCGGAAAAATCCCAGGCAGAATGCCAGTAAAATGAGTATCACAAGTCCGGCCCATGAAACGGCCGGCCCCGCCGCCCCAACTGAATGGGAGAGGCTGATCCGGTAAATCCGTCCCAGGTCCGCCCACTGGGGCACCAGAAGCACCGAAAGGATGAAGTATCCTGAAATATAGACCATGATGGTGCCCAGCAGGTTTTCGGCCCGGCCCCGGGCGGCCCGGGATACCAGGAGGGCCGCCCCGATGGCGGAAGAAACGAACCCGAGATAGAGCCAGATAAATACCCGGGTCTGCCCCGGGTAGAGGGCGGCCAGGAACCCGGAACTGAGCAGAATCACGGCAAAGCATACCGGACAGGGAACGGCCAGGGCCATCCAGGCCCGGGAGGGCCGGGCCCTTGAGGGCCAAGCTTTGGTCGGCCGGGCATTAGATGGCTGAGCATCAGGCGGCCCGGGTATTTGACCCTCATCCCCCCCCTTTCCGGCGGCCCCAAGGAGCCCCGCCCCCCAGGCCATGACCAGGACGGCCAGGATGAGGTGGAGGGTCATTCCGGATTTAAACAGCAGGGTGAAATCCGCCAGGTGGGCGGTGAGGTCCACATGGGAAAGAATCCCCCAGGAGAGGAGGAAAACCGCCCCGTATCCGGCGGCAAAGGCCAGGGTGCGGCCGGCCTGCACCGGCCACTTCCGGCCGTCGGCCATGAGATAGCCCATGCCGGCCCCGCTTTTCAGGGCAAAGGCCCCCATGGACATGACCAGTCCCAGGACCAGGGATTTTAATTCCATATCATTCTCCTTTCGTCTTAACCGGCGGGGTGTTGTCCCGGGCCAGAAAAATACAGGGTTTGCCGGACACCGGGTTTTGGGCGGTTTCCACCCGGGTATGGTAGACGGCCCGGATATTCTCCCGGGTCAGCACCGCCTCCGGGGTGCCCACGGCATGGAGGCTGCCTGTATCCCTGCTCACCAGCACCAGACGGTCGGAGTATTCCGCCGCCAGGTTAAGGTCGTGGATGACCATGAGCACGGTGAGTCCCAGGGCATGCCTCAGCCCGGAGATCAATTCCAGGATCTTTGCCGAATGGGTGATGTCCAGGTGGGCAGTGGGCTCATCCAGCACCAGAAGGGCCGGTTCCTGGGTCAGGGCCCGGGCCAGGGCGGCCAGCTGGCGCTCGCCCCCTGAGATCCGGTCCATGGAGGAACCGGCGAGGTGACCGATGCCGGTGACGTCCATATATTTGCGGGCCAGTTCCCTGTCCCCTTTGGTGTCAAAAAACTGAAGGGGCTTGAAAAAGGGGAGCCGCCCTAGAAGCACATAGGCTTCCACCTCCATGGCCAGGGGATCCAGGGTCTGGCGGACCACGGCCATCTGCCGGGCCAGGCCGGCGTTGTCCAGGGACCGGATATCCCGGCCCATGAGGCGGATGCTGCCGGCAGCGGGGTCAAGCTGTTTGGACACCGCCCTGACCAGGCTGGTCTTGCCGGCCCCGTTGGGCCCGATGATGGAGACGATTTCCCCCGGGTTAAGGTCAAAACTGATATTGTTCAGGATCCGGCGGGGGCCGAAGGCCAGGTCCAGGTTTTCAACCGCCAATACGGGGCTCATATTTCCCCCTTTTTCCTGGAAATGGCCCAGATGAAGACCACCCCGCCGATGATACCGGTGATCACCCCCACGGGCAGTTCCAGGGGGGCGATGACGGTCCGGGCCAGGACATCGCAGAGCATTAGGAATACGGCACCGCCGAGGTATGAGGCCACCAGGAGGATCCGGTGGTCGGGACCGGTGACCATGCGCATGAAATGGGGAACAATCAGCCCCACAAACATGATCACCCCGGCCACGGAGACCGACAGCCCCGTGAGAAAAGAGGCAATGAAAAACACCCCTTTTTTGGTCCTGGAGGTATTCACTCCCAGGCTGGCCGCCTCCTCCTCTCCCAGGAGGAGGCCGTTGAGGTCCCGGCAGAAAAAATAGGAGAGAAAGAGCCCCCCGATGGAACCGCCCAGGGCCAGGAGGATGAGGTCCATGTCGGGCTCGTCCAGGGAGCCCATGATCCAGAGCACGATGTTCTGGAGGTCGTCGCTTTCGGCCAGGGCCATGAGCAGCATGACCAGGGAGGAGGCCACATAGGAGATCATCACCCCTGTCAGCAGCATCCGGTTGGATTTGATATACCGGGTCCGGCGGTTAAGGCCGTAAACCAGGATGATCACCAGGCTGGCCCCGGCAAAGCCGGAAAGGGGATAGGCAATGATGCCCATATGGGTGTAAAGCTTTAAAAGGATATTCACACAGATCCCCAGGGAGGCCCCCCCGGAGATCCCCAAGGTGTAGGGTTCCACCAAGGGATTTTTAAACATGCCCTGGAGCAGGGTGCCGGCCAGGGCTAAGGCCCCGCCCATGGCCAGGCCCAGCAGGGTCCTGGGCAGGCGGATGCCGGTGAGGATGCCGTATTCGGCGCTGCCCGGGCCGGCCATGAGGATACCGGGAATCTCGGCCACCCTGATGCCGGCGGCCCCCACGGAAAGGGAGATGCCGGCGGCCAGGGCCAGGAGGATCAAAAGCAGCACCGTCACCAGGGTCCAGGATGCGGGTTTATTGGCCATTGTGTTCCTCGGGATGGATGAGTGATGCCACCCGGGCCAGGCCCTGGGCAAAGCTGACGGGTGTGGGGCTGCAGATGAGTTCGGGGTCCAGGACATGGATCTCATTGTTGCTCCCGGCCCTCAGGGAGGCAAAGCCCATCCATCGCTTCTTTTCCTGCACCGCCGCCTTTTTGGAACTGCCCATGGTGGCCACCAGAATCACATCGGGATTCTCCTTTATCACCTGCTCCCGGCTGTATATCCCCGAGGGCTGGTCTTGGGCGATATTGACCCCGTTGGAGAGGCGGATGAATTCATTGATGAACAGCTCCTTATTCACCGTGTGCAGGGGCTTGAGCCCGATCTGGATAAAGACCCGGCGGGGGGGGAGTCCCGCCACCCGGTCCCGGATGGCCGCCACCCGGTCTCCGGCCCCGGCGGTTATATTGTCGGCTTCCCCGGACCTGCCCAGGGCCCGGCCGATCTGGCGGGTGAGATCGCACATCTGATCAAAGGTTTTGGGATTCTTGATTTCCATGACCCGGATCCCCTGTTTTTTAAGGATGATAATCTGCTTTTCCCGGGTCAGGGCCGAGGTGATGACCAGGTCCGGGGAGAGGCTGATGATCTTTTCCACATTCACATGGGTCACCGAGCCGATCTTTTCCTTTTCCGCTGCCTCGGGGGGCACATTGCAATAGCTGGTGTTGGCCAGCAGGGCATCCTGGGCCCCCAGCAGGTAAATGGTCTCCGTGATAATGGGGGAGAGGGAAACCACCCGCCGGGCCGGCGGTTCTTCCGCCCGGCCGGAGGCGGCCGCCAGGAAGACGGTCAGGGTCAAACAGATGATACCGGTTAAACTTTTTTTCATTTTATTATTCTCCCATGCGGATTCTGGCCCCGGTCATCACCGCATCCAGGGCCTTGCGGATCACCGGGGGAATCGCCTTGTCCGTAACCAGGGATTCCACCCTGACACCCTCCCGGCCGGCGATCCTGGCGGCCACCTGGGCGCACCAGCGGTCAAAGGATGTTAAATTCTTTATCTGCCCCTTTTCCCAGGCATCGGAGAGGCTGAGGGCCGCTTCCAGAAAGCCTGCATACTCGGGGTTGAGCAGGAGGTGCTCCACCATGGCGGAAAATTCGCTTTTCTTCTCCCGGCAGTCGCACTGGGCCCCCGAGGTCAGCTGATAGATACTGATTTTGCGGTCCTTGAGCCGCTGGACAATATGGCGGCCGGCAACCAGGCCGTTCTGATTCTCAATGGCCTTTTTCACCCCGGCGTTGACGGCCCTGGCGATGAGTTCCCCCATCTTGCTGTGGCCCCCGGCATTGTCGATGGGGGTGCCCTCCCCCTGGACCACCAGGACATTGTCCGTGCCCGTGCCCGTGGCCATGTTGGTCCGGCCGGTATAGGCGGACCGGATGTCCAGATCCTGGAGGGCGGCGCTCTTGGCTTCCGTGGCCGTTATAACGGCCCGGGTCATGGCCCGGGGGCTGAGCGTCATATTGGTCATGATGATGATGTTGATGGTGCCCGGTTCATACCAGAGCCCGGTGTCCTCGGCCATGCGCATGGCATTGGAAACCACCCCGGCCGTGACCAGGGCCGTGACCTTCATCTCCTTAAAGGAAACCGTATTGACGGAGATATGGTCCATGTCCGCCCCTGTCATGAGAAAGGCTGTATTCTCCTTTTTCCGGCCGATGGCCCTGAGGATGTCGCTGCGGTTCTCCTCAATGGACCGGGTGTGGCCCGGGAGCCAGGTGGGGGGCGGGGAGTAATGGTTGCCCACGGTAATGATATCCTCCCGGAGTCCCTCCAGGGTGGACACCACGGCCATGGGCCGTTTCAGGTCAATGACCAGGGTCTTGTTCTGAAAATCCAAAATCGTCGAGCGGACAATGGCGGCCGCCGCCACATAGTCCAGCTCCCCGGCCGGATCCTTGCCGGACGCCGGAGGAAGGGGCCGCCGGTCAATCCCGGCCACCGGGTGGACGAAATTCTTTTCATCGGCGAATTCGTGGGTGTAAATCATGGAGGCCAGCCCGGCCACAAAAGAGGAGGTCCTGGCAGAGGCCCGGCAGGTTAAATCGCAGGGCAGGTAATAGATGCGGCCGTTCTTTACGGCGGAGACATCCTTCCACCCGGGCGTTGAAAAGAATCTTTCTGCCACGGCCCGGTCCGGCTCACACCCGTAAATGACCTCCGGATCAAAGGCCCGCCACTGGGCCAGGGTCACGTCCACGATTTTACCCGGCGCCGTAAAATCCGGTGCAATGCCGCCGGCCGCCCGGATCATATCATTCTGGAAGGACCCTTTGCCCGGGGTCATGACCCGGTCCCGGCCCATGAGGCGGATCACCCGTTTGGGAACAGCACCGGCCTTGTCCAGCTTGGCCCGGATATGGGCCAGTTCTTCTTTGTTCTTTTTGATCAGGGCGGCAGCTTCGGCCTGTTGCCCCGCAATTTCTCCCAGCCGGGCCATCAGGTCCCAGGCATCATCCAGCCGTCCGGTTGCATAAAAGAACACCGGGATGCCGGCGTCCCTGAACTCTTGGGCCATCTCCCTGTGAAGGGGGGAAAGGATGAGAAAATCCGGATTCAAGCCCTTGATATGGGCAGGGGAGGGATTAAAAAATCCGCCGGCCAGCCCCCGCCCGGCCGCCCCCTTCAGGGTGAGGTCGTGGTAGGTGGCCCCGGCCAGCCGGTCCCCGGCGCCGATGGCCACCAGGATCTCCGAGGCAGAGGGCACCAGGCTGACAATTCTTTCAGGGGGGTGATTCAGTTGAACAATATTGTCCAGGCTGTCCCTGATCTCAGCGGCCCGGCCCGGCCCGGCAACGGCCAGGCCCAGGAGAATCAGAAGCAGTAAAAAGGCCTGAAAAACGCCGCCCTTTTGGCGGCATATATTCAAACGCAGGTCCATCAAACATTCCTTTCATTGGCAGAATGATGAGACCGGCCCGGCGCAAAATAAAAATCCCCGGACCAATCATGCTTGATCCGGGGATCCCCTTTTTTTCTCCAAGATCGGCGGCCGCCCCTTTACCACGGTAAACAGCCCTAAAGTTCCAGGCAGGTCTTCTGACTTCCGGATCGTCCTCCAAGCTGCCCCTTCCCATGGTATGTTACCCCACAGTGGTTCATGCAGCTCTTGTCCCCGGTTACAGCGGCGGGTCCGTCCCTGAATTTCACAGGGTTCCCTATTATGCCCAACAGGCACCTGAACGAATCCGTTATTCAAAACTGAGGGACAATTGTCAAGTAAAAATCCGGCCCCCGTGTCTCTTCTTCCACTGGGCCGGACGGCTGGCCAATCCCAGCCCCCCTATAATTGCCCGCTAGGTTTTCTTTTTATTTTTGGACTTGATATACCAGGCCTTGTCGCCATAGAGTTCATCCGAGCACTCCATACAAAGGCCATGGCTGAACATTGCTTCGGTATTTTCTTCAATATAGCTTTCCAAACTGTTCCAATAACCTTCATCGTCCCTGATTTTTTTGCATGACGAACAAATCGGCAACAATCCGGATAATGTTTTTACCCTTGCCAAGGCCTCTTGTAATTCGTAAATCACCCGTTCACGTTCATCTTCAGCCTGCTTTCTTTCGGTAATATCGTGGGAGACGCCTATCAGATATTTTTTACCGCTTTCACTTGTAAAAGAAGCTTTACTTGTCAAAATGATGCGTTTTTCGCCCTTGGAATTGATATACGATTCTTCATTGATGTTTGTTTCATTGGATTCAAATACTAAATCATCCTTTTCCCAGAAAATTTGGGCCTGCTCTTTTGTGTGCAAATCAAAATCGGTTTTACCAATCAGGTCTTCCCGGTTCTGTCCCACGGCATTGCAAAACGCATCGTTAAGAAATATCCATCTATGTTTTTCATCTTTAATGAAAATAAGATCCGGAATATAGTTTAAAACATTCTTGAAAAGATTTTTGCCCAACGCCATCATATCTTCCAACTCTTTAATTCTTTTTACCAGTTGGCCAGATGATTTTTTTGATTTCGTCTGCATGTCCAAGAACTTGTTTTTTGTCCAATCATTTAAAAATCAGGAGGTGCTGACAGGAAAACCATTAAGTATACGGATCAAGGGATCGCCTATAGAGAAACATGCCCCTCCCCCGTATTATAAATATCAAATTTATAAACAAAACTCACTTTAAATTTAATATATTGAAAGAGGAAAAACCATGAAATTGATGCAAATCCAGGGTGTGATCGCTTATGGGTGCTTCCCTGGCCGCCACCAATTTTGAAAAATCATGAAGCGCAGCATTACGGTTGGGGATGCCGTGAATGATACGGGCCGTACCCAAGGCAGAGAGTTTGCTTTCCCAGGTGTTTGCTAAAATTTTTATGCCGTCAGATCGACAATGGATTCGCCAAGCCCGCCCAGCTTTTCATCAATGGCTTCCAGGCTCTTGGCCAATGTGTCATAGGATATATCCGGCAGCTTTCCGCCCCATGCCTTTTCAGCTTCGGCAAAGCCCTTTAAGATTCCTTCCCGGCCGGCTCTCAATTGCTGGACATCGTCTCCGGCGGCCTCCAGCACAAAATCCGCAATCCGCTGGGCGGTCTTATCGATCCCGAAGTACCCCTCGGGGCCGATAAGTTCCTGTGCCTCATCAGCAGACAGCTGGGAAATGGGCATGCCCTCGTAGGTGAGGGACGCCTTCAGCTCATCGCTTAACCGGCGAAAATGAAAAAGGGCATTTTGACCCTCTATGTTCTGCCGGGTGCCGGTTTGGACCTGGGCACCGAATAGAATAAGTTTATCCTCTGTTTTTATGATCTTATTTTCAGTTTTTGCTGCCGCATTGGCGGAAGCGTATGTGGCAGTAGATAAAACCGATGAATTTATCTCTAGTGAAACCATGGCACCCCCCTTTTTAAGCTTTTACAATATATCGGAATTTCCAATAAATACTTGAGCTTCGCAAAATATCCGCCGGCCGGTGGCGCTGGCTCAAAAAGGCGGGGCCTTTTTCCCTCCGCGCTCCTTATTGCTGCATTTTAAGGGGAATCAGTGAGGTCCCCCGCTTTTCGGCGGTAATGGCCATGAGCTCCTGTCCCGATGCCGGCGGTGACACCTGGAGTTCTTTGGGCTTTTCCTCCAGCCGGATGGCCTCCACCGGACAGGTGGTGACGCAGAGGCCGCAGCCGATGCACCGTGATCCCTTCACCATTGCCGTCTCTTCCATCTCAATGGCATCCATCTGGCAGCGCTCCAGGCAGTCTCCGCAGCCGATGCATTCCTCGGGGTCGGCCACGGCCCAATAACGGTTGTAAACCATTTCCCCGGGGTTGGGCTGAAGTTTGAGGGCCCGGAGCACCCCGCAGCAGTCGCCGCAGCAATTGCACATGCCCCCGGGATTGACCATGTTGGCCGGCTGGTTCACCAGCCCGGCCTCCTCGCATTTGTCAAGGATGGCGCAGGCCTCTTCCTTGTCGATGTAGCGGGCCATTTTATTGGCCACGTAGTAATCGGCATGGGACCCGAAGAGCAGGCAGACCTCCCTGGGTTTGTCGCAGCCCTTGTCCAGCAGTCCCTGCTGGGTCCGGCAGATGCAGTCGGCAACGGCGATCTTCGCCTTGGCGTTGACCATGGCCTTGGCATCCTCGTAGGCCGCCACCTTATGGGTCACATCCACGGATTTGCCAACGGGGATGGTCCTCAGGGGCGGTATGTTGTCGCCCATGCCCTTAAGGAACACCTCTTCCATGTAGCTGTTGGTCAGCTGGGCAAACTCCTTGTCCATGCGCCCCAGCTGGAATTCATAGGAGCCGATGACAAAAGGAATCGCAGAATACCGTCTATTCCCCGCCTTGACGTGGCGGAAAATCAGCCCCCGGGATGCCATATCCTCCAGCTTTCGGGCCGTTTCCTCGGGCGACCGCCCCGTCCTGTCCGCAAATGCATCCGGGGCTTCCAGGAGCATGGAGAGATCCAGGTATATCTCGGCATCGTCTTCGGTGAAAAGTTTTTCCAGAATTTTCAGTTCCACCCCGGACTTGCTTGCCGGGAAACCGGTCGAGTATTGGTCCATCTGTTCGCGAAGCCGGTGATAAATCTCTGCTGCCATCGTTCCTCCCCATGGATAATGGATAAAAAGTGAATGCCCCTCACATCCGGGGGCCCCTCCTGCCGGAACCCCTATGCTCCGGAGCGGTCAACTCCCACCCATGACCACTACACAGATGGGCCCCCCATGTCAACTGCAATTTTTCCCCAAACCTGATATAATCCGGGACCTTGATAAAAAAGCGATGTGTACCGGCAACCCCATGGAAGGAGAAAAATATGGATACCATTACAATCGTGCAGGGCGATATCACCCAAGCCGAGACCGACGCCATTGTCAATGCAGCCAACTCCCGGATGCTGGGGGGCGGCGGGGTGGACGGCGCCATCCACCGGGCAGCCGGGCCGGCCCTGCTGGCGGCCTGCAAGGCCGTAAAACCCGAAAACGGCATCCGGTGTCCGGCCGGAGCGGCCCGGATCACCGAGGCCGGGAAGCTTAAGGCAAAATACGTCATCCATACGGTGGGCCCCAGGTACGGGATTGACGAAAATCCGGAACGGCTGCTGGCATCGGCATATACAAACAGCCTGGACCTGGCCCTGGCCCATGGGTGCCGGTCCATTGCCTTTCCTGCGGTGTCCTGCGGGGTATTCGGTTTTCCCCACAGGGAAGCCGCCGCCATCTCCATCGCGGTCTGCCGCCGGCCGGAATACGGGGAAATCCATAAATACTTTTTCCTGTTCAGCCCGGAGATGGTCGCCGTCTGGACGGCGGCCCTGGACGCAGCATGAGCCGTGAGCGCCACCAGACTATCAGACAGGAAATCATGGTCCTGCTTGAATCGGAACCCATGACCATCCGGGACATCTCCCAGGCGGCCGGGATCATGGAAAAGGAGGTGATCCGCCATCTGGAATCCATTGAAAAATCCCTGAAACCCAAAGGGAAGCACCTCCACTGGGAGCCCTGCGTCTGTGTGAACTGCGGGTTTGAATTCAACAGCCGGAAACGATTCGGGAAACCTGGCAGATGTCCGGAATGCAGGGAAAGCCGAATCGCCCCGGCCCTCTACCGGATTGAATGAAGGGGCCCCGGGCAGGATGCCTGCCCGGGGCGGAGAGGATCAGGCCTGCTTTTCAATATTCACGGCGCAGGCCTTGTATTCTGCGGTGAGGGTGATGGGGTCAAAGGCGGGGTTGGCCAGCCAGTTGGCATTATTTTCCCTGAAATGGAAGGCCATCCAGACCATGCCCTCCGGCACTTCCTCGGTGACCTTGGCACGCACCCGGACCTGCCCCCGACGGGAGCTGACCCGGATATATTCGCCCTGGGCAATGCCCAGGCGGCCGGCATCCACCGGGGAGATATCCGCGGTTTCCTCGCCCAGAAGGTCGTTGAGCCCGCTGCACCGGCCGGTCTGGGTCCGGGTGTGGTAATGGTATAGCCTGCGGCCCGTACTCAATACATAGGGGAACGCCTCGCAGGGGACCTCGGCCGGCGGGGTCCATTCCGCGGGCAGGAACTGTCCCCGCCCCCTTGTGAAAGAGCCCTTGCCGTGGAGGAACCCCGTGCCGGGGTGATCCATGCTGGGACAGGGCCATTGGAGGCCGTCTTCCTCAATGCGGTGGTATTTAATCCCCCCCAGGGCCGGGGCCAGTTGGGAAATTTCGTTGTCCCAGATATCCTGGCCGCTTTCGGATTCCCACTCCTGGCCGAAGCGTTTGGCAATCTCCCTGAATATCCACCAATTGGGCCGGGCCTCCCCGGGAGGCGGGCTGGCGGTGCGGACCCGGCTCACCCGGCGTTCGCTGTTGGTAAAGGTGCCGTCGTTTTCGCTCCAGGCCGCCGCCGGAAAGACCACATCGGCAAACCGGGTGGTTTCGTTGAAAAAGATATCCTGGCAGATGAGAAATTCGGCGGAACCCAGCTCCTTTTCGACTTTGGTGATGTCCGGTTCGGTATTTGCCAGGTTCTCGCCGAAAATCCAGAAGGCCCGGACCTTTCTTTTTTCCAGCCCTTCCATCATATGGGGGATCATCAGCCCGTTTTGATCCGGGAGATGGTCCACGTTCCAGAATTTTTCAAATTTTTCCCGGGCGGCAGGATCCACCACGGCCTGGTAACCCGGGAAAACATTGGGCAGGGCCCCCATGTCGCAGGCACCCTGGACGTTGTTCTGGCCCCTGAGGGGATTCACCCCGCCGCATTCCGCGCCCATGTTGCCCAAAAGCATCTGGAGATTGGCAACGGAGACCACGTTATTCCGGCCGCAGGTGTGTTCGGTGATGCCCAGGGTGTAGCAGACCATCACCGGTTTAACCGAGGCCAGGCGGCGGGCCGTTTCCACGATAGCGGCGGCGTCAATGCCGGTAATATCGGCCGCCCGTTCCGGGGGATAGGTTTCCACCACGGCGGCCAGCTTGTCAAAATCCTCGGTATGGTTTTCCACAAAATCCCGATCATATAAGTTCTCTTTAATGAGCACATGCATGAGCCCGTTGAGCAGGGCGATGTCCGAGCCCACCTTCAACCCCAGATGGATGTCGGCAAACTCCGCCAGCTTATGCCGCCTGGGGTCGGCCACGATGAGGGCGGCCCCGTTCTGCACTGCATTTTTCACAAAGGTTGAGGCCACGGGATGGGCCTCGGTCATATTGGAGCCGATGACAAAAAACATCCTGGCCCTGGAAAATTCCCCAAAGGAATTGGTCATGGCGCCGGAACCGAATGATGCCGCAAGACCTGCGACGGTTGGCGCATGTCAAGTTCGGGCGCAATGGTCGATATTGTTGGTCTTGAATACCGCCCGGAAGAGCTTCTGCATCTGGTAGGAATCTTCGTTGATGGACCGGGCGCAGCTGACCCCGGCCAGGGCGTCGGGCCCGGATTCGTCAATGATGGCCTTGAGCCGGTCCGCCGTATAATCCAGGGCATGGTCCCAGGAGACCTCTTTGAATTCCCCGTTCTCCCGGATCACCGGCCGTTTGATCCGTTCATCTGAATAGATGAAATCATATCCGAACCGGCCTTTGACGCAGAGCCGCCCCTTGTTGGGGGCCCCCTCCTCAACACCGGTGACCTTGACGATTTTTTCATCTTTTACATGGAGCCACTGCTGGCAGCCCACCCCGCAGTAGGGGCAGGTGGTGCGGATCTTTTCGATTTCCCAGGGCCGCCATTGGTTCTGTGCCTTTTTCTCCACCAACGCCCCCACCGGGCAGGCCTGGATGCATTCACCGCAGAAGACGCAGTTGGATTCCACAAGGCCGTTGCCCTCTTTGGTGGCCACCACGTCCCTGCCGTTGCTCCTGTCCATATCAATGGCCAGGTTGACCTGAACCTCGTTGCAGGCCTTCACGCACCGGCCGCATCCGATGCACCGGGAGAAATCCCTGACAATCATGGGATTGGCCACATCGGGCACCTCCTTTTTCCAGCCGGAATCAAAAAGACCGGTCCGGGCCTGGTATTCATAGACCAGATCCTGGAGCCGGCAGTCCCCCCACACCGGGCAGAGATCGTAGGAGGCTTCCATATCCCCGGCGTCCATCTGAAAATCCGTGAAGCTTTCGGTCATGGCCCCGGCCACCCCGCAGTTGTGATTGCCCGTGGCCACCAGGGCCTCAATGGCTTTTTTACGGGCCTCCCTCACCGCAACCCCGTGGGTACGGATCTCCAGGCCCGCTTCCGCCGGGGTGGAACAGGCCTTGACCATGCCGGCCTTGGCCTCCTCCACCAGGCATACCCCGCAGGTGCCGGTGGGGGTGGTGCCGGCCAGGTGGCAGAGGGTGGGAATATTTATGGAAAGGGCTTCGCAAAGGTCAAGAATGGTCTGCCCGGGCTGAAATTCGACGGTCTGGCTGTTGATACTCAGGTGCGGCATGGGGCCTCCTTTTATCCACTGTGGTCCAGGAATCCTTAACGACTTGTATTCAGGGGATGGGTATCATGGTTTTTTCGCTATGTCAATATCGACATAATAAGAAAAGCGCTTTATTTTCCGGACCTTGTAAAAAACTATCAGCCAGCATGGGCGTCTTTTATCCTGGGTACTGCAGGAGGTTCAGGGGGCGTTCCGGCAACCGCCGGTATACCCCGTACAGAAAAAATACTGAAAACGGATTTTATAAAGTTAAAATAGGAATGACATCAATTAATAATAAATATACCGGCCGGGAAAACACCAGCGGCACCCTTGCATTCCCCTGCACGGGGGCCATGGCGCCGCTGTCGATCTTGTCTGGGGTGAAACGCCTAATTCATGCGATATCGGCGGTACTCTTCCTTACCATCGTGAACGGATATATTCGTGGGCTTCGCTCATGCTCAAAGGAACCGACGATGCACCGGCCCGGATAAAAAAAGCCTCTTTGCCCTGCTCCTTGATATAGACTGGACGATCACTGGGCTTTACTGTAATACGGCAGACGTCCCGGCCGCCAAACGCCTGAATATCGGTGGTTATAAATTTATGGCTCTGACGCCCGAAATTATGGGAGATCAGGCTCGATAATTTGAGCATAAACCCGTCACGGTTGGGTTTTTTCTGGAATGTCTTGTAATCCGGTTCTATCCCCACAGCCTCCCCCCCATCGTTGATACCGATAAAAAGGGTTCCTCCCCGGGCGTTCATAAATGCAGACAGGGTTTTCACGATGACGCCTTCAATGATCTTATCGGCCTTTTCGGTCTTGATATTCCACCTCAAAGATGACTTGAATTCCACCCAGTCATTTTCGCCCTGATCAATGATCTGACGCCATTCATCCCTGTCAAACTTCTTTCTGCCGACACCCAGACGCCGGATCCGGGACTTGAGTTCAAAGATGTAGAGGCCGAACCCGATACAGCCTGCCAGCAATACCACAATGGCTGTAATAATCCAGTCCTTGTACCGGACGATCATGGGAGGCGGGGTAATTCCCCATTTGGCATACAGCTCTTTTACCTCTTCCTTTGAAATGGTTTTGATCCCCTTGTTGATCATGGCGATCAGGGGATCATTTCCCTTTGCCACGGCGGCCCTGAGCTTCTCCGTATACAGGGTTTTTAAAATCTTGAACTTGGTCATGGAGTCATGCTCCGCCAAAAGGAAAACGGCATTGGGGAAATCCAGGGCATAGGCCTTTACCTTTCCGGACAGCGCCGCCGCCACCACAGCTTCTGAACCGGGAAAGGTTCTGATGTTCATCTCGGGATACCCGGCTTTGATATGCCCCACCACAAAATCATCCCTGATCACGCCCACTGGGATTTTCTCCGTTAACTGATCAATGCTTTCAATACCAAGGTCCTCACGGATATAAAGGTTGGTATGCACATCAATCATGGGATTGGAAAAATCCAGGAAGTTGGACCGCTCCGAAGATTTGAAAAGGCCGATCATAATGTCGGCCTCACCGGTTTTCACCCGTTCCAGGCTCTGGGTCAGCCGGCCGGGAAGGAAAGAGACGGTGATCTTGTTTTTCTCCCCCCACATCTGCCAGAAGTCAATGAGCACCCCTTCTACTTTGCCATCTTTATTGACATAGGAATAGGGCCGGTAATCCTGATAACAGGCAATGGTAACAGACTCGGCACGGGCCGTTGAACATACCGGTGCGCCGGCAATAAGGATCACAGCCATAAGCAGCAGTATCCTGAACAGTTGGGGCAGTTCCTGAAAAATACTCCCGGAATTTTGACGATCCGGACGGTTGGGGGGCAGAGTGTGTTTCAAATCGGTATCGTCCAAAGATTAGGGTTAACATTGATGCTCATTCCAGGACACAATTCATATGTGAAATTGAGCATTAAGTCAAGATTTCCCGGCCCTGGCGGCGATCTCCCACAGCGCCCGGATTCTTGGATTGTCCAGGCTTTTCTCCCGGGTGCAAAGGCCGATTTCATAGGGGGGCAGTTCAGGCATGCCAGAAAGCATCCGCATCTCTTTGGCCAGGGGGCTTTTGTCCAGCACCAGCTTGGGAACCAGGCCCACGCCGCATCCCAGGTTGACCAGGGCCAGGATGGCCTCGTGGCCGGCCACCCGGGAGTAGATATTGGGCACCACCCCGTTTTGGGCGAACCAGAGGTCCATGCGCTCCCGGCTCAGGCCCGTCTCCGCCAGGATCATGGGGGTATTTTCCCAATCCATGCCGCCGTCACCGACCCGGATCACCGCCTCGGGATACTGGCGGGCAGAAATAAAGACCAGGGGGCTTTCGGCCATGGTTAAAAAACTGAGGCCCTTCTGGAGTTTCCCGGGCAGGGCCGCAATGACCACATCGGCATCCCGGTTCATGAGCCGGCCGATGGCCCGGGCCGGGTCCCCGGTCTGGAGCCGGATCTGCACCCCGGGATGGACCGCCCGATACCGGGTGATGATTTCGGGCAGGATGGAATAGGCTGCGGTGACCGAGCAATAGACCGACAGTTCCCCCTGGAGGACCTCCTCCTCGGAGAGTTCCCCCTGGAGCCGGTCCCAGCGGCCCAGCACATCTTCGGCGTATTTTTTAAAGGCAAAGCCGGCATAGGTCAGCTCCACGGACCGATTGTCCCTGTAAAAGAGCTGCTCCCCCACCTCGGCCTCGATGCGCTGGACCACCCGGCTCAGGGCCGAGGGGGAAATATTGCAGGCCTGGCTGGTCCGGGTAAAGTGAAGGGTATTGCTTAAATGGCGGAATAATTCCAGTGTCCTGATATCCATGGCACCTCGCTTTCAGTCAAATATTCCCTTTGATTCTAACCTCACATCCCGATATTTGCAACATTATATTGCAAACGATTCATTTGACGCAACAAAAGAAATACGCCATTGTGCTTATGACTTTTAATTGACTATTTAAGGAGACAAATTATGGGCACCAATTATTTCAACACCCTTCCATTAAGGCTTCAGTTGGAAGAACTTTCCCAGTGCAGATTCATGGACCCCTCTGAATTCAACGGGGTCGAAGCGCTGAAAGGCAAAAAAATCGTCATCGTGGGCTGCGGTGCCCAGGGCCTTCACCAGGGGCTGAACCTGCGTGATTCCGGCCTGAATGTCTCCTACACCCTCAGGGAAGCCGCCATCAAAGAACAGCGGCAGTCCTGGAAAAACGCCACGGAAAACGGGTTTGCCGTGGACACCTATGAAAAGATGCTGCCCGACGCCGACCTGGTCATCAACCTCACCCCGGACAAACAGCACTCCAACGTCATCGAGGCCGTCATGCCCCTGATGAAAAAGGATGCCTGCCTCTCCTACTCCCACGGCTTCAACATCGTTGAAGAGGGCATGCAGATCAGGGAAGACCTCACCGTTATCATGGTGGCCCCAAAATCACCTGGCACCGAAGTCCGGGAAGAGTACAAAAGAGGATTCGGCGTGCCCACCCTCATTGCCGTCCACCGGGAAAACGATCCCAGGGGCGAGGGCCTGGAACTGGCCAAGGCCTATGCCGCCGGCACCGGCGGTCACAAGGCCGGGGTCCTGCAGTCCTCCTTTGTGGCCGAAGTAAAATCGGACCTCATGGGCGAACAGACCATCCTCTGCGGAATGCTGCAGATGGGCTCCCTGCTCTGCTACGACAAGATGATCGAAAAAGGGGTTGATGCGGGCTATGCCTCAAAGCTGGTCCAATACGGTTGGGAAACCGTCACCGAAGCCCTGAAACACGGTGGCATCACCAACATGATGGACCGCCTCTCCAACCCGGCCAAAATCAAGGCCTTTGACCTGGCCGAAGAGATCAAAGCCATCCTCACTCCCCTGTTCAACAAGCACATGGACGACATCATGACCGGGGATTTCTCCAAAACCATGATGGAAGACTGGGCCGCCGGGGATGCCAATCTGCTCAAATGGCGGGGGGAAACCGCTGAAACCCCCTTTGAAAACTCCGCATGCCAGGAGGCAGATATCCCCGAACAGGAATACTTTGACAATGGGATCCTCATGGTGGCCATGATCAAGGCCGGGGTGGAGCTGGCATACGATACCATGGTATCCGCCGGCATCATCGAGGAATCCGCCTATTACGAATCCCTCCACGAGACACCGCTGATCGCCAACCTCATTGCCCGGAAGAAGCTCTATGAAATGAATGTGGTGATTTCAGATACGGCCGAATACGGCTGCTACCTCTTTGCCCACAAGGCCGTGCCCATGCTGGCCGAGTTCATGAAAACCGTTGACACCGACGTCATCGGCCGGGGGCTGGATCTTGCCGACAACGGCTGCGACAATATCCGCCTCATCCAGGTCAACGACGCCATCCGCAGCACCTCCGTTGAGGTGGTGGGCAAAAAACTGCGGGGATACATGGGCGCCATGAAAGCCATCCGCTAACCCCATTTGCCTTCCCCGGGGCCGCCCATACCCCGGGGCATTCACGGGTTAGAACAGAGCCGGTGCAGGGACCTCCTTTCCTGCACCGGCTCTTTTTATGTTTAGGCGGTCCCCCATCTGCCGGGTTGATGCACAACACTGAAATCCCCACGTACTGCAGTGCGCTCCGGTTTCACTGTTGCTTAGGCCTTGCATCTGGGCAAATTTACACCTGAACATAGAATCTCTCATTCGGGGGGGCTTAAAATTGGGGCAAAAAACAATTTTAACCCTTAAAATCCGGCTGGTACATGAGGTCCTTTTTCATCTTATAGGTCCAGGGCAGGCCTTCCAGCTTCCAGCCCCCGGCCCAGCGCTGACCGTGGAAAATGCTGTTTTTATTTTTGTTTTTCCCCCCTTCAAACCCGCCCATCATATTGAAAACCTTCCCCTCGTTAAATCCGGCCTTGATGGCCTCGTTGCAGGCCGTGCAGCTCCGGTTGCCGCTGCGGCAGAGGATGATCAGGGTATCGGTCTCGGGATTGAACCGGGCCAGCAGCGCCTTGGCAAAATCCGGGTTGCTCACTTCCACATATCCCTTTTTGCCGGGCTTGGCCGACAAAAAACGCAGGGGGACGTTATACGCGCCCACGGGATGGCCCACATACTGGTACTCGGCCCGGGTCCGGCAGTCCACCAGAAAGGTGTGTTCCGGGTCCTTTTCCATCATTTTAAAGGCTTCCACCGGCGTAAGATTGCCGCCCAGGTGATCCTTGTTGGCCTTATAGGCATAACCGGCCCAGGCCGTTGATACCGCAAAAACAACCATTAACAGGATTGCAGATGCTTTTTTCATGTTTTCTTCCTCCTTTATGGTTTCCTAATTATCCGGAATCTTTTCCGGGATCCTATCCAGGGGTACAAGCACGTTTTTATTGGCTGCTGCCCTGCCCGGGGCCAGGTCCTCTTCCGTTAAAAAGAGGGCGGTGTTGCCGTGGCAGTGATTGCAGCTCCGGTTCTGGGGCGTTTCTTTCAGGATAGTATGCGGCGATGTTGGTTTCCAGGTGGGGCGGCTGTCGAACCGGCCCAGGCCGGCGCCGTAGAATTTAAAGGTATCCGGCTCCACCGGCACCTGGCGCACCAGGACATATTCCCAGGGCCTGGAGGGGCTCCGGTCCGGATTCAATCCGATCTTGAACCCGTATTCGGTCTTTTTGCATTTAAAATAGGGAAGCCCCTGTTTATCCGTCCCCACATGGCAGGAGGCACAATTTTTATAGGCCTGGGCATGGCAGACCCGGCAGTCGAGCTTCTCAATGTGATTCTCGTGGGCCGTATTGGTTGCCTCCCCAGAAAAGACCGGCGCGTGGCACTGCCTGCATCCCGGCCGCTGCTTCAGGCCGAAACGGTTTGACGCCTTTCCCTGGGCCGCATGCATTTCCCCGCCCGTGTGGCAGTGGGTACAGGCCATCTCCTCATCCTCAAAATGGAGGTCCGGCGAAAAGTCCTCGTTTTCCCCTGTAAATTCGGCAAAGACCCGCCCCCCGTGGCAGGAGGCGCAGGTGGTCTCCATGGCCGGTGTTTTTACAAAATGATGCTTGGACAAAAACCCCCCTTTCACATAATCCGGGCGGCTGATATGGCATTGGCCGCAGCTGGCATGGCAGCTGCCGCAATGCCTGCCCATTGCCGGTTTCAATTTTTCGCCCACCGTTAAATCAGATGGGTCCGTGCGCGTTAACACGGCGTCGAACACCGGCGCCAGGGTATAGTGGAGGCTGCTTACGGCTGAGGCCGCGATCTCTTCATGGCAGTCCCCGCAGGCCCCGGCAGGGGATTTAAGGCTGGGATCCCTGACCAGGCCGGTGTGGGCGGTCTGCCAGTTACCATCCCCAGGGCTGCCCCCATGGCAGTCCTGGCAGGGGATTTGGCCATGGTCCGTTTCCAGGAATGCTGGATCCACGTAGATTTTCTGGTACAGCTCCAACGGAGCCAGGGGACCGCCTCATCCCTCTCCGCTGTTTTCAGCAGATTCCGGTGGCTTGGGCTTGATCTTTTCAACCTCCCAGCACAGGCGGATCAATTTCTTAAGATCCGTATGGCAGGTGATGCACTGGCTCTGGCCGGCAGATACAGGGGAAAGCGATAAAAAAAGATAGACAAAAAGAACCGACAACCTGATCGTGATACCCGTCATGGAACGCCTCCGGCGATATCGGATGAAATAATGGGTCTTGCGTTAAACTGATGCAGACAGGGAGAGAAATGAGCGGGAAGCCCGGCGTCAGAAATAGAAAGAATCGAAATTCAACGCAGATCCGGAAAAAACAGAACTATTCAGGTCATAGTGCCATTGGCAAACCGTGTCAAGATTTTTTTAGGGCGTGCCCGCCGTGACAGGCGGCTGAGCCATATCATCAACCGATCCCCGGTCTTGCCTGCCAGAGATAAGGATCTGATATTCAGCCGCCGGTTCATGGACCGGCATCCCGCGGCGGCCACAAACCTCCGGGATACCCTGAAATCAGCTCGGGGCGAATGGGGCCCCCCTTGGGGTTACGGTGATAAAAGCGCCAAAACGGCATCTTCCAGGTCTTCAATCCGGTCCACGGGCTTGGAAAAGACCCGGTCCGCCACCCGGGGATTTTTACACAGGTCAGTGGAAATCCCGAACTCGGGGGAGCCGGTACAGATGACAAAGACCATTTCCGGGTACAGGGCCAGGGTTTTCCTAATAAAGGTCTCACCGTCCATCCCGCCCATGCGGATATCCACAACGGCGGCATTGCATGGCCGGTGTTCAAGCATATCAAGGGCCTCTTCCCCGCTCTCCGCGGAAAAGACATCCCAGAGCCGGTCTTCAAAGAAAAACATAAAACTCTGTCTGACATAGTGCTCATCATCAACAATGAGAATGGATCCCGGAATATTATCTGCCTGGTTCACTGTCTTTTCCTTCGTTGTCTTTTTGGTTTCCGGCCAGCACCTGCCGGATCACCCGGGCCAGCACATTTCCGGTCACGGGTTTCTGGAGATACCGGCGGATGCCCAATGCCAGGGCGGCTTCCTTGGTAAATGTTTCATGGAATCCCGTACAGAGGATGATGGGCATCTCCTTTTTCAGGGACAGAATTTTCCGGGACAGTTCATCACCGTTCATCCTGGGCATGGTCATGTCCGTGATGACCAGGTCAAACCGCTCCGGGGCGGCCTCAAAGGCCTCCAGGGCCGACTCCCCGTCTCCAAATCCTGCAACCCGGTAGCCCATCTGTTCAAGGATACTCTGGTTGGCTTTGCGTATGGGCGCTTCATCCTCCACCATCATGATCCGCTCAGACCCAGCAGCCGGCCCCCCATTGGGCCGGACCGCGGCCTGGGGGGCTGGAGATTCGGCCCGGGGGAAAAACACCCTGAACACGGCACCGTCCCCCATTCGGCTGTCAACGGTGATGAATCCTCGGTGCTTCTTGACGATCCCGCCCACAACGGCCAGGCCCAGTCCTGTGCCCTGGCCGATTTCCTTGGTGGTAAAATAGGGGTCAAAGATCCGGTCCAGAATATCCTCGCCGATTCCCTTGCCCGTATCCCGGATTTCCAACCGGATGTACCTGCCCGGCATGCAGCCGTCCTTCACCTCCTCCCACCCCGCATCCACATCCTCCAGGGAGACCGTGAGCATGCCGCCGCCCTCTGCCATGGCATGGGAGGCGTTGGTGCACAGATTCATGATCACCTGGTGGATCTGGGTGGTGTCGGCCATGGCCATGCCTTGACTATTGACCCGCTCCACAATTTCAATGCTGGCCGGTATGGAGGAACGGAGGAATTTCAAGGTCTCCTTGACAATGAGATAGAGCTTGAGGGGCCGCAGTTCATGCTCGGCCTGGCGGCTGAAGGTCAGCACCTGCTGGACCAGTTCGCCGGCCCGTTCCGCCCCTTTGACCACCTGTTCAAGGTTTTTCCTGGCGGCATCGGGTTTGCCCAGGTTCATTTCCGCCAGCTGGGCATATCCGAAAATACCGGAGAGAATATTATTGAAATCATGGGCAATCCCGCCGGCCAGGGTGCCGATGGCTTCCATTTTCCTGGACTGGCGGAGCTGTTTTTCCATTTCCAGGTCCTGGGTAATATCCCGGGCTATACCGATCATGGTCTCCTTGTCCAGGGGAACGCAGCTCACCCGGGCGGTGCGGGCGGATTTGTCCGGCCGGATATAGGTTACCGCCCCCAGGTCCACAGGGCCGGATTCGGTTGTTCCGGACAGGTAACTCTCTGCCAGTTCAGGCGGGGCCACATCGTGGACGGAGAGTTGTTTCAATGTTTTAATGGACCGCCCCGTCAATTCCTCGGCCGCCCGGTTGGCGTCGATATACCGGCCCGAGTGTTTATCTACCATAAAAATGGCGTCATTGGCCTTTTCAAACAGGGTCCGGTACCGGTGCTCGCTTTTCTGAACCTCCTCAAAGGCCTTGACCGCCCTCAGGGTCTCGCAGGAATAGGAGGCCAGGATGGCACCGATTTCCTTGTCCTGGTCAACAAAGGGCGGATCGTTTTTACTGTGCAGGGTAATGGTTCCCACGGTCATGCCCTCTGTGTCCTTGATGGGAAAAACCAGGGCGGATCCGTCCTTGTACCCCTTCCACCTGCTGGGGGTCAGGTCCCTGGCCCTGTCTATGTCCTGAATCAGCAACGGCTGTCCCGTTTCCATCACCCTTCCCAGCGCCGTGTTGCCGTCAAGGGGCAGATCAAGGGCGGACGGGGCATGGCCCGGATCCAGGACATGCTTCAGCCGAAGCCGCCCCTCTTCAAGCATATACAGGCTGCCGCCGTAAGCCCCCATCTGTTCGGCAAATTCCTCAAGGATCATTTCCGAAAACTGGTCCAGCTTCTGGCAACTGGTCAGCCCCTGGGTGGTTTTCACAATTTTCCGCAGCCGGTTGTTGATATGGGAGAGATTGGTGTTGGCGATTTCAAGCGCCTGGGTCCGCTCCCTGACCATCTGCTCAAGGTGGGCCTGGTATTCCCGGTTTTCCCTGACCAGCCTGGCCTTTTCCAGGGCCTTTTCCACCGAATGCCCCAGGATGGAGAAATCCTGCACCGGCTTTTCAATATAATCCCAGGCACCGTATCTCAGGGCCCGGACCACATTCCCGATGCGTTTGGCCCCGGAAATGACGATCATGGGGACTTCCGGCATAATGACCTTGCCCTTTTGCAGCACTTCCAGCCCGTCCACCTCGGGCATCCGCAGGTCCAGAAGCACCAGGTCCGGTCTTTGGGCCGTCATGATCTCCAGCCCGGTCCGGCCGTTTTCCGCGGTCAGGACCTCATACCCCCGGTCTTCCAAATAATAGGAGAAACTCTGGCAGATGGCCCGCTCATCGTCAATGACAAGTATTTTGCAGGTATCAGCCCCCATCTTGGCCCCCCTGCCGGGCCCGCCTGGACCGTTGCGCTGCCAGGGGCAGCCGGATAATGAAATTACTCCCCTTTCCCGGGGCCGAGGTGACGCCCATGGTGCCGCCGTGGTTTTCTGTAATAATAAAATAGGAAACCGAGAGGCCCAGTCCCGTTCCCACCCCGGTGGGCTTGGTGGTAAAAAAGGGTTCGAAAATCCGCTTCCGCACCGCCCGGTCCATACCCGGACCGTTGTCCTGTATTTCTATCCTCAGCATTCCGGCACCTTTCTCAACGGACATCCTCAGGGTAAAGCAGGGCGCCTCAGTATTGCCCTCCACCATGGCCTGGGCCCCGTTGCGCAGGATATTCAGAATCACCTGCTGAATCTTGGCCCCTTCGCAGGGCACCATGGGCAGATTGGGATCGTATTCTTTAATGATCTTTATGGCTTTAAAATCATATTGTTTTTTGAGGTCATAATCCGTTGCCGCCAGGTCCAGGATCCGGTCCATGAGTTCCCCGGGGTTGTGGGAAGAGACGGAGGCATTGCTCTTTCTGGCGAAACTGAGCATATTGTTCACAATTTCCTTCACCCTTATCCCGGACTCGTTGATGGCCGTGAGCATCTTAAAGATCCCCCTTTTTTCCATAAAGGCACGGATATGGGCCAAAGAGACCCCGATCTCCCGGGCGGCCTTCTGGTTTGCCGCCATCTCGATATCCTCAAGGCGGAGGGTCAGAACATTGGCCGTCTGCATGATACCGGCCAGGGGATTATTGATCTCATGGGCCATGCCGGCGGCCAGTCCCCCCACGGAAAGCATTTTCTCCGACTGAATCATCATCTCCTCCAGCCGGACCTGGTCCGTGACATCATCCACCCGGATAACGGCCCCCGCCACCCCCTCGCCGGTGAGGGGAAATACGGTAATATCCTCATAAACCGTACTCCCATGGTCAGGCACGGTCTGCTTTTTATGCTGCTGTACCGCCTGGGTACGGATGGCCTTCCTCACTGTCTCCATCCGGGTCTCCAGCCCTTTGTATACCTGTTCCAGGGGAAGGCCCATGGCTTCCTGGGCAGACGCCCCCGACACCTCTTCGGCCCGCCTGTTCCACAGGGTAATCCTTCCCTGGGAATCCACGCCGATGAGCACCGACGGCATGGAATCGATGATATTGAATAAATAATTTCGCAGGCGGCGGCGTTCCAGATCCGCCAATTTCATGTCAGTGATATCCGTTGAAATTCCGCAGAGGGCATAAATTGATCCGTCCGCCTTTTTCAAGGGGAACTTCACCGACACATACTCCCTCAACTCTCCGTCCGGCCCCGGCGCCGATTCCTCAAACTGCAGGGAGGCCCGGGTTTCAAGGATTTTTCTATCGTTGCTCTGGAAGGCGGCAGCAATCTCCTCCGGGAATATATCATGGTCCATAAGTCCGTATATTTCCGACCGATCAACCCTGAACAGGGTTTCAAACCGCCGGTTCACTGTCATATACCGCCCCTGTATATCCTTGAGGTAAATGATGGTCTCGGCATTGTCCAGTATGGCCTGGAGCCTGTCCTGGCTCTCCTTGAGATCCGCGGTGCGCGCCATGACCCGCGCCTTGAGGGTTTTCCCAGCAAGATAAAGCCGAAAGAAAAACCAGACACCGATAAACAGCAGCCCCATGCACACCAGCAGATAAAAATGGACAAATACCGACCTGTTCTGCCATTGTACAACAATCCTGCCGATGTCCAGCTTTCCATACCGTACCGTCTCCTCCAGCCGCCGCACCGGCAGCAGGCCGGCCCCGGCCAGCACTTCGTCCAGCGGCCCGGGACCGGGTCCCGGCACCTGGGCATAGACCTCTTCGGCATCATCAAACACCTGCAGAAACCTATAATGATTCGACCGGGCGGCCAGTTCCAGATACGCCATCGGCGGCGTTTCATACCGCCACAGCGAACCGGCAATCACCCGGGCATCTTCCGAAAGCCGTTCCCCGGCCTCCCGGACGGCCCATTCCTGATATGCCGTGAAAAACCACAGGAACCCGCCGGCAAACAGGGCAAGCAGTCCAAAAAATACTTTCCAGATATGCTTTTCAATGAAGATCGCCATATCTAGAACGACTTTCTGTCGTAAGTGGATAGCATTTTCGCCATGGCGCCGTCTCCGGCCACATTTTTGACGATCCGGTTGAACTTTTCCGGCATACCCGTATCGTCTGACCCGGTGTTGATGCGCAGACAAAATGGCATCCGGGGCCATTGGGCGGGCACGCCCCTAAAGCGGTCCGGGGCATTCACAAAGATATCGTAAGAAAAGCCCTTAATTTCGCCGTTCTCATGTTTTGAAAAAAAAGAAGAAAAATCAGAATAGGCAGTGCCCAGCCCTTCTCCGGCCGCGGTCACGGCAGTAGTAAAAAGCAATAGAAAAAAAAGGGCTCCTAATCGTCTATTCATCACCGTCGGCTTTCCGAATTTGCAAGGCATTAAAGATATGAAATAATCATACGGTGATTCAAATTTCTTGTAAAGCGAATTCGTAATGGAAGGGATAGGTGACAACAGGCAGGTGCAGGATAGGGTTCCTGAACTCTGGCTAAAAATATATGCTGTTATATCCTGATTGTTGGGCTTGCTCGCCAGGCATTTTTCGCGACCGGCCCATGATCCAACGCCCACACGGAAATAGATGTAAAAATTATCACAGGCATGTAGCATTTAGCAACATTCGCCCAAACCGCCTGTCCATCCCCTGTTTGAACCGATATCTTCAAAAAAGGCCTACAGATATGTAGCAAAAAGCTACAACTCACCTGCCGGCCTCCCAGGGCTTTTTTGTCCCCCAGGCCCGGGCAAAACATAACCACTTGATTTTAAAACACATTACCGCACCTTTTTCTTTATTTCCCCTGTGGCACCGGATTTGCTCTTTCATTTGGGTGAACGCTTTAAGCCATGAGGCGGAAAGGAGGACAAAATGAGAGCCAAAAAACAGAAAACCATGGTCAAGGGATTTCAGGTTGTTGAAAACGAATGCATCTGGATGAAAGCGGGTATTGTTCACTTCAGAATGTGCGACAACGCCTATGACTGCGGGACCTGTCCCTTTGACAAGGCCATGCAGAAAACCATCCAGGCCGCCCCCCATACGGATTCCCAAGACAATTGCTCACGGTGGGCGCAAAACTTGAAAAACATATACAAATGGACCAACAATCCCTGCCGCCACGTGCTGACCGGCCGCATCAGTGCACCGAGGGACTGTGCCATGAACTATGAATGTTATCATTGCGAGTTTGACCAGCAGCTGGATGAGGAGGACATGGCCCTGCTCGGCCCAAAGCCGTCCTGCTTAAAGGCATCGGGATACCTCCTGGCCGACGGCTATTATTATCACATGGGGCATACATGGGCGCGGTTTGAGCATGGCGGAAGGGTAAAGATCGGGTTTGACGATTTCATGGTCAAACTTTTCGGCACCCTCTCAGAAATTATACTCCCCCCCCTCGGTGCTGTTTTGAAAAAAGATCAGGCCGGGCTGATGTTTTCACGCGCAGACCAAAAAGCCGCGGTATTTTCCCCCATCACCGGCGCTGTGCTGGCAGTCAACGGCAAAGCCCAGGACGACCCCAAAATCGTCCACGAAGATCCTTACCATGAAGGCTGGCTGTGTATCCTTGAGCCCAATATGCCCAAGCGGAACCTCAAGGGGCTTTTTTACGGAAAGGACAGCCTTGAATGGACGGACCGCGAAAGCCAGAAACTCCTACACCTGATCGAGCCTGAGTACCAGGCCCTGGCTGCCATGGGCGGTGAACCGGTGGATGATGTATACGGCAGTTTCCCCCAGATCGGATGGAACGCCCTGGCAAGGACCTTTTTGAGGACAGAAAAACGCTAACCTGCCACCCGGAGAGGGGGATACCCTCCCCCTCAGGGGGTCAGGCGTCTTTCGCAGTCCCGGCAGAGGTAAAAGGGAATTTTATCCAGATCATCAATGCCCCCTGTAAAATGCATGACACATTTGTTTTCGTTACAATGGAAAAGGTTGAACAGATGCCCCAGTTCATGGAGGGCGACCTTGGCCGCCCGCTCGTAGAACAGGGAAGGCGCAGGGGTCGATCCGTCTGCGTTCCGATCCAGCCGGAACAGTGAAATCAAGGCCAGGCTGCCGCCCTGGACAGCCTGGCCGTACACATAGTTGAAAATCGGGATAAAAAGATCCTGGGACATCACTGCGACAATTTTGGAACAATCCCCAAAATCCAATTCACCAAGCCTGTTGATGACGATACCGGCATCATACTTGAGCCTGGCGCCATCAAAGGCGGACTCGGGAACGGGCTGCATGGGCAGTGCATCGGCCGGCCATTTGTAATAGGCCGTAATATTGGCTGCAATGACCTTTATTACGAGTTCCGGCACCTCTCCCAGCGGAACCACACCGATACGTTTTTTCATCTGTGTTTTTTCAAATTGTCCCGTTTAATGATTTTATGGAGTGTCACGCGGTTGATGCCGAGGATTTCTGCCGACCGGGTGATCTGCCAGTCCTGTTCATCAAGGATACGGAGGATATGTTCTTTTTGTACCGCTTTTAGTGTCTGCGCGGCGGGAAACGGTGCCCGTGCAGGCTGCAGATATGAAAAATCCCCGGCAGCAAGTGTCCGGGATTTGCTCAGCACAACGGCGCGTTCAATGGCATTTTCCAGCTCCCTGACGTTCCCCGGCCAGTCATACGACTTTAAGAGGGTGATGGCATCCGGCCGGATCCTGTCCACATGCTTTGTTGTTTCATGGCTGTATTTTTCCATAAAATGCGCCGCGAGAATCGGAATATCATCTTTTCGATCCCGCAGGGGGGGCAGCTGAATTCTGATCACATTGATCCGGTAATAAAAATCCTCCCTGAATCCCCCCTCCACGATGCGGTCTTCAAGGTGCTGCCGGGTCGCCGAAATCAGGCGGAAATCCACCTCAACAGGCGTATTGCTGCCAACGCTGAAAATTTTTTTATCCTCCAGGACCCGGAGCAGGTCCACCTGCATCTTTGCACTGGTATCACCGATTTCATCCAGAAACAGGGTGCCGCCGGAAACGATCTCAAGAAATCCTTTTCTCGAATGCCCCGCCCCGGTAAACGCCCCTTTTTTATGCCCGAACAATTCACTTTCCATGAGTGCGTCCGGCAGTGCGCCGCAGTTGATGGCAATAAACGGAAGCTGGGCCCTGGGGCTTTTGGCGTGGATGGCTTTTGCCACCAGTTCTTTTCCGGTGCCGGTTTCCCCGGTGATCAGTACCGAGGAATCACTTTGTGCCACCTCCGGAATCAATGAATACAATTCTTTCATGGGCGCGGACTGGCCGATGATATTGTCAAACCGGGTGATCTGCTCCAGGTGTCCTTTCAGGTATTGATACTCGGATGTGATTTTCTGCTGGCGGATGATTCTTTCCATCACCAATGAGAGCTGTTCCGGCTTGAAGGGTTTGAGCAGGTAATCGCTGGCACCGGTGCGCATGGCTTTGACAGCGCTTTCAATGGAACCGTAGGCGGTGATGATCACCACCATGGTGTCCGGATACCCCTCTTTTACCTTTTCCAGCAGTTCCAGCCCGTCCATACCCGGCATTTTAATATCCACAAACAAAAGCTGAAACGGCTTTTGTTCGAGTTTTTCCAGGGCCTGTGCGCCTGAAGCGGCCGTATCCACTTCATGGCCGTATTTGCCAAACCAGTTCAAAAGCGATTCCCGGACGATCAACTCATCATCCACGATCATGAGTCTCATTTTACTATCCATGCCTATCCTCCGTTAGCATCCGGTGCAGCCGGCGATACCATTGGGAAGGTTATTGTAAATGCGGCGCCTTTTTTCTCCCGGCTGTCGATTTTTATCTTCCCCCTGTGATTTTTGACCACACCGTACACAATGGACAACCCCAGCCCAGTCCCTTTGCCCACATCCTTTGTGGTAAAAAAAGGGTCGAACAGGTTATCCCTTACCTTTTCCGGGATGCCGTACCCGGTATCCCGGATTTCAACACAGGCATTCCCGAATTCTTTATCTATCCTGGATGTAACAATAAGATCCCCCCCCTCGGGCATGGATTCAATGGCATTGAAAACCAGATTCAAAAAGCATTGCTGGAGCTGGTTGATATCACCTTCAAGAAGGATCGGTGCAGGGTACAGCCCTGTGGTCAGTTTGATATTTCGGAGTTCCAGCTTGTGGCGGGTCAGGGAGAGGACGGAATTTAACACTTCATTTAAATCTAAATGGCTGAATTCCACGGCGGATTCCCGGGAAAAGGAGAGAAGCCCTGAAACAATGTTCCCGCAGCGTTCCAGTTCCTTTGACATGAGCGACAGGTGGTCTTTGAACTTTTTCAGCTGCCCGTCCCCGGGACGCCCTTCATTTAAAGTGTCCAGCATATAATCACAAAATGTCAAAAGCCCCTGGATGGGGTTGTTGATTTCATGGGCGCAGCTTGCCGCCAGCTTGCCCAAAGAGATCATCCGGTCTTCCTGGATCATTTTCTGGATGTTGGATTTAAGCTTTTTTTCCCGTTCGTTCCACCGGTCTGAGAATTCAGCCGTAACATCCCGCCAGAACTCAATGACCTGTATGACATCGCCATTGGCATTCCTTACCGGATAGGTGGTCAGGTTGCAGTACACCCGATGGCCGTCCGGCCCGGGATGGTCATGGATGACATGGGCATTTTTACCGGTGCGCAAGGTTTCCAGCATGGGGCATTTCACCCCGGGAAACGCACTTGAGCAGGGCGTATTTATCCCGTGGGAAATTTCATAGCAATGGGCGCCGATAACCTTGTCTTTTGGCCTTTTCACCGTATTAAGATAGGCATCATTCGCATCGAGAATGATAAAATCCGTATTGATAATGACGATGGCAGCCGTACTCTGCTGGATCAGCAAATTGGAAAAATCTTTTTCGGCAACAAGCTTCTGTTCGGTTGATTCCAGCCGCCGGCTCGTATCCAGGAGATTGCGCAGTATCCTGGAGATATTATACTCAAGGACACCAACGCCCCGGGGTTTCAACCGGATGATTTCATGAAGCACCTTTTTTCTGCCCGTCAGCTCCAGGACACTGTCAAGGCGTTCGATATTCAGCAAATCATGGAGGTTCCCGGTGGTATATATCCCCATTTCCTCAGCCAGCAGCATCCCCTCTGCTCCGGCATTCTTATCGCACACGCCCAGTATTTTGATATCGAAAAAAGGAAAGGGGTCGTTATGGATCAGTTCAAGGAAAAACCGGCAGGTCCGTCCGCCGCCCACAATGGCGATATTCAGTGGAAAGGTCTCATTCACATGATCCTTTGGGATATTGTTGCTCATGTCCATCTGGCAACCCTCCAACTGAATGGCACTGCACGGTTATTGAGTCAACCTTTGCCTGGATGTCGCTTTTGTATTACCGCAAGATATCGTTTTAAGATAGAAACAGCCTATCATTAACGGATGATTTAGTAAATAAGGAGTATGCCCGGAACCCGGGCCATGGAATTCAGAATTCGGGTTTGACCCGGCAGGGGCAGGGCAAAGGAGCGCAGCTAAACTTCAGCGGGCGTCCTGCCCCCTGAAGAGCGATCCGGCCGGCCTTTGCCGTCCATGGCAGTCCGCCCTCCGACGCCGCTTTGCCCCTTTGCCCTGCCCCTGCCTGAACACCCAGACAAATTTCAGCATTGTTAACTTGCCTCCGGCCAACCGCTACTTTTCTTCGTATGTATGTACAAGTGAATTCATGGCACACTCTTTCAAAGTTTTTGTGAAAAGCTTGCCAAATTTCACAAAGTAAATTTATTCCCCAATTGAACTAAACCGCTGCGCGGTGGGGTGGAACAACCGCTGACCCAAAATTTTTAATGTGTCGGCATATTGAAAGTTTCTTCTTTTAGCCGAACTGTGATATTCAATTATCATGGTTGCTATTTTTGGGCAGCCTTATTTTTAGCATTGTGAAACTGTGGAACTACTTATAAACAAGGGGTTCAATACAATTTCCATAGAGTATGAAAAATCTGGTTTGCACATTTTTCTCTTCAGGTTTAGCTCAAGAGATTTAATTGATTCACCCGATATCGACTTTGTCCGGTATTGAACTAAACCGCTTTGCGGTGGTGTTTCTCCCACCACCCAGCGAATATCGCTACTTCAAATCCCCCCTACCATAATCCCCACCCTCGATAAATTTTGTCGAATAAGTCTATTTTTCCTTTGTTGTTATTTTTTAACCCACAGCAAAGGAGAGTCAAATGACACCATTGAGACAAAAAATGATAGACGACATAAAATTGCGCAGATTTTCCAGTGCCACCCAAAAACTATACCTTCATGCGGTTGAGGATCTTGCAAAATATTATCATCGATCCCCAGACAGCATCAGCGAAGGGGAAGTCTATCAATACCTGCTTTATCTTCAAGAAGTAAAAAAACTTAAATGGGCAGTTGTAACGGTATCTCCGCAGGATTGACCCAGTTCGCTGCATCATTCTCATTCAGGAAAAAAACACATAGTCGACTTTGTTGATATGCTCTTTTGAAAAATCAAAAAGCCTGTCGCGTTCCTTGTTCCATGAGGCGGGGAAAACAATATCTGTTTTTTTAGTTAGAACGTCATTGAGTCAGCTTTTCCACGGCCTGAGTATAGCCCATTGCATGCAGTGATTCCCTGAAGACATCCCAGGCATATACTTGAAGCCGCCTTGAATCGTTTCCCGGTTTTATCACCTCATTCATCAGATTTTTATCAGAGCCGGGGAGGGGAAAAGCATGGGGTGCAAAATTCAAAAGTGTCGTGGCGGAGAGTGTTTTAATCTCTTGTCCGTTGGCGCATTGAATTGCAGCAAATAAGACAAAAAGAACAATTGCTATCCTTTTGATTTTATAAACCATCCCTTCCTCCTCCTGTTTAATATGGTGATTTATAATGTGCTGTCATTGTTGCAGTGCCTCGATGCGCCATTTTTCAAATAATCCGTTTTCCCGCAGCTGCCGAATGCCGTCATCAAAGGTCTGGATAAGCTTAGGGGAAAATTGTTTGTTAAACACGGCATAATATTTATCTTCAAGAAGGGGCTTGGGGTGGACTGTAATTTGTGACTGCTGTTCAGGGGTCAGCATTTTTTTCAAAAGAAAGGGGGTTGTGATGGGGTTTCCGATCATCACATCAATCCTGCGGGTCATAAGTTTTTTTACATTCAGTTGATCTGTCGCCACTTTATCCAGCACCAGGTCACCGGAGTTTACAGCGTCCCAAAACGCTTTTGGCACGGTCTTGGCCCCTATACGGTATCCAATCCTGAACATGGAAAGATCCTGGATGGTATTCCAGGTAAAATCTGTGCCCTTGAGATAATAAAAGCTGGTTGCTGACGAAATCAAAGGGGCGTCATTGAAAGTAAAGGAAGATTCCCGTTCCGGTGTTTTCCGCCATCCCAAAGACATATCAGCGGCGCCTTTTTTCACCATTATCAGTACCCGTTTCGTAGGATGCCAGGCAATGGTCATTTTATGTCCGTGAAGTGCAAAGGCTTCTTTAGCAACCCTGCATGCAAACCCGCCATAGGGGAGACTTGCCGATGCCATTGGAAAACGTTCATTCTGTACCAATCGGATAATTTGAGTCTTTGAAGGACTGGCGGAGAAAGCATCAAGAATTCCAAGGGAAACTAAAAACATTATTATGCGAATTTTCATACGCGTCACCTGCAATTTTTTAGCTGTTACGGTTCGGATATGTGGGTAATTTCATAAAACTCTAAGCACGGCAAACAGTACTGTATGTTGAATTATAATCTGTTTTAATTTAAAAATTCAACAAGAAGAGGTTAGAAAAATACTCTGGAAAGGGAAGAAGTAACGGGTTTGAAAAGGTCTTGAAGGGCAACTTTGTTTTCAGGGGGGCTTGCAGAAAGCAGAAAATATGCCAAAGATCCTGCAACGAAGAAATCGAAACAAAAGACGATTATTAGAGGTGGCCTTAAATCTAACCGCCATTCAGGATACATCATAATTCAATAAGTCTGAGGGGTGTTATCAATGCCTGCCCTGTTTACAACATTCAATGAACCGACTATTACATGAATACCATCATTGTACAAATCCTTCTATCATAAGTGCTTTGTACAGTTCATCAGTTTTAATGCATGTTGACCATAAGAGTTTGTATCCAATATTGAAATGCTTCCAGGACTTGCTGAAAAATATGATTTCTCAAGTAATTTTAAATCAAAATTTAACCACCATGCAATTATATAATTCAAAGCACAGCCATGAGTAACTAAAATAGCTGAGCTTTCATTTAAGGAACAAAGCATATCCATAAATTCAGCAATTCTGTAAAAAAAATCTATCCAAGTTTCTCCATTTTTATATTCTCGATAATTTATATCAAAACTTTCTTTGCTCCGCGGATTTCTGTTATTCTTTGCCCAATCTTTAGTTTTCCATGCAGCATCTCCATTATTTATTTCTCGTAATCGTTTATCCTCAATAAAGGGAAGTTTGATACAATTATGAATAATTTCTGCTGTTTGTTTTGCTCGTAATAAATCTGAAGAGATAAATTTGTATTGAGAAATATTTTGAATATTACAAATCCGTTTACTAATTTGATCGGCCTGAGTTTTCCCTGTCTCAGTTAATGGTGTATCCGTCCATCCACCAGTTAAATTATTGATATGATGCTCTGATTGGCAATGTTGTATTATGATTATCTTTTCCATAAACTTCTCCAATTGATGTCAGGGTTTATCACCCATAACTCCCTTGATACGTCATCAGATTTAAAAAAACACAATCACCGACCAAGGCTATAGGCAACCAAATCAGTTAACAAAGTCAGAATCAATCCAGTATTAAACTGATTCTTGAAGACAAGCTCTCCGAAATAAGAAGGTTAAGGTGGGCAGCGAAGCGGACTAATTTTCGCCTATGTGTAGCGCCGAGTGATGTATTTATTCATGACTCACTGCAAGGCCAATACCTGCTCCGATAAAAGTACCTCCGGCAATTTTTTTTATATATTTCCCAACTGCGGCTTTGGAAAACAGTGAGGCGATTTTCTGACCGCCTATTGCATAAATCATAAAGCAGCAGAATGCAATAAGTGCACAAGTTCCTAAAAGTATGCAGGATTGAACCAGATAGGCGGCATCCGTCTTGATGAACTGGGGAAAGACTGCGGCAAAAAATATAATTGCTTTGGGGTTCCCTGCAGTAACAAAGGCAGCCTGCAGATACATCCTTAATAAGGAGTCACGTTTATCGTATTGACTTAATTCTCCTGGCGAGAGTAATTTTTCTGATGAACATAGCATGCTTATACCCATATAGATAAGATATGCAGCCCCCGCCCACTTGATGAATTGGAATATTGTTTCAGAAGCAATTAAAACTGTTCCCAGGCCGATAATGGAAACAGATGCTTGAATCAATGTGACCGTCACATTTCCCATAGCGGATGCCATAGTTCGTCTGGCCCCGTAACGCATACCGTGAGTTAAAGCCAATAACATGCTCGGCCCCGGTATGATTGAGGCAATAAATACAGTCAGTGAAAATAATAGTACAAACTTGAAAGACATATTATCAAACCCTTTTCATGGTGGTTACTAAGAGATTGTCTCTGCTATCAAATTTTTTATTCATTATCAAATCTCTTTTTATTTTCAGGCAGAAAAAAAATGCGACAATCAATTTAATGCTCTGGGAAAAAGACAGGATAATTTATTTGCGTTCAGAGCATCCGCATCATCCGGCATACAAGGACGCTTCAATGGGAAAACCTGCCCCAATATGTTGCCGTCGAGGAAATTTGGTAGATTTTTGACGCATCAGAGAAGAAAGTCAAACAATATGGCAAAGGGCATGATCCCATAGGTCATCCAACGCTTCTCCTTTTCCACATCAGCCACCAGGCCCTGTGCCCCTGAAGCGTTCATGCCTCCGATAATATGCCGGGCGGCACCTCTTCGCAGTTCAAAGCTCCGGGTTGCCTCCCTTGCCAAATCTGTGTTTCCCCTGCAGACGATAACGAGTTCGGAATTGAGATTGGCTGATCGGGGATCAATATTATAGGTCCCTACAACGAGGACTTGATCGTCGATGATGGCTCTTTTGGCATGCACCCCCCAACGCACAACTTTTTTTTGGGCGTGTTTGGAATTACCGTTTTGTTTAACCAGCTCCCCTCCCTTATAGGCGAAAAGATTCAGTGTGGGCAATTCTTTCAGCTCGTCCAGCGTTGGCAGCAGAGCGGCGACGGTATAATAAGCATCTGTCGAATACAGACTGTTGGTAAGGACATCCAGTGTGACGCCCCGCCGGCTGACATTACGAAGGTCTTCCAGTCCATCCTTTCTCAAAATAAAATAGGGGGTCTCCAACCGTATGATCTGTTTCGCCTCCCGGGCAAGTTCAACCATGGCACGATAGACAACTCTATTCTCGACCCCTGAACCGGGATGATCCGTGATGAATTGAACATCCGAGCACTCGTGGATTTTCGACATGGCCCGGCGATCAAGAAGTGCCTGCCTCAGCGTTTCATCCCCATCTTCATCCCGGATCCAGGCAAGAGCGTCCTCTTTGTCGTCGGCCTGTCGGAGCAGCTCTTCATCGCTGATTTCTCCTTTTTCATACTGTGGCGGCTCCGTCCACTCAGAAGCCCAATACAGGTCAAAGCTCTTTGCAATTGATCCAACAATGTTTCCTTTTATCCAAATATCGCTATCAATAAAATTGTAGTCATGGGAGAGGTCGAAATAATCATCTCCAATATTTCGCCCGCCCACGATCGCTATCTCGTTGTCGGCTACCAGCATCTTTCTGTGAGTTCTGTGCTGTACGCTAAAAAAACGCAGGAGCCCTGCAGTATTATAATAGCGGACCTGAACACCGGCGGCCTGTAATTTTCGGGCAAAGACCGGCCTCAGTTTGAAAACCGGACGGGCAAAATCGACAAGCACCCGGACCTGCAGGCCTTCTCTGGCTCTGCGGGCAAGCGCATTACTAATGAGCCTGCTCGCGGTGTCCAGTTCATAGATAAAGAATTCAAGGTCGATGGAGCGTTTTGCCTGCTCAATCACCTGAAGCCGGGTGGCCAGGGAGTCCATGCCGACATCCAGCAGGGAGATCTGATGTGTCTCCAACAGACGGACATTGGTCGCCCCATGCTCGGGTGCCTTGCCCAACCATTGTCTCTCGGTTATTTCAAGCAGTCCCACAAAAATAAGAGAAAATATGACAGGTACGCCTATTGCGCCAACTGCAAGCCACCGTATTATCCGTTTGAGATTCATTATCCTCACTTTCCAAGCGGCCCCAATTTGGTTCATCGGCTTTGCCGCGACTATACTATTTATATCTGCCGCCCCCATATCAACATTCCTGACCTGTGTAAAGGAATTTCAGAGTTGATTTCATCCTTGGTGAATTTGATGTTTAAAGGGGCATCGTGTCTTACCATTTTGTTCTTAATCTGCTATTTATTGTTCCGGCAATTATCGTTGGATGATGACTCTTAAGCCGAAGGTGAGGAACCCCAGGCCTATCAACTCCATTTTTCCTGTTTTTGCAATTGAAGAGAAGGCAGCATGAGGCACGGAACAGATTTAACCCAAGGGCCCATATTATCAAAACTGATTAAACTTTCCCTACCGATTATAGGCACATCCTTCATTCAGATGGCCTATAACCTGACCGACGTCATATGGCTCGGCAGGACAGGGCCTGCAACGGTTACGGCCGTCACCACAGCGGGATTCTTCCTCTGGCTTCTGATGTCCATTTTTTATTGTACGAAATCAGGGACTGAAGCCCTGGTCTCCCAGGCCGTCGGCAGAAAAGATATGACCATGGCAAGGCAGGTATCGGAAAATGCGCTGACGATCAGCCTTTATGGTTCCATACTATTAAACCTGCTTATCCTTGTTTTTTCCGGAACCCTGCTTCAGTTTTTCACCCTGGAAGCAGATGTCATGACCAAGGCTGTTTCCTACCTGAGAATCGTCTCTTTTGGAATGTGCTTTGCCGTGATCAACCCGGTCCTCAGTGCCATTCATATCGGGTTTGGCAACAGTAAAACCCCCTTTATTGTCAATTCCATGGGGCTTGGGGTAAACATTATTTTGGATCCCATTTTTATTTTTGGATTCATGTTTATCCCGGCGCTGGGTGCCCTGGGGGCTGCCATCGCCACTGTGATCGCAAATACGCTTGTGTTTTCCATATTCATATTCAAGTTGAAATCACGCAACTCCGTGATTCCGGGTATTCAACTGTTTAACCCCTTGATTAAAAAAGTTCTCAGGCGGATTTTTAAAATCGGAATTCCCATAACCATCCATTCGGTGGCCTTCTGCCTGTTCTCCATGTGCATCGGAAGAATCGTCTCTGCATACGGGACGATCCCTTTGGGCGTTCAGAATGTGGGTGCAGGCATCGAGGCGCTGTCATGGAACACGGCCCTTGGCTTTTCCACAGCACTTGGCGCTTTTACCGGTCAGAACTACGGGGCTGCAAACTATGACAGAATCAGGAAAGGGTATTACATCATTCTTCTTTTGAGTCTGAGTCTCGGCCTGATTGCAACCATTGCGTTTTTCTTCTTTGGAGAAGCGGTTTTTTCTTTGTTCACAAAAGAAATTGAGATGCGTGACACCGGCGTCCTTTACCTTAAAATACTGGCAGTTTCGCAGATTTTTATGTGCATTGAAATCACTTCTGCCGGAGGGTTTTACGGACTGGGCAAATCAAAACCACCTTCGATTACGAGTGTCCTTTTCACGGGGCTTAGGGTGCCTGCGGCGCTGTTTGTGGTCAATTATACGGCATTTGCCTATGCCGGCGTATGGTGGTGCATCAGCATCAGCAGTGTTTTAAAGGGAATTGTCGTTGCAGCGCTTTATTTTCTGACCCTGAGAAAGCTATCAATGCCAGGTACTGCGAATATCAGCGAAACGGGTTAGGATTGCCATCGGCCACAAAACGGTGATGGCCCTGTGCCCGGAAGAGACTGGACAGAACCGGCCTGCTGTGGTACCAGAGCCCATGAACTTTAGCGCATCACTCCCCGGGCCGGTCCCTGGCCGGGGCAAGGCCTTTTACGTTCTCCTGGACGACCTGTATATGGCGGCCGCCCCCGGAGAAACCCTCCCCTGCCTGGAGAGGGAGGAGGCCGCGGCCCTCTGCCACGCCCCCAGTTACTTTTTCGGATATCTGGGAAAAATGCCCTGTTATTGTGCGGCCCCGCATCCTGAATTCTGGAAAGACCCGGTACCGCCCTTTTCCCGTATCAGGCTCAGGTCCTTTTTCAACCGGGCCGATGAGGGCCTCAGGCTGGCCCTGGGGTACGGCCGCCAGGTCCTGGACCTCCATACCAATTTCAAATTCTGCGGCAGATGCAGCACCCCCACCCAACCCAAAACCGGCGAGCATGCAAGGATCTGCCCCGCCTGCGGCCAGACCGCCTACCCCAGGATATCCCCGGCCGTGATCATGTCCGTCACCCGGGGGGATGAAATTCTCCTGGCCCGCGGGGTCAATTTTCCCAATAAGGAGATGTTTTCGGTACTGGCCGGCTTTGTTTCCCCCTCGGAAACCCTTGAAGAATGCGTCAGAAGAGAGGTCTACGAGGAAACCCAAATCCGGGTGGACCGTGTCCGGTATTCACAAAGCCAGCCCTGGCCCTTCCCGGACAGCCTCATGATCGGTTTCACTGCGGAATACCGGGGCGGGGAGATTAAAATCGATCCCGGAGAAATCGCCGAAGCCGCCTGGTTCAATGCGGGCGACCTTCCCCTGATTCCCGACAGCTATACCCTGGCCGGCCGTCTCATCAGAAACTTTGTTAAAGGCGTTAAGGGTTAGAGTCCGGCCCCTGAAAACACATCCTCCTTCGCCAGCCAGCGCCGGGCTGCCGTGTCGTCGCTGAACAATATATCCAGCCCCTTGACCAGCCCCACCTGGAACGAGGGAAAGCCCTTGTCCGCCAGCACCTTGATAAAGACAGAGGAATACATGTCCGTGCAGGCCCGGTAAAGGGGGAAACAGGGCACCCGGACCTCCCGCCCCTGCTCAAAGCCCTGCCGGCAGACCGCCTCGTCCGTGGAGTGGTAGGCCCGGCAGGAAAAGGGGCGGATGGCATAGATCAGGCAGCGGCGCCGGTCATCCAGAAAGGGGCAGGGTGTCCGGGATTCATGCCAGAACGTTTCGGTCAGGGTATCTCCCTTGGAGAGGATCTCCTGTATCCTGGACCTAAAATATACCAGGCCCTCGGGGGTGGCCTGGCCCTGGAGCTCATAAAAAATCACCAGCAGCTCAGGGATGGACAGCCCCACTCTAAGATGGCAGCAATGGGCGCAACCTGCCTGGCAGGCCGTTTCTTCGGGGAGATCGAATACGGTGTGGGTAAACTCCTCCATGGCCTTTCCCAGCACGGGCAGGCTCACCCCGTGGTTCTCCAGGAAATCGTCCAGCAGGGACCTTGCCTTTTCCATGTGTGCGGCCAGCAGTTCCCTGGAGCGGCCGGCGGCCGGCCCCTTCATTTCCGGTCTCCGAACTGTTTTGCCATGAACCGGACCATCTGGCCCAGCACCATCTCCATCACCTCCCGGGGCAGAAAATATCCCGATGCCCGGCTGGAAATCTCTTCCAGGAGTGCCGCCACCGCCTTTTTCTCATCCCGGCAACGGCCGTAGGTCTCCTCAAGCAGGGCCCGCATCTCCCGGGCCCGGACAATGGATTTTGCCATGAATCCCCGGCCCGCGTCTCCGGCCACGGCCCCGTAATGTTCAGCCAGCACCACCTCAACCTCATAGGCCGCCATCTTTTCAAGGCTGGCCTGGTATGCGTCAAAATTGGAATTGGCTGCGGCAAAGATATCCTCCCCGTAGGGAATCCCGCCGGCATCCGATGGGCTGAGCACCTTTTCGGCCGGGATATACACCGCCATGGAACAGGAGGAATGGCCGGGGACCTCTATCATCTCCAGGTCAAGGTCCCCGCAGGGCACCAGGTCCCCGTCCCCCGCGGTCCGGTCTACCCCAATGGTGGTGATGTCCAGGCTCTTTTTCAATTCGTCCGGCGCGGTATCAGGCAGCAGCATCCGGTTCAGGGAGGAGATGGCCCCGACCACATCCGGCCGGGCCAGCATCTCCTTTGCCCGCACCGATGCCGTCACCGCCATCCAGGGCCAGAGCGCCTTGAGCCGGGGCACGATGCCCACATGGTCAAAATGGGAATGGTGGATCACCAGCCTGCGGATCTTTTCCGGGTCAACCCCCAGTTCATCAATCTGGCGGAGGATATCCGGTACGATATAGGTCATTCCGCCCCCCAGCAGGGCGTATTCATCCCCGCCGTCCACCAGGTAGACACAGGATTCATTCCGCCCCAGCAGGGTAATCCGGGGAGTCACAGGACCGGGCTGTTCAATTCTCATCGTGATTCTCCTTTATTTTTTCCTGGGCTTTGCCCTGGCCGTGGGCACTGCATTTTCCGGATCCTCCGGCCAGTAATGCTTGGGATAGCGGCCCATGAGATCTTTCTTCACCTCTTTATAGGTGTGTCGCCAGAAATTGGCAAGGTCCCGGGTGATCTGAACCGGCCGGGAGGCCGGCGAAAGCAGGTGAAGGGTGAGGGGCACCCGCCCCCGGGCCAGGGCCGGGGTGGCCGTCAGCCCGAACATCTCCTGCAGCCGCACCGCCAGCACCGGGGATGCCAGGGGACCGTTTTCATCCCCGTACCGGATGGGAATCCTGGAGCCCGAAGGCACCGTTATATGGGTGGGGGCATGGGCATCCACCAGCTGAAGCTGCTCCCAGGAGAACAGCCCCTTCAGGGCCCCGTCCAGGTCCACCTGTTTCAGGCCGGCCAGGGAGGTGATCCCGTCCAGAAACGGCCCCAGCCAGGTCTCCAGGGAACCGGCCAGGCCGCCATCCGACAGATCGGGCAGCCCTTTGAAAACCGGATCATCCAGGGTTCTTAAAAATCCCACCCGGAGCCTGAAGGCAGCGGCGGCTTTGGGCCAGGCCAGGCTGGCCGGTCCGGCGTCTGCAATCCCCTGGATAAGGGCCGATTTCACCGCTGCGGGATCGGGACGGGCCATGGGCCGCTCCCGGAGCACCAGCCGCCCGTACAGGGTCCGGGACAGGGCGGACACCGCCCCCTTTTCCCGGTTCCAGAAAACCCTGTCCTGAATGTCTACGGCCCCGGCGAAATCCCGCTCCAGATCATCCGCATCATAGGCGGCCGCCAGAAAAACCGCCGCGTTTTTGGGATTTCCGTCCACATGGACTGCCACCATGAACTCCCGGCTGGAAACAGGATTGTCCGACCGGAAAAAAAGGCCGGCCCCCGAGGCGGCCAGGTAGGCAAGGGAACCCGGGGAACGTTTTTTCGCAATCCGTTCCGGCCAGGCAAAGGCCAGCAGCCTTCCGGCGCCGGCAGTGTCAATTTTCCTTTCCTTGATCCTGAACTGTTTTGCCAATTGCCCGGCCCGGTCCAGCACGCCTTTTGCCCGGCTCAAATGAACGCCTGCCCCCTCCCGGCGGCCTTTTCGGGCCAGGCCGTCCAGGATTTCCAGGCGCAGCCCCGCATCCGGATCCGCGGCCGCCCGTCCCGGGGAGACAAAATCCCGCTCCTCCACCAGGGCGGCCAGGCAGCAGGCGGTGAACCCTTTGCCCAGGTCCTTTCCCTTGAGAATCATATGGGCCAGCCGGGGATGGGTACCGGCTTCGGTGAGCGCCTGGCCGTGGGCGGTGATCCGGCCCTGTCCGTCCAGGGCCTCCAGCTGTTTGAGCAGGGTGACGGCGGCCTTGAAGCTAGTTTGGGGAGGCAGATCCAGCCATTTTAAATCGCCGGGATCCGCCACCCCCCACCGGGCCAGTTCAAGGGCCAGGGGGGCCAGGTCGGCATTGAGGATTTCCGGGCGGTTAAAGGGGACCAGCCCCTGGTGCAGGTGCCGGGACCAGAGCCGGTAGCATACCCCGGGCCCGGTCCGGCCGGCCCGGCCCCGGCGCTGGTCTGCCGAGGCCTTTGATACGGCAAGGGTCTCCAACCGAGTCATGCCCCGGCCCGGAGAAAACCGCGGGGCATTGGCCAGGCCGGAATCCACCACCACCCGAACCCCCTGGATGGTCAGGGAGGTTTCGGCAATGGGGGTGGCCAGGACGATCTTACGCCGGCCCGGCGGCGAGGGGGCAATGGCCGAGGCCTGGGCCGCCGGCGGCAGGTTGCCGAAAAGCGGATGCACCCCGATGGTCTTATCCCCCTTTAGCTTTTCCCCCAGGGCATCGGCCATGGCCCGGATCTGGGCGGCGCCGGGAAGGAATACCAGGATGTCCCCCTCCTCCTGCCCCAGGGCGTTGACCACGGTTCTGAAGCAGGGGCCGAGGATCTCCCCGGCCTTGTCGCCGGGCCGGGCCCGGAACCGTCCGGCCCTCCCTGCCTGCCCGGTGGCAGGCCCGGGCACCCCTTCCAGGTAGTGGGTGGTCACGGGCCAGGTTTTCCCTTCCGAATGGATCACCGGGGCATCCGCCATCATGGTGGAAAGGGCCCGGGTATCCATGGTGGCGGACATGACCAGAATCCTCAGGTCCGGATTAAAGACCTCCGCCGCCTCCAGACTGAGGGCCAGCCCCAGGTCCCCGTGGATGTGGCGTTCGTGGAATTCGTCAAAAATAAGCAGGCCCACGCCTTCCAGTCCGGGGTCGGACTGGATCCGCCGGGTCAGGATGCCTTCGGTGATGATTTCAACCCGGGTGGCAGGCCCGATGCACCGGTCCATGCGGACCTGGAACCCCACGGTCTGGCCGGGTTTCTCCCCCAGAAGCCCCGCCATATGGGCGGCACAGGCCCGGGCCGCCAGACGCCGGGGCTCCAGCATGATAATTTTTTTCTTCTCCAGCCAGGGTCTGTTCTGAAGGGCCAGGGGGACCAGGGTGGTCTTGCCGGCCCCGGGCGGGGCCTGGACCAGGGCCCGCTTCCGGACCGCCAATGCCCTGTCCAGTTCGGGCAGTACATCAACCACGGGCAGGGCGGCGACGCCGGCCATTTTCTCCAGGCCCGGGGGCAGCAGATCAATTCCGGACGGCATGGTCATATATTTTCCTGCCCGGGTTCAGGGAATTGGTAGTCAAATTCACAGCAGTCATTCCCGGCCATTATGGTGGCGGGCCGTATCATCCTCGCCCCGGGATTGAACCCTTCCATGAGCGCCCCGTCCCGGTTGCAGGAAAACACTTGGCCCAGGCCGGCGGCGCCCAGGGCCCTGTACATCTCTGCATACCGGCACCGGGTCACCCGGAACTTCAGCCGGGTGTCGCTGATTTCATCCACTTTTATTTCCAGGGCATTGTCCCGGGTCCAGAACTTCAGGGCCTCCCTGAAATGGTCAGGGGTATTTCCTCCCATGGCCGCGGCCAGTTCCCGGCCCTGGTCCCGGGCGATCCCCATAATGGTCTGGCTGACGATTTCAACCACCCTGTCCCGGCCCAGGGCCTCCCCCAGGGATTCAATGACGGGGATGAGGATACGGGCCTCTGTCTCCCGCCGGGTCAGCACCCCGATTTTTTCCGTAATCCGGTCAATGGCATAGGGATTAAGGCGATCATCCCTGTCTTCAGGCAGGTTACCCGGTGTATGCGTTGAATCATTTTCTGATTTACTTCGGGGGCTCATGGTCTCTCCTTTGGAAAAGGTCCAGGGTCCTGGGGCCGGCATCCACCTCAAATTCCACCTGGAAAATATGTTTATAGGGGCTTGCCGCTGCCGGCCCGCCGTTGATGGTTTCGATGGTAACCCGGGGCAGCGGGTCAAAGGGCCGGGTCAGCAGATGGCGAAGGGGGGCCAGGTATCCGGCCAGCCCCGGGTCCTCCGGCGGCACATGGACGGCAAGTTCCCGGCCGCTGCGAAGGGAGACCAGCACCAGGTCGTTCCCCCTGTAAACCAGGTGGGTGGAGGCCAGCCGCCGGGGCAGCTTTAAGCGGCGGACCGCAGGCCCCAGGCCGCAGGGGGAGGCCGGGTCCATTCCGTTCATCCAGAATACGGCAGTCCGGTCCGGACCGGCCTTAAGCCGCCGGAAAGCACCCGGAGACATAAACTGGGGGCCCTCTATCCCCTTGAAAAAGGAGCCTGCCACCACCTCCCCGGACAATTCCATGAGATAGAGGGATTTGAACAGATCCCCCCACCGGAATCCCGGTGCCTCCCTTGCCGCCAGTTCCCGGAACAAAATCCCGTACCGGTCCAGAAGCAGCCTTGCCTTTTCCCTGTTTAATTCCTCCCGGTCCACCAGGTCGCCGTCACCGGCCGGGGCGCCCAGCCCCTCCGGCCGGAACCAGAAGCCGGCCATATCCGCCTGGCCCCCGGCCCGGGGCCGGAACCGCCTCAGTCCCCGGTGCCGGCTGTGGCGGGAGCCTTTCCGGGCAGCCCCGGACGGATCCCGGGGCAGTTTGAACTTATTGAGGATGCCCCGACGCAGGGCCAGAAAATTATCACTGGAAAGCCGCCCCTTCCACACCGCTTTCCAGAGGTCCGCGGCGAGTTCCGGAGCGGGCTGCTGGGTGAGTGACTTGAGAGTGGAAAAATCAAACCGCTGCTCCGGGGAGGTGAAGACCCCATCCCAGGAAGCGGCCCCCTCCTCGGGTTCAAAAAAAACCAGATCCGGATCAAAGCAGAAAAGCACCTGCTCCTTTTCATGCCCCATCCACCTTAATTCCCCCTCCTGGAAAACACTGTCCAGAAAGGACGGATGGTATCCCTTTACCCGGGCCGGCAGGATCTCCCGCTCCCACAGCCCTGCGGGCAGGGGGAGGCAGGCCAGTTGTTCCAGGGTGCTGAACAGGCTGTCCAGCCGGTCTCTGCCGCCGTTGCTCCCTACCAGTCCCTGGGTTTGGGCCAGAAAAAAGGGCAGCCGGCCGATCTCCAGGGGCTCGTCCCCGGGGCGGGAGGCCTTCCTCTGCATGCGGACCAAGGTCTCAAAATTTTTCGCATCGCAGATATCCGCATCCCCGCCCTCCTCTGCCAGACGGCCGGTAACCAGGTCCTTTGTTTCAGAAAGGCTGGAAATAAACAGGTCAAGGCGCCCATGATCCAGGCCCAGGACCCTTGTACAGAAGGCCGGGGAAACCGGGCCGTAGAATGAAATCCACTGGGAAAACAGGGCGATTCCAAAGGCCGGATCACCGTTGACACCGATCCGGGGCCCGTACCATGCCGAACGGATATCCCCGGTTTTTTCCCGGGCCGTAACCAGGTCGCCGCCGCCCCCCGGGATCCGGTCCAGCTTGTCCCGGACCGCCGCCATTAGGGCGGCTGCTTCATGGGCGCCGATTTCCTTTTCCAGCCCCGCTTCCAGCAACTGCCACTCCTTTTCCGGAATGGCCACCCGGTCCTTGACCCAGTCCAGGAGGTCGGCCGGGGTGGCCGGGGCATATCCCGGGGCCAGGCGCTGCCGCTTGAGTTCAAAGGCCTCAAGGATGTTTTGGGGGAGAACCGGCCGCAGGCCCTCGTCAAAGATCAGGCCTTTTATCAGCTCGTCTGTAAGGCTGGAACGGGCCGATGCCGGCTGGTCTTCCCGGTACATGTACTGGTTGATCTGGTTCCAGGCCATGGCCGCGGCAAAGGGGCTGGGCCGGGAGGTATGGACAACGGCCCAATTGATCTGCCCCTCAGCCAATTCCTCCAGCACCTGTCCCAGGGCCGCCATGTCAAATTCATCTTTGATGCAGGTGCGCCAGGTCTCCAGAAGTATTGGGAAATCCGGGTATTTGACGACATTTTCCATGAGTTTCTGGGCCTGGAGGCGGGTCATCCACAGGGGCATGCGCTGGTTGATCCGATGCCGGGTCACCAGCAGAGCGCGCCCTGCGCACTCCCTGAACCGGGCAGCGAAAAAGCCCGAGGACTCCAATTGCTTCATCACCATGGATTCCAGGTTTTCCCGGGTGACCAGGGAAAACAGGGTGTCGGGGTCCACCGGTCCGGGCAGCTGGATGATCACGGCATCGTTGCCCGGAAAAATTTCAGGCCGCTCCCCGAAATGTTGGGTCCAGGCAGCTTCCAGGGCCAGGGCAAAGGGACGGTTCACCCGTCCCCCCCAGAGGGTGTGGATCACCAGCATGGTGCCCGGGGCAGCCCCGGGGCCGGATCTCACGTATTCCAGTACAATGCGGCGGCGGTGGGGAATGGCTGCGGCCCTGGCCTGGCTTCGGCAGAACCGGACCAGTTCCCCGGCGGAGGCGTCATCCATGGCATAATCCCGGACCAGGGTGCCCCCCAGCGCCGCCACGGGCCCTTTTCCCCCGGCCAGGGCGGTATCGATATCTTCAAGGAAACGGCCGATGCGCCGGGAAAAATGGTAATCCCGGTCCAGCCCCTCGGCCAGCCAGAAGGGGGCGTCCATTCCCCTGTGGCCCGCGGGCAGGGCAAAGACATCGTCATGGGTGATCCGGGTGATTTTCCAGTTCTGGCTGCCCACGGTGGCGATCTGCCCCACCTTGGCCTCCCAGACATATTCCTCGTCCAGCTCCCCGATGCGGACCCGGGTCTCGGCGTGGCGCAGCTTATAGTATCCCCGGTCCGGGATGGTCCCCCCGGACATGTACAAAGAGAGCAGGGCCCCTTTTCTGGCCGCCACCCGATTGTCCAGCCGGTCAATGGAGACCCTGGGCCGCAACTCACGGATCCGGGTCTCCCCGTAATATCCGGCCAGCATGTTCAGCACCAGGTCAAACCGCACCCGGTCCAGGCGGTGGTAGGGGGCAGAGGAACGGATAAAAGAGAAGAGTTCATCCACATCCCAGGTGTCCATGGCGGTCATGGAAATCAGGATCTGGGCCAGGACATCCAGGGGGGCGTCCACGGGGGCCAGGGGCTCGATATCGCCCTGGGCCACGGCCCGGGCAAGCACGGCGCTGGGGATGAGGTCCTGGGCATGGGCCGGATAGAGTCGGCCGCAGCTTTCCATGCCCACCCGGTGGCCGGCCCGGCCCAGGCGCTGCACCGCCGAGGAAACGGCAAAGGGGCTCTGGACCATGATCACCTCATCCAGTTCCCCGATATCAATCCCCATCTCCAGGGAGCTTGTGGCCACAATGGCCTTGAGGCCGCCGGACCGCAGCTTTTCCTCCACGTCGGTCCTCAGCTCCCGGGAAAGAGACCCGTGGTGGGCGAAGGCCACCAGCCTTCCGGCGGCATTGTTGATCTTATAGGCCAGCTTTTCGCACAGCCGGCGGCCGTTGGTAAACAAAAGGGTGGCCCGGTTCTTTTCGATACGCTCCAAAAAGGCATCGGCCAGCAGATCCCAGACCGAGAAATCCATTTCCTGGTCTTCTTCCAAAGGCCGCCGGGGAAAACAGATCTTCATTTGATACTGTTTTTGAATATCCGAGGCAATGCATGCCACGGGCCGGGGGGCATAGTCAGTGGCCAGGGCCGGGCCGGACAATTCATATCCCCCCACCATCCGGGCCACGGCCCTGGGATTTTCAAGGGTGGCGGACAGGGCAATGCGCTGGAATTCACCGGATAGCCGGACCAGGCGGTCCACGGCCGTGATCAGGTGGACGCCCCGCTTTGAACCGGCGCAGGCATGCACCTCATCCAGCACAACGGTTTTGATCCCCCCCAGAATGAGGCAGCCGGATGTTGAACTGATCAGCAGGTTCAGGCTTTCCGGGGTGGTGATGAGAATCTCGGGGGGGTGGCGGTACATTTTCCGGCGCTCCCCCTGGGGGGTATCCCCGCTTCGGGTGAGCACCCGGATTCCGGGAAAATTTTCTCCGGCCCTTTCAAAGGATTCCCGGATCTGAGCCAGGGGGCTTAGGAGGTTTTCCCGGATGTCATTGTTCAGGGCCTTGAGGGGGGATACGTAGAGCACCCTCACCTGCCCCCGGGACCAGGCGCCGGTGGCCAGCTGGTTCAGGGCCCATAAAAAGGCGGTAAGGGTCTTGCCGGAGCCGGTGGGGGCGGTCACCAGGATATGCTCCCCTGCGGCAATCCTTGGCCAGGCCTCTGCCTGGACATCCGTGGGAGCACCCTTGGCCCGGAGAAACCAGTCCCGGATCAGGGGATGGAAGGGAAGGATCCCGGCATCTGTTTCCGGGCTCATCTGGCCCGGGCCTCAAGGGTAAAGCGGGCCTGGACCGGATAATGGTCCGAGGGGAACCGGCCTGAAAAGTCATCGTCAAGGACCCGGGCCCCCTGCTTCTCCAGGCCTCCCCGATAGAGGATCCAGTCGATGTGGGGGCCATTGCGCCCCCCCTTGAACTCATGGAAAGTGGTGATCTCCTCCCCGGAAAAGACCTCATGGAATCCCCCGGCAGAAAACCGGTCGGCCGCCGGAGAGTCCGGTTCCGCATTGAAATCCCCGCAGACCAGGGCCGGCAGCCCCGGGGGGAAGGTATCGATAAACGCCATGACCAGGCCGGCGCTTTCCGCCTGCACCCCGGCGTCAAAATCAAAATGGGTATTGGCCGCCAGGATCTGCTGCCCCTGCTTTTCAAACCAGCCCACCACGCACTGCCGGGGCCATTTCGACCCGTCAAGCTTTGAGGGGATATCCGGGGTGTGGCTTAAAAAATGGTGGCGGCTGCCCAGGCAGGTCCAGTCCTCCCGGTAAAAAATCATATTGGACTGCCACCAGGGGACCTCCCTGTTGTAATGGCCGATGTGGCCGTACCCGCTCAGGGTCTCCTTCAGAAATGCCGCCTGGAAATGGTTCACCTCCTGAAAGCAGATAAGGTCAACCGGATACCGGCCGAGGAGACGCCGGACCAGTTCCCGCCGCCGGTCCCAGCCGTTGTCCCCGTCCTTGGCCAGGCCGAACCTGAGGTTCATGGTCATGATACTGATCTGGTCAACGGTTGCCTGGGTATTCATTAGTTTCCTATGCCTTGGTTACGGAATTCTTGTCGGCCAATTGGTACACGATCTTTCCGATTTGCGCAACGGCATCCTCCACCTCCTGGTCCCAGACCCTGCCGTAGCCGATGCGGATATACCGCTCAAAGGCATCAAAGCTGGAGCATAAAAACCCCGGGAGAATGGAGATCCCCTTTTTTTTGGCCTCAAAATAAACCTCCCGGCCGGACACCCCCCGGGGCAGTTCCAGCCAGAGGGAGAGCCCCCCTGCCGGAGAGGTCATTTTAACGGATGCCGGGAAGTAACGGTGGACGGCGGCGGCGCAATAGCCGTGCTGGCGCCGGATGGTTTCCCTCAGCCGGCGCAGGTGGCGATCATAGGTGCCCTCCTTGAGGTAGGCGGCCACCAGGGCCTGGTTCAGGGTGGGGGAAATCAAAGAGCGGTTCAGCTTCATCCGCTTGATGATTTTTTTAAACCGTCCCGGCACCACCCAGCCGATGCGCAGCCCCGGGGCCAGCACCTTGGAAAAGGAGGAGCAATAGAGCACATTGCCCTGGTCATCCCATTTTTTTACGGGGTTGGGCCGGGATGCACCAAAGTAGATGTCGCCGCAGATATCGTTTTCTATGATGGGAATCCCCCTGGCCGACAGCAGGGAGAGGGCCCGTTTTTTGTTGTCGTCGGGCATGATAAAGCCCAGGGGATTCTGACAATTGGGGTTCATGATGCAGGCGGCGATCTTTTCCCTGTCCAGTATGGCCGCCATCCGGTCCAGGTCGATGCCCGTGACCGGATCGGCGGGAATTTCCAGGGCATACATCCGGGAATCCATGATGATCTGCCTCAGCCAGGGATCTGTGGGGGATTCCACAATGATGGCGGCGCCGGGTTCGGCCACGGCCTTGAGGCTCATGTCCAGGGCCTCGGTGCAGCCGTTGGTGATGATGATATCCTCCTGGGTAATATGGGGAAGGATGGGAAAAAGCAGGTTGGATATCTGGTGCCGGAGCAGCCCGTCCCCCTGGGGATGGGCATATCCGGCGATGAGCCCGGGGCTCTCTTTTTTGGAAATGGTGCGCAGGTGGCTGTGCAGCCGTTTCACCGGCAGATGCCCCGGGGCCACGGTGACGCCCCCCAGCTTGAGTACGCCGGGGTCGCTCATATCACGGGTGAGTTCATGGATCAGCCGGTCCATGGTCACCTTGACGGGCACCACCTCGTGGTCCCGGATTTCCGGCACGGGCCGCAGCCGTTTCCGCCGCGGCCGGATAAAATACCCGGACCGGTGCCGGGACTCCACAATGCCCCGCTTTTCCAGCTCCACATAGGCCTGAAGCACCGTGGTCATGGAGTATCCCGTGGTCCGGCAAAGGGCCCTGAGCGAGGGCAGCTTTTCCGAGAGCCGGTATCCCCCGCTTTCAATGCGGGCCTGAATCCTGTCCGCCAGATCCGAATAAAGGAATTTTCCCTCTTGGTTTTTCACATCTGCTCTGCTTTTTTTTTAAAGGTTCTGCTTCTGTTATTTTTGTATCCATAACTATATTCTTTTACAACAGGATTTTTAATGAACGTAAAGGTTTTCACCATAAGGAGATAAAAATGAAAAATTACTGGTTCACAATGATGCGTTATCTGGTGGCCGGCGAAGACTCCAGGCCGGGTATTCAGGACTATTGGCGGAACGGATTTCTGGCGGCCCACACCCCGCTGCAGCGCAAACTCCTGGAATGCACCAAAGTAGCGGTGCTCCTGGCCGTTTCCTTTTCCATAATGAGCTGGCTCTTTCCCGCCTAGTTTTTTAAGGGGCTTTTGCCAGTTCATTCTTGTCCATCCACAGGTTTTAGGGTAAATATTCTTTTGGGGCTGATTGTTCAGCCCATCTAATTTATTTAGACCGAATAGAGAGGACAAGGAACGCATGGCCCCGCACCACAAAACCATTGTCATCCCCAAAGAAAAAGCCGTCTTCCGCATGGACGGCAACGGCATCTGGCACAACGAACACGGCCGGTTCGAGCACCCGAAAATCATCAGCCATTTCAACCGGTCCATCCAAAAGGATAACCAGGGATACTTTCTAAGTCAGATGATTGACGACCAGCGGGAGGAAAAGGTCTATTTCCCCTATGAGGAGACCGCTGTTTTTGCGGTGGATGTCAGATCAAAGGACACCGGCAACGAAGGGGAGACAATCGTTTTGGTTCTCAACACCACCGACAGGTTTCCCCTTGATCCTTCCACCCTGTTCATCCGGAACGACAGCCTCTATATCGACGCCCCCGACCACCTGATCAAATTCAGCCAGCAGGCCCTGGCTAAAATGGTCCGGCGCCTGGAGGATACGGACCAGGGACTGGCGTTGAAAATGGGCGGCACCGAGACCCTGATTCCCCAGCGGTAAGGCCGGCCTGCCTGCGAAGAGAACCAAAACGCCATGCCCCTTATCTACAGATATGTCGTCCGCATCCTGCTCATGGTGCGCTATTCTTTCCACCGCCTGACCCGCACCGGCTGTTTCGGTCCGGGCCAGGCCGAGTATTTCACCCCGGGACCGTCGGAAAAAAAGGGCCCCACCCTCAGGGCCGGACTGTTCCGCCACCATGTCAAACAGTTCCACGAGTCCTCATGTTCCGTGGCCTCGGTGGTTTCTGCAGTCAATACCCTGGCAGAACACACCCGGATGCCCTTGGACCGGCCCGTCACCCAGCAAGAGATCCTGGACCGGGTCAGGGCGGCCCACTGGAAGGAAAGAATGGGACCCGACGGCCACAACGGCAGAAGGGGGCTTCCCATTGACATCCTTGCAGAGGTGGTCCGGGCCAGCCTTACGGCTTACAGGATTCCCCATTCCAGGGTTGAGGTGGTCCGGGGCAGGGGCGGCAAAGGCACCTTGGCGGCCAAAGCGGATATTGTTGCCGGCCTGAAGGCGTTCCAGACCCGGGACGACTGCCTGGTCATCGCCCATTTCGACCAGGGCAGCTTCGTCAAGGAACTGAACATCCCCCATATTTCCCCGGTGGGGGGCTTTGACCCGACCACCGGAAAGGTCATTATCCTGGACGTGGACCCCTCCCAGCCCAGGCCTTACACCCTCCCCTTTTCAAGATTTTACCGGGGCATTTCCACGGGCTACGGCGGCCTCTTTTCCCATTTCGGCTACGGCCGGGGCGGGATAGTTATCATTCACCTTTAAAAAGTCTTTCTTAACTAACTCAGTCTGCCATCCTTGACTCTCGTCAAACCCATCCTTATATTTCTCCTGATTGCAGAAAAAAATCTGCATCTAAAATAAAAATATCGCAGCGGGTCTGCGAACTATATATACGGAGGTGAACCATGCCCCATACCCTGCCATCACTCGGATATGACTACGATGCGCTGGAACCCTTTATTGACGCCAAAACAATGGAGATCCACCACACCAAACACCACCAGACCTATGTGGATAAACTCAACGCCGCCCTCAAGGGCCATGACGAACTGGCGGCATTGCCCGTGGAAAAACTGATCTCCGATCTCTCCCGGGTGCCCGAAGAAATCCGCACCGCCGTGCGCAACCACGGCGGCGGCCATGCCAACCACAGCTTCTTCTGGCCCCTGCTCAAAAAAGAGACCGCACCGGGCGGCGCCGTCATTGAGGCCATCAACCGGGACTTCACCAGCTTTGAGGCCTTCAGGGAGGAATTCTCCCAGAAAGCCGCGCTCCTGTTCGGATCGGGCTGGACCTGGCTGGTGGCCGACCGGGGAAAACTTGCCGTCATGGCAACCCCCAACCAGGACAATCCCCTCAGTGTCGGGAAAACCCCGATCCTGGGCCTGGATGTCTGGGAGCATGCCTATTACCTGAAATACCAGAACCGGAGGCCGGATTACATCAAGGCCTTTTTCGACATCATCAACTGGGACCAGGTCAACCGCAACTTTCTGGATGCATCCTGACATTGCCTTGACACAGCACCGCAAAGCGGCCGGCCGGGGATCGGCACAACACGGTTTCCGGCCTGGCCGCTTGGGCGGCCAGGGTCCATGTTTTCCGTACAGCCCGCCTCCGGGCCCTGTCATTTCATATTTGACGATTTCCCCCCGTCCCGTTATGATGGCCCCAATATAACTGGAAAATCCACAAGCAGAAAACTGGACGGACACAGCCCCGGAGGAAGTTGGGTGAAAAGTATTACCTCAAAGCTTTTGGCAGCCATCGGCAGCATCGCCATATTATTTTCGCTCCTTTTATTCTATGCCGCATATACCCAGACCCGGAACCGGACCTACGAGGTCATCGGCGAACAGGCCGCCATGGCCCTTAAATTCGACCTGGCCATCAGAAGCTATGTGGGAAACCACATCCGGCCGGTGCTTTACGACCTCATCGGCGAGGATGACTTCATCCTGGAGGCCATGTCCACCTCCTATGCGGCCCGGTCCATTTTTGAAGATGTGAGAACGGAATTTCCCGACTATATCATCAAATTTTCCTCGGATAATCCCAGAAACCCCATCAACCAGGCCGGCCCGGAAGAGATGGAAATCATAACGCTTTTCAACCAGACCCCGGACCTGAAACGCTGGGAAGGCACAATCACCATCCAGGGCAAGCCCTATATGGCCAAATTCAACGCCAGGCGGATGGAAACCTCCTGCGCCCTCTGCCACGGGGATCCCGCAGACGCGCCGGCCTCCATCATAGAAAAATACGGACCTGCTGCCGGATTCAACCGGCCCATGGGCCGGGTCATCGGCATGGACATGGTGGCCATCCCATTAACCCGCATTTCACAACAGTTCTGGAAGGAAATGGGCACCACATTTATCGCCAGTCTCATGGGGCTTCTGATCTTTTTCGTTTCCATCGTCATGGTGATTAAACACCTGGTCATCAACCGGCTGGCCACCATATCCGGCCACTTTGACCGCGCCGCAGGGGAGTCCGATTATTCTAAAATCCCCCCCATTTACACCCGGGGAAACGACGAAATCTCCGACCTGGCCATGGGATTCAACACCCTTTCCCAAAAACTGAAAGAAAGCTACGCCGCCCTAGACAAAAAGGTAAAGGACCGGACCCAGACCCTTGAAATCGTCAACCAGCAGCTCTCCCAGGAAATCAGGGAACGCCGGAAAACGGAAAAGGCGCTCAGGGACAGCGAGGAACGGTTCCGCACCCTGCACAATGCCTCCTTCGGCGGTATTGCCATCCATGACGGCGGCATCATCCTGGACTGCAACCAGGGACTTTCCCAGCTCACCGGCTATGACAGGGAAGAACTCATCGGCATGAACGGCATGGCCCTCATTGCCCCGGATTTTCGTAACCAGACACTGAAAAAGGTATATACCGAATCCGACCGCCCCTATGAAGTGGAAGGGGTCCGCAAAGACGGCACCATCTATCCCCTGCGGATCCACGCCCAGAACATCCCCTACCGGGGCAGGACGGTCCGCGTCACGGAAATGAGGGACATCACCGAAAGCCGCCGGGCCGAGGAGGAAAAAATAAGCGCCCAGAAGGTGGCCGGCGAACAGAAACAGCTGGCCCTGGTGGGCCAGGTGGCCGGAAAAATCGCCCATGACTTCAACAATATCCTGGGCATTGTCATGGGCAACGCAGAACTCTCCCTGCGCCACTGCAGCGATGAAAAGATAAAAAAACGGCTGTCACTCATCTTCCAGCAGACCCAGAGGGGCAAAAACCTCACCCGGAACCTGGTGGCTTTTGCCAAAAGCCAGGATCCCAAACAGGATTTTTTCAACATCAAAGATAAAATCGATCTGGTCCTGAACCTGCTCAAAAAAGACCTGGACGGCATCCGGGTGGTCCGAAAGGATGAGGCGGGGACGCCCGAACTCCTGGCAGACCCGGGCATGATCGAACACGCCCTGGTCAACCTGCTCATTAATGCCGTCCATGCCCTGAGTAAAACAGACGCGCCCGAGATCGTCGTCCAGACCTGGTGCAAAGAAGACCAGATCTTCATTGAGATCCGGGACAACGGATGCGGGATCCCCGCGGAACACCTGGACCGGATCTATGAACCCTCCTTCACCCTCAAGGGCAGCCGGGACAAGCTGAATCTCTACGGCAGTGAGATCCGGGGAACGGGATACGGCATGGCCAATGTGAAAAAATATGTCCGCCAGCACAAGGGCAGGATCACCGTGTCATCACAGCTGGATAAAGGTACGGTCTTCACCCTCTCCTTCCCCGTCATACGGAAAAAGCTGAGCCGGCAGGAAAAACAAACCGTCAAACAGGGCCTCATTCACACAAGCAAACAGATCCTCCTGGTGGAGGACGAGCCCGCCATTTCAGGTGTCCAAAAAACCATCCTCACCCAGGCCCCCTGCCGCCACAAGGTGGACACGGCCGATAGTGTGGCAGAGGCCGTCGCCCTTTTTGATACAAATCCATACGACCTGGTCAGCCTGGACTATATCCTGGCCGGCAACGGCAACGGCATGGATGTATATACCCATATCCGGGAATCCGATGCCAAAACGCCCATCCTATTTGTTTCGGGCAATATCGAATTCCTGGAATCCCTCAAGCCCCTGACACGGAAGGACACCTTGGCCGGGCATATCTCCAAGCCCTGCATGAACACCGAGTATCTGGAGGCGGTCAACCGGATGCTTGACCGCCGCGGGCATAAAGTATAGACTACCCATTCATATTTTCGCCCGGGCCTCCCAATACAGATGAATCCGGGCGAATCCGAAAAATAAAACCGTCAACCCTGGAAAGAGGAGACCGGTATGGCCCTGTCCGGAAAATTCGGCAAAAAGTTTATCATCACCACTGAGCTTGGACCTGTCAAAGGCGTGGACACCGGGGCGTCCCTGGAAAAAGCCAGGGGGTATCTGCCCCTGGACGCCATTAACATCCATGACTGCCCCATGGGAAACCTGCGGATCAGCGCCGTTTCCATGGGAAGCCTCATCCAGAGCGGCCTGGGCATTGACGCCGTCCCCCATTTCACCTGCCGGGACCGCAGCCTTCTGGGCACCCAGGCCGACCTGCTCGGCGCCCATGCCCTGGGGATTCGCCACATCCTGGTGACCACCGGCGATCCCCCCAAGCACGGCCCCTATCCCTCCAAGGCGGTTTACGATTACAATACCTTTGACCTGGTACGGCTGATCAAAAAAATGAATTCGGGCCTGGACTATAACGATAAGGAATTCGGCGGCAATACGGATTTCACCGTCTCCTGCACGGCCATGCCCATTGCCAAAAAGCGGGAAGCGGAACTGGAACGGATGCAAAAAAAAATCGACGCCGGCGCAGACTTCTTCCAGACCCAGGTGGTCTACGATGCCGAAAGGACCATTGAGTTCCTCAAGGACGCCAAATCTTTGGGCAAGCCCGTTCTGGTGGGCATCATGCCCCTGAAAAGCGTGAAAATGGCCAAATTCATGACCCAGAACGTAGAGGGCATAGACGTGCCGGACCATATCATCGACCGCATGGAAAACCAGGGGGCTTCGGGCATTGACATCGCCTGCGATTTTATAAAGGAAATCATCGGCCATGCCGACGGCATCCACATCATGGCCATGGGCGATATCGCCGGGACAAACAAGATTATCGAATCCACCAACACGCTGCGATAGGCGCCATCTGAAACAGGCCTGGAAAGCCGGGCCCTGTTTCAGTCCCCTACACCAGCCGCCCGGCACTGCAGGCCCGGCAGGTGCCTGATCTGAACCGGGCGGCATCGGAGAGGGAAAGCACCCCCACAATTTTTCCGGATTCCCCGGCGGCAACAAACAGATGGCCGATATCGGCAAAAAACATCTTCAATATGGCACGGGCCAGCTGTTCTTCGGGGCCGCAGGAAATCAGAGGCGCATTCATCATCTCCCGTGCCGGCCGGTCCGGCGACACCCCCCTGGCATAGGCCAGCACCAGGTCTGTTTTTGAAATCAGCCCCAGGGCGGCATCGGCACGGTCCACAACGGGCACCGCCTTGATATTGCCCTGGGAGAGCAGGTCCATCACAGCATAGAGGCTGTCGTCCTCCCTGCATACATCAATGCCGGTGGTCATCACCGACGCCACATTCAGCCGGGGCAGGCGCAGTGATTCGATCTCCCTTGGACGGCGCCGGCTTTTTGCGCAGTTCCGGCAATACCGGTACAGCAGCCCGACGATATCGGAATATTCCAGTTTCCCGATGGTTTCGCCGCTGCCGGCATCTTTCACAAAGACCTGGTGGATGGACCGGCGTTTCATGCGGTCCAGCACCCGGTGAATTTTTTCCTCCGGCCCGCAGGTCTGCACCGGCCCCATCATCATATCCCCGGCCCGGATGTCCACGGGCAGGCCGGCATAAAAGGCCCCCATGACATCGGTTTTGGACACCACGCCCAGGGCGTCTCCGCCGGCACCGGCCACCAGGACGGCATCGGCTTTGGACTTGATCATCATCCGGACGCACCGGTCCACCGGGGTATCCGGCCCCGTGCTGACGACGGACTTCTGCATGGCGCTGGCCACGGTCATTCCGGACAATACGCTGCGTTCCCTGTAGATCGGCATCCTCAGACCTCCCATTCCAGAATCAGCCTGTCCATGAGCCGGTTAAAAAGATCCCCCCGGTAAAGCATCCCCACCACCCGCTCCCCGTCCACCACGGGCACCCGCCTCAGGTGCTTTCTCACCATGATGTCCATAGCCATGAACAGGTGGGTATCCGGCCGGACCGTCGTAAGCTCCGTTGACATGAGATCCTCCACCCGGATGTTCTGAATCCGTTTATTGATCCCGTCAAAGATCCGGTCCAGGTCAATATCCTCCATCTCTCCCAGGATGCGGATATGCTTGGGCCGGATGAAAAGCAGGATATCGTACATGGAGACCATGCCCGCCAGCCGGTCCCCGTCGTCAATGACCATCATGCCGAAAATTTTCTTTTTCATTTCCTCTCCCGCAGCCCTGAATTCGGCCACGGCTTGGGCAATGCTCTGCCCGGGATGCAGGCAGCGGAATTTCGTATCCATCACGTCCTGAACATACATGGCATACTCCTTTACAGCATTAACAAAGGAAGGGATGAATCTATAGTCTACACTGATATGGAGGAATGGTAAACATCTGGAATTCAAACAGATAAACACCATGACGATATAGATTCCGGATATGGTTCAGAAGAGATCACAACCGCCGGGGCGGTCACTGCCCGCCGCTATTTTAATATTTTTTACAATTGACCCCAAAAGTGGTATGCAAAATAAAGCGTTATCTTTTTTCTTGGCTTAAAGCAGTTTCCCTATTTTGAAAGGAGTGTGCCATGGCCATTATCACCATCTCCCGAGGCAGTTACCGCTACGGAAAATCCATTGCTGAAAAACTGGCCGCAAAACTGAAGTATACCTGTATATCCAGGGGGCAGATCATTGACAGCCTGGAAGAATTCCACATGCCTGAAATCAAGCTCAAACGGGGGCTCCACGACGCCTTTTCCCTGCTGGACCGGTTCCCCAACGGCAAAAAACGGTATATTTCGGCCGTGCGGGCCGCCCTGCTCAGGCAGTTCATGGCCGGGGACATCGTATACCACGGCCTCAGCGGCCACCACTATATCAAAAGCATTTCCCATGTGCTGAAAGTCAGAATCGTGGCCGATATAGACAGCCGGATCCAGGCGGAGATGGAGCGGTCCGGCACCACGGCGGACCAGGCCCGGCTGCTGCTGAAAAAAGATGACGAAGAACGTCGCAAATGGGCCATGTTCCTATACGATATCGACCTGTTTGACTCCTCATTGTACAATCTTGTCATCCGCATCGGCCATCTTTCAGAAGACGATGCCGTGAACATCATTGCCGACGCGGCACAACTGCCCCTGTTCCAGGAAACCGAGCAGTCCAGATCCGAGCTGGCCGACGCCGCCCTGGCCGCCATGGCTGCCAAGGCCCTGTTCGACTTTCCCACGGCCTCGGTCCGGGTCAAAGAGGGGAAATTAAAGGTGGGCATGAAAATACCCGAAGACCAGCAGGCGGCCATTGCCGAAAAAGTCACCGAACTCCTGGAAGGGGTCGAGGGCATGGGCGAATTTTCCATTCACATGGATCCGTATTATTAATCGGCCTCAATCCGTTAGCCCCCCGCCCGGCTGACGGCCAGGCGCCGGCAACCCTTTTACACGCAGCTGTTCCTGCCCAGGAGGCAATATGCTGAAAAAAATTCTCATCGGTCTTGCCGCAGTGCTCCTCACGGCCATTGCCGGCGGCAGTTATCTTCTCCATCACCTGTCCACCCGTTCCCTGCCGGATTATGAGGGGACGGCAGCCGTTGCAGGCCTGAGCCAAAAGGTCACCATTTACCGGGACCGCCATGCCGTCCCCCACATCACGGCAGAAAATGAAGAGGATCTTTATTTTGCAGTGGGCTATACCCTGGCCCAGGACCGGCTCTGGCAGATGGACCTGCTGAGGCGGGTCACCCAGGGCCGGCTGGCTGAAATATTCGGGGAAGACCTTGTGGAGGTCGACCTGCTCATGCGGGCCTTAAGAATCCCGGACAAGTCAAAACGGATTCTGGCACAAACCGAGCCGCCCATCAAATCGGCCCTGGAACAATTTTCGGCCGGGGTCAACCATTACATCAAGACCCTGGGCGACCGCCTGCCGCCGGAGTTCACCGTCCTGGGATATGAGCCGGAACCCTGGCAGCCGGAACATTCGGTCAACCTGGTGGGCTACATGGCCTGGGACCTGACCCTGCCCAATTCCACGGAACCGGTGCTCCACAAAATCGCCCAAAAGGTCTCCCGGGCGCAGTTCAAGGAAATGCTGCCCGGCGATCTGGCCCGGCAGCCCGCCGTATATGAGACATACGCGGACAAAGACACCGGCCTCAACCTGGAAAACATGCTGGCGGACCGGCACCGTCTCCTGGAAGAGATGGGCCTGAATATCTTCACCGGATCCAACAACTGGGCCGTAGCCGGAAAAAAGAGCGCCACCGGCCGCCCCATACTGGCCAATGACATGCACCTGGGCCTCAACGCCCCCGGACTCTGGTACCAGATGCACCAGAAGGCCGCAGGCGGGGTGGACGTCACCGGCGTGGTCCTGCCGGGGCAGCCCTTTGTGATCTGCGGTCACAACCGGCGCATTGCCTGGGGCATGACCAATGTCATGGTGGATGATATGGATTTCTACCGGGAGACCCTCCACCCGGAGGATCCGGGCCGCTACGAATTCAACGGGGAGTACAGGCCCTTCACCACCCGGACCGAAACCATCCGGATCAAAGGGGGAAAAGAGCGGACCGAAACCCTGAAATTCACCCACCGGGGGCCTGTGGTGTCCCGGTTCAAGGACCTGAAAGGCGGGCCGGTCTCCATGAAGTGGCTGGGAAACGACCCCAGCAATGAACTGAAAACCGTGTATCTCCTGAACCGGGCAGGGAACTGGGAAGAATTCAAATACGCCCTGCGCACCTTCAGGGCCGTGAGCCAGAACGTCAATTATGCAGACGTGGATGGAAACATCGGGCTTTACTGCAGCGCCGGCATTCCCATCCGTAAAAAAGGGGACGGCCTGGGCATTGTGCCGGGCCGCACCGACGAATATGACTGGGCCGGTGTCGTCCCCTTTGAAGAACAGCCCCATGTATACAATCCCGCCTCGGGATTTGTTTCATCGGCCAATAATAAAACAGCGCCGGACAGCTATCCCTACTATATCAGCCGCTGGTATGCCCTGAATTACCGCATCGGCCGGATCAGGGAGGTACTGGGAAGCAAAGAAAAACTCTCCCTTGATGATTTTAAACGGCTCCACAGCGATTTCAAATCAAAAATGGCAGAGACCTTCACCCCCTTTTTCCTGGAAATGCTCTCACCCGACACCCACCGGCTCTCCCCCCTTGAAAAACAGGGCATGGACCTGCTCCAGAACTGGGATGGGGTGGTGGACAGCAGCAGCGGGGCCGCGGCCCTGTTTGAACTCATGTACACCGGCATGGTGGAAGGGCTGGTCCGGGACGAACTGGGCCCCGGGCTTTATAAGGAATTTGCGGCCAGCTCCATGCTCCACCGCTACCTGACCCGGAATATCGTTTTAAAAAAGGCCTCCGCCTTTTGCGACGACATTAACACCCGGGACAAAACAGAGCGCCTTGGGGATATTATCCGCCAAAGCTTCAGCGACGCTGTTGCCCGGCTCAGGGAAACCTGCGGGGATAACCCGGAGAACTGGGCCTGGGGAGAGATCCACCAGCTGGCCCTCAAACACCCCCTGGGCAAGGTCAAACTCCTGGACCGGCTGCTGGGGCTGAACGACCAGGCCAGGCCCGTAGGCGGCAGTTTCCACACCGTCTGCCCCATGGCCTACAAGCTTTCCAACCCCTTTGTCATCAACCACGGTGCCTCGCACCGGCACATCTACCACACCGGGGACTGGGACCGTTCCCTCAGTGTCATTCCCACCGGCATCAGCGGCATTCCGGCCAGCCCCCACTACTGCGACCAGACCGGGATGTATGCCGCCGGCCAGTACCATCCGGACCTGTTCACCCTGGGAGAGATCAAAGGGGCCAGCCGCTACACACTGGTGCTGACGCCCCGGAAAAAATAAAACCCAACAACCGACGGGAGCCTTTCAACCTCCCTCATTCTCCAAAGGAGCCCCCATGAAGCGGATTACTGTTCTTCTCAAACCCATCGGACTGATTGTTCTTGTGCTTGCCATTGCTGCCGCAGGCGGTGCCTGGTTGTATCTGGACCGACGCAAACCCGTAATCCAGGGGGAGCTGATCACCCCCAAGGTAAACCAGGCCGTCCGGATTGTCAGGGACCAGTGGGGGGTGCCCCACATCCAGGCCCGTTCCGGGGAAGACGCCTATTTTGCATTAGGGTTTGCCACCGCCCAGGACCGGCTGTTCCAGATGGAACTCCAGCGGCGCCTGGCCCGGGGGGAACTGGCGGAGATACTGGGGCCTAAACTGGTGGATGTGGATAAAAAATTTCGAACCCTGCTCCTGCGCCGTACGGCCGAGACATACCTGGCACACAGCCAAAATATCAATCCCCGGGCCCTGGCATTTCTGGACAGGTTTCTGGCCGGGATCAACCATTTTATCGACACCGCCCCCCTGCCCGTTGAATTCACCCTGCTGGGCACGAGGCCCAGGCACTTTACCCGGCTGGACACCGTCTCCATGATGGGGTATGTGGCCTATTCCTTTGCCGACGGCATCAAACGGGATTCTTTGCATACCATCCTGGCATCCCGCCTGACCCAAAGAGACCTGGACCTGGTTTTTCCCGATTATACCCAGGACAACCGGGTGACGGTAATGGAGCCGGAGGGGGTGCCCCGGGACGGCCTGGCCGCCGCATCCGCCCCCCTCTCTCCCCCGGGCCCGGCTGCCGGTGCAGGCCCCTTTGAAGGATTCACCCCGGCATTCCAGGCCCTGGAGGAAAAAGCCCTGGGCATCTCTCCGCCCTTTACCGGCAGCAACTCCTGGGTCCTGGCCCCGTCCAGGAGCAAAAACGGCCACGCCCTCCTGGCCAACGATCCCCACATCGGCATTGCCAATCCCGGGGTCTGGTACGAGGCCCATCTCTCTTATCCCGGATATGATAACTACGGCTACCACCTGCCCCTGCTCCCCTTTCCCATGCTGGCCCACAACAGCACCAAGGCCTGGGCCATTACCATGTTTGAGAATGACGATCTGGACCTCTACGCCGAAACCTTTGCCGCAGGCGATCCCGGCCGGGTCCAATTCAAGGGGCAGTGGGCAGAGGTGGAGACCCTTGAAGAAACCATTAAAGTCAAGGGAGGGGCCGATGTGCCCCTGACCATCCGGATCACCCCCCACGGCCCGGTGATCTCGGACTTTCTGCCCGGTTACACCGGCCGCCCCGTCTCCCTTTCATGGGTCTACCACAAGATGGAGAATCCCATTCTGGATGTGGCCTTTGACATGGGCAGGGCAAAAACCATGGCCGAATTCAGATCCGCCCTCTCCCGGCTGGCGGCACCGGGGCTGAATATCTCCTATATCGACGCCGGCGGGAATATCGGCTGGTGGGCCGCCGGAAGGCTCCCCGTCCGCCCGGCCCATATGACCGGGAAAGAGATCCATGACGGCGGCTCGGGCCGGGACGAGTGGGCCGGATTCCTCCCCTTTGAACAAAATCCCCAGATGGAAAATCCGGAAAACGGCATGATTATCACGGCCAACAACCTGTCCACCATGGCACCCGTCGGGACCGGGGGCATTCTTACCGGTTATTTCAGGCCCTCGGACCGGGCCGCCCGGATATACCAACGCCTCTCCCGACAGGAAAAATGGGATATGGACGGGCTGAAACAGATCCAGACCGACACCCTGCTCCACTCGGGCCGGTCCATGGCCGACGCCGCCATCAAGGTTCTGGAACTGAAAAAGAAGGAATTTTCCGGGCCACAGGCCCTTGCACTGGAGGCCCTTCAGGAGTGGGACGGATTCATGGAAACGGACAGCAGGGGCGGTTCCGTATTCCAGTTCACCCTCTACCATATCCTCAAACAGGCCCTGGAACCTGCCATGGGTACGGAGAACTTCACGGCCTACCTGAACCAGGTGGACCATTGGAATTTTTTAAAACAATTTTTCAGGACCCGGCAAACCATTGCCGGGACATCAGGACTGGCCGGCAGCACCTATGAAGAGATTGTCCTGGCCGGATTTAAAAACGGGGTGAATGAACTGGTGGAAAAATACGGCAACACCCCGGACCAATGGAACTGGGGCGCCATCCATAAAATTGAATTCGTCCACGCCATCGGAAAAAAGAAGCCCATGAACCTTCTTTTCAATATCGGCCCCTTTCCAAGCCCCGGGGAATTCACCTCAATAAATAAACTGAAATCAAAGGTTGGACGCCACGACTACAGGGTATCTTCCCTGCCCTCCACCCGGCGGCTCATCGACTGCAATGATCCGGACAACACCTGGAGCATTCTCCCCACCGGCAACTCCGGCAGTCCCCTGAGCCCCTTTTACGACGACCAGGCCCAGATGTTCATCACCGGGCAATACAGGAAGATCCTCACGGACAGGGACCGGCTGGCCCGGGATCATGCCGGGGTACTGGCCATCCGGCCCCATTAACGCCCTTTGGGATTTATGCCGTTTTGGATGCCAGGCCGGCATCTTCCAAAGCGATCTCAAGGAGGGCCACCCCGGTTTCCCGGATGCCCAGGATATCCGCCTCCTTGGACCCCATGATAAAGGCCAGGTCCTCCCCGGGGTCGTTGCGGGACATTTTGTTGGTCACCATATCGGCCAGGCGAACCACCGCAAGCAGGTTGTCGGATTCATCATACTTTTCAGTGTGGTGCTCCCGGGCGATGCGGCAGTATTGTTCCGGCAGGTTCCACTGGGTCAGCAGGGCATATCCCTGTTCCTCATGGAGGCTGTCCAGAATTCTTTCCATCAGTTCAGGGGTCAGGGGCACCTTATCCGTCTTGGAGGACATTATCTTTTCGATGGCCGACAGGAGACAGAGCTTTCCGATATCATGGAGCAGGCCGGCAATAAAGGCTTTGGACAGCATGGTCTCCATGTTCAAATGCCGAACCAGCCAGCGGGCGGCAAAGGCGCAGGCCACGGAATGGTTCCACAGCCTGACCTGCCGGGCTTTCACCGCCGGCAGGGCGGAGGTGAAATTTTTCTTGAGCAGCACCTGCATGATGATGTTGACCAGTTCATCCCGGCCCAGGCGCAGGACCGCCTCCTTGATGGTGGCCACCTCACCCAGCCCCTGGTAATATGAGGAGTTGGCGACTTTGAGGATTTCTCCGGTCAGGGTGGGATCGGTCTGGATCAATTTTTTCACCGCGTCCAGGTCGGGCTCCTGCTTCAGGATTTCATTCTGAAGCCGTGCCGCATCCGGATTGAGAACGGGAAAATTTTCCTGGTCTTCGATGTATTGCTTCAGGATTTCCAATATGGATTTTTTTTCGGCCATGATTAACTCCCCGCCAGCCGCTGAATTTCATGGATGGGCCGGGGCGGAATGAGCCGGGGCACACAGCGGAAAATCTCATCCAGGGTGGTGATGCCGGCGGCGGCCTTGACCAGGGCGTCCTCCATCAGGGTGACCAGATTGGTGGTTTCCATGCTGACTTTCCGGATTTCAAAGGTGGACCGGTGGTTGAGGATGGCTTCCCTGACGTGCTCATTGAGCACCAGCATTTCAAATACCGCCACCCGCCCCTTATATCCGGTGTAATTGCAGGCCCGGCACCCCTCCCCCTTTTTGAACTCGTAACGGCCGATATCCTGGGGGATGAAATTGAGCATCTTCAATTCCCCGGGAGAGGGTTTGTGGGGACGGGCGCAATGGCGGCAGACCCGCCTAAGCAGGCGCTGGGACAGGACACAGACCACCGTGGAAGAGATCAGAAAAGCCTCGATGTTCATGTTCATCAGCCGGATGAGCCCGGAGATGCTGTCTTCGGTATGAAATGAGGTCAATACCTTGTGGCCGGTGAGGGCCGCCTGCACCGCGACTTCGGCAGAATAATTGTCCCGGATCTCACCGATGACGATGACATCGGGGTCCTGGCGGACCACATGGCGCAGGGTCTCTTCATAGGTGAGGTTGATATCCGGATCAATGGAGCACTGGGTAATCCCCTCCACCACATACTCCACGGGATCCTCCGCCGTGATAATGCTCAGTTCGGGCTTTTTAATGTGCTTGATGCTGGAGTAGAGGGTGGTGGTCTTTCCCGAACCGGTGGGGCCTGTGATAATCAACACCCCGCTGGGCACCCCCAGCACATCCCTTATATAATGGTCCAGCATCCTGGGCTGCATGCCGATGTCTTCAATGGGGATGATCTGGTCGATGCGGTTGAGAATCCTCAGCACCACCTTTTCCCCGAACACCGATGCGTAAAAGGAGACCCGCAGGTCATAGGTGTTGCCCTTATGGTCAAAACTCATCCGGCCATCCTGGTGCCGGCGTTTTTCAGCAATGTTGGCCCGGCTCATCACCTTGATCCTGGCCGTCACCATGGCCTTGGACTCCGGGGGGAGATCCCGGTGAAACACCAGGATACCGTCGATCCTGAACCGGACCTGGAGGCGCTCCTTAAAGGGCTCGATGTGAATGTCGCTGGCCCCCTGTTCAATACCGTCTCCGATCACCTTATCCACAATGCCCATGGCCGTATTTTCATCAATGACCTGGGCGGCCTGCCTGCCGCTGACAAATTTTTCCAGGTAGCGTTCAATGGCCCCGGGCGAACAGATGGCCGCCTCTATATTCTCCCCGTATATTTTTTTGGCATTGCTGATGCTGTTCCGGCTGTAGGGGTCGGCAAAGGCCACCACCACCCTGTCATCCCGCTTCCGAAAGGGAAGAAAGTGGTTGGTCCGGCACCATTTCAGGGGGGCCTGGTTCAACAGCGCCGTATCCGGCTCTTCCACGGAAAGGTTGACAAAGGGGAACCCGAGCTGGACCGACAGGGCCTCCAAAAACTCCTGCTCCCCCATGAACTGGTGCTCGACGATGATCTGCCCCAGCTGCTTTCCCGGTTTTGAGGCCTGGATATCCAGGGCCGCCTTAAGCTTTTCAGGGGAGAGGTATCCGAACTCGACCAGCAGATCGCCGATGCGCAGGGAAAGGCGGTTGGACCTTAATACCTCCTTGAGCTGGCTGTCGGTTACGTAGTTCAGCTCTTTGAGAATGCCGATGACGGTATTTCCGCCGGAGAGCTTTGACAGCACCCGAATGGCCGTCCTGGCCTGTTCAGGGGTCAGCACCTTGGCCTCAACCAGGGCGGAGAGAATCTTATTGCCTTCCAGCTCGCTGTCTGTCATATCTGTGTTTTCCGTCAAATGGTTATTTCATCCCTATACCATAGTGCTCCGGGAATGAAAAGAAGTCCCGGCCAAGTAAAGTCCCAAGACCGCCTGCAATCAGGAGGATTCTCGATTTTTCCAATGATTTTAAACCGTTTCCCTTGGGGACAGACATCTTATTTTTTTAAAAAAAGGTGTTGACATTTCTTTTACAATCCCCTATTAATTTGCGCCATTCTTATGGAATATTTTATATAATTTGATCAAAAAAGAGAAAATTTTTACCTAAAATCATATTTTAAAGATCGTCGTCACCACTCAAATTTTAAACCATCAATAATTGGGTTAACCATGAAAATACAAAAAAACGAAGCCGGCCCCCTTGGAAACGCCGGCGGATTTACAATACTTGAACTAATCATCGTCATCGCCATCATTTCCATCATGGTCGGCATGACCGCGACCAATTTGGGCCCCTGGCAGGCAAATATGGCCCTGAAGTCTGCGGCAAGGGATCTTTACTCCATCATCCAGGACGCAAGGCTGCTGGCTGTAAGGAATAATTCAGATGCCGCCGTTGTCTTCAACGCCGCAACCAACCAGTACCACCTCTGCTCGGCCCCGGGTGCAGACGGCCGGTGGGACGGCGCCAACGATATGAACGGCACCGGAGACAACACCATTGTCCGCACCATCACCCTCAACACCCCTGACAACAAGGCCCGTTTCGGAAAGGGCAAGGCAAATGCACCGGTGAACGGGGGGACCATGCCCGGGGACTACGTGGAATTCAGCGGGCCCGACAATGTGCTGGTGGTGAATTCCAGGGGCCTGAGCCTCAGCGGCGAGGGCTATGTCTACCTGGAAAACAGATACCAGGACACTGCCTATGCCGTGGGCGCAGAGGCCAGCGGTTTTGTACGCATGTGGAAATGGCAGAATGGGGCCTGGCTATGAAAAACAATGCAGGATTCACCCTGATCGAACTGATGATCACCATCGTTATTTCCGGCTTCATCCTCATGGCCGCCTACTCCGCCAATATCTCCCAGCAAAAGTCCTATTATGCCCAGGATCAGGTGGCGGAGATGCAGCAGAATATCCGGGCAGCCATGGCCCTGGTGACGTCCGACGTCCGCATGGCCGGGTATGACCCCACAGACAGCGGCAATTTCAAAATATCGGTCCTTGAGACCCAGCGGCTCGAAATGACCGCCGATGTTGATGAAAACGGAGTGATCAGTGCCGCCTCCGGAGAGACCATCAATTATACCCTTGACAACCCCACGGGCGAATTTCGCCGCCAGGTGGACGCCCAGGCGGCAGCCGACGCCGCCATTGCCAAAAACATTCAGGACGTTGAATTCATCTACCTGGATAAAGACGGAAATATCACCGGCAATGCCGCCGATATCCGCAGGGTTCAATTTACCATTCTGGTCAGGGCCGGCCGGCCGGACAGGGAATTTACAAATACGGCCGTTTACACGGCGCCGCCGCCCTCCAACCGGACCTGGGGCCCATTCAACGACAACTTCCGGCGCCGCCTGCTCACCACCAGCATCCGCTGCCGGAATCTAGGATTATAATCCCATGAATACCTTAAAAGACAACAGCGGCTTCACCCTCATCGAAGCCCTTATCGCCATGATGGTGCTGAGCATCGGCATCCTGGCCCTGAGCACCATGCAGATCTCCAGCGTGGAGGGCAATGCCACAGCCAACCGCCTGACCATTGCGGATACCGTTGCCGGGGACTGTTACGAGCATCTCCTGAGCCTGCCCTACGACCATGACAGCCTTGACGGGGAGGCAAAATCCAACCCCCACAGCCTGAATGAACTGCCCACACCCCGCCCCCAGCTGCCCGCCAATGTAAGTTCAGTTACCTGGACCGTCACGGAATGGAGCAACGAGGACGGATTCAACAACGACGGGGACGGGCTCACGGACGAGGATGACGAAAGAGGGGTTAAAGGCATCACCCTCACCGTAAACTACCGCGACAAAAGGGCCAAACGCCTGACCATAACCTTTCTGAAAACGGAGCTGTACCAATGAAAACCGAACCGAAATGGGGCCCCGCAGCCCCGCTTGCCGATTCCGGGGGATTTGCACTCCTTGCCACCCTGCTCATCATGTCCCTGTTGACCGTTATCGGCCTGGCAGCCATCAAAACCACCGGTTTTGAACTGGGCATCGCCCGTAACGGAAAGACAGCCCGTGTGCGCTTTCTGGGAGCGGACAGCGGATGGCAGCAGGCCGGCCCCTACCTGAACGGCCGGGACACCACCCCGCCCCCCATTAACCTGAACCTCAAATCCGGCGATACGAAACGGGATTTTGAAAATAACGTCTACTATAAAATCGTACGAAACTTCGGCAACGGGACCGACGGGGTGCTCAACGACGATTTCCAACAGGCCACCAAAGACGGCCAGACGGGCGTTCCCTACTGGTATCGGGTGATTGGCCAGGGAAACACCCAGGCCGTGGGATTCGACCAGAACTACCTGGACTACACCTATGAGGTGGTCTGCAACGCCGGCGGTACCACCGAGGTGGACGCCCGGGTTAAAAAGGTTTATAGAACATCTTATTAACTTGATCTAAAGGACGCAACCATGACGAAACATATGTCACGATTTTTTTCTATTTATCTTTTTTGCATCCTGTTTTCGGCCCTGGCGTTCCCCTGGGGAACGGCCATGGCCCTCTGCCCCATCATCCCCGACGGCACCTATATTGAAGCGGAAAACTTCGTTTCACGCCATGACACCTATGCCGGCGCAAACAACCACGACCGGTTTACCATTATCTCGGTGACCGGAACCAACGGCGGCAAGGTGATCGCCGCGGGCAAAAGCGGTGGGGGCGGGGTCACACCCTACAATGAAATTTTAGAGTATCCGGTTTATTTCTCCCAGGCCGGCACCTATTATATGTGGGTGAGGGGAAAGGGAAACAACTCCAACAGCGACTCCGTCTTCTTTACCGTGGACAGCGAACCGTGGAGTGCCTGGAACCTGGGTCCCACCTATACCTCCTATGTCTGGAAAAATACCATCCAGGTGGGGTCGGACAATACCATCCACATCGACGCGGCCGGCGAGCACACCCTTAAGCTTGCCATGAGGGAAAGCTACACCCGGATAGACGGCATTTATATCACAAGCGACTCCGGCGACGTCCCCACGGACGATGATGTGCCGGGCAAGGTGACCACCATCAACCCCAAGGCCGACTGCAGCGGCGCTTTCTGGGCCGTGGCCCCCACCAATCTGGGACCCACCACCTTTGAAGGGTATAATGCAGATCCGGTAAATATCACCCTTACCAACGCCGCTGCCGGCATCACCTCCACCGGCGCAAAGATATCCAGCAACCAGTCCTGGGTCTCCGTTGACCATACAGACATACCGGACCTGGCGCCGGGCGACACCCATACCCTGACCGTCAATTTCAATACCACCGGGCTTTCCGACGGGATCCACAATGCGGAGTTGACCATCACCGGCAGCGCCTCAAACGCCCCGGTCAAGATTCCTGTCACCCTCCTGGTCAAAGAGGCCCCCTCTACAGCCTCCTGCGGGGAGATTCCCCTCTACGCAGAAAGCCTGGTCAATCCGGGGGTCATGGTGATGCTGGATACCTCCGGCAGCATGAAAACCTCGGTGCAGATCGCCTGGGGCCAATACCAGCGGCGGATAGACATCGCCGAAGATGTTATCGAAGAGGTGTTTGAAGACCGGAGTATTGCCTGGGGCTTTGCCACCTGGACCGGCAGCAGCCTGGACGGCCATACCTATAAAAAGGATTACACCAATTTCCGGGTCGGTGTCCACGAACATGACCAGGCCCACCAGGATGCCCTCCAGGACAAGGCCGACGACGGTTATCCCAAGGGAAACACCCCCCTTGTTCCCGCCCTCAGGGCCGGGCTGAAATATTTTAAAAGTCTGCGGCAGGACGGCCACTACAAGGAATTGTATTCAAAACTTTCCTGCCAGCCCAGGATCATCGTTCTGATCACCGACGGATACGGCAACGTGGATACCAGTAACACCACCATAGACAAGGTCATGGACGACCTGATCAAAGAGGAAATCAGTGTGGTCACCGTGGGCTTCGGCCTGTCCGACGCCACCCAGCTGCAGCGGATTGTAAACAAGATGACCACAGCCGGCAACGCCAGTGATTCGGATTATCTCTACAGCCTTCACAAAAAGAACAGCAGCGGCAAAACCGTTCCATTCATGGCCACCACCCGCACGGACTTCATCAAGGCCATGAATGACATCGTCTCCAATGTGAAATCCCAGATCTTCCACGGGGCCTCGCCTGCGGCCACAACGGCAACGGACAACGGGGCCGTCCTGCTGACCTCCTCTTTTGACGCCTCGGACTGGACCGGCAACATCACCGCCACAAAATTCAATAAATTCACCGGCGCGCTTGAAACCAGTGCCCTGTGGAACGCCGAAACAGTAATGCCGGCAAATACCAATCACTGGTTCATTTATGATGATGCCTCCTCAAGCGGTGTGGCCGGGTTCCATCCGACCCTCTCCCCGGATGCCAAAAAATCCGCCTGCCAGCTGGCCATGGGGGATATCATCAATTCCTCACCCGCCATCGTCGGTCTTCCGCCCTACCAATACAGGTTTGACGACTATTTCGACACCTTTAAATACAGCAGCGCCATCATGAACCGGGACGAGACCGCCTATGTTGCGGCCAACGACGGTGCGCTCCACGCCTTCAGCCTCTCCGACGGGGTGGAAAAATGGCGGTTCTATCCCCGGGCGGTGAGAGTCAAGCTGGCCGAAGCCGTGACCAACCCCAAAGCAGACAGATGCTCTTCCACATACTGCCACCGGTTCCTCCTGGACGGGTCTCCGAGGCCCGCAGACATTTATACCGGCTCAAAGGGGTGGCGGACCATTCTCACCACCGGCCTGGGCAGGGGGGGAAGTGCCTTTTTCGCCATAGACATTACCTTCGGGGAAAGCTTTAACGCACCCAATAAAATCATCGATTCCACCAGTGTACCGGTCCGGTCGGAATACCTTTGGGAATTCACCGACCCTGAACTGGGAAAAGCCACCTCACTGCCCGAAACCACCCGGCTCCACACCAGTTCCGGCGGCAGCGGCTGGGCCACCCTTTTCGGCTCCGGCAACGCCTTGACCGACCCGGCCCAGGCCGACAAGGAAGCCTATCTTTTTGCCGTGGATGCCTGGAACATGAACAAGGTCTGGCTGGACGCCGGCGGCAACAAAACCAGCAGGCTCAAACTCTCCGCCGCCACACTGAAAAACGACAGCGCCGGCATTCCCCTGGCCATGGATACCCATAACAACGATTATATATCCGACCGGGTTTATGTGGGAAACCAATACGGCAATCTCTACCGGATAAAAGACATCGGCTACGACCAGATGCCGGTATCCCAATTGTTTTTCGACGCCAAAAAGACAGACCGCAGCACCCCGGCGCTGTCCAAACCCGCCGCCGCCTATGCCGGCGGTTCCGATTACTGGATCTATTTCGGCACCGGCCAATATGAAACCCAGTTGGACAAATCCACCGGATTCCAGCAATACTTTTTCGGCCTCTTCGATCCCGGGGCTTCCAAAGCCTCCCCTTATACCCGGCCGGAACTGGTCTCCTACACCGCCAATATTGTTGAGGGATACGCCCTAAACCAAGAGGGGGACAAGATCGACATCAACAAGGACGGGGTCATTGACACCAAGGACCAGAGGCGGTACAGGACCCTGACCTGCGACAACCCCGGAATCAACAGCGTCTGCAACCCCGACAAAAAATCCTGGGTCATTAAACTGGCTTCCGGTGTCACCGCCAGCGAGCGGGTACTCAGCCAGCCATCGGTGTCATCGGGCACGGTGAAATTCACCACCTTCATACCCGATGACGATGTCTGTGAAGGCAGCGGAGATACCTGGATCATGGCCGTGGACTGGGAAACCGGTGCCCCCAAGGAAGAAGAGGTGTTCAAAGGCAAGGGGCACCAGGTGGTGGATAAGGACGGCAATATCCATGAAACCGTCGGCTATTTTGTTGCAGCGGGAAAACCCTCTGGACAGATTGTCCGTTACAATACCGTCGGATTTGTGGGAACCACCAACGGCAGCCCGGACGGCCAGCCCGTTACCGCCATACCCTTTAACGAAAAAGGGATGGGGGCCCGGCTGAAAGCCTGGCAGCAACAATTCAAATAAAGGGGACAGAGATGACCTGGATTAAAAAAATAATTTTCATATCCGTCCTGGGCCTTCTCCTGGCCGGCCCGGCCCTGGGGGAGGAGACCGGAGACGAATACCAGACATTTGTCGACATCGTTTCCGAAGTCGATGACAACGGCACCATGATTCAGCTTGGCGATTTCACCATCACCAAGATCAAATCCCTGTGGCTGGATGAAGGCCAGAGGGACGGCCAGGGCAATCCCGTCCTGTTCCGGGTGCCCAGGCGCTATATCAAAGTCGGCCAGCCCGCCCGGGTCTTTTTGGAACAAAAAGATGAAAACGGATTCTGGATTGCCCATAGGTTGATCGTCTTCTCCGGCAAGGGCCTGGAGGAGGCAATCACCATGCTTCCCAGCCACAAGCGCCGGGAACTCAAGGAAGGGTCCCGGGAATAAACCGGGGCCATCCTGAAAACAGCCACCGGGCGTTGCTGAAAACAAAGGATGACAGCAGCCCCTTAAACAGGTACACTGAACGGGCTTATGAAACCGTTCTATTCCCAGATACAGCCGGAAAACCTGCCCATGCCCGACCAGGGCATCATGGCCGTGATCCGTTATGCCCTTAAAGAGGATGCAGACTTTGAAATCCTGGGCCGGCTGATTTCCGTCAACCCGGCCCTGACCATCCAGCTTCTGGGCCTGGTCAACTCGGCCTTTTTCGGATTCAGGGAACGGATCTCCAGCATCCCCCACGCGCTCACGGCCCTGGGACTGAAACAGATCCGGAGCCTGGTACTCTGCTTTGCCGTCAAGGAAACCTTTGCCGAGCATTCCATACCCGGCTTTGACATCAACGGATTCTGGACGGATTCCGTCCGCCGGGGGGCTGTCGCCAGGGAGCTGGCCAGGATGGCCGGAGAATCCGATGATGAGGCCTTTTCCGCCGGCATGCTGCTGGATATCGGCCTGCTGGCCCTGTTTTTCCTGGAGCCGGCCAAGGCGGACCGGTGGCCCCTGCTCCGGCCCAATCTACCGGAGGACCGGCGGCGGATGGAAAAATCCCTGTTCCGGACCACCCACGACCGTATGGGCGGCCTCCTGGCGGCCAAATGGGGACTGCCCCAGGCCTATGTGGATGCCATCCAGGCCCACCATACGGCATTCGACCGCCGCCGGGACAGGCCCGATGGACCGTCCCCTCTGGGGCTGCCGGCGATCATTCACCTGGCCGACCTGTGCAACGCCGTCTACACCTGCCATGACAAGGCCAGGGCCCTGACCCTGGTTGAACAGCGGGGCAGGCAGTTATTCGGCCTGGATGCAGAGGAAATAACCATCCTTCTCTCCCGGCTGCCGGACCTGGTTGAAACAATCACCGGCCCCATGGCCATCCAGCCCGGTCCCCAGACAGATTTCAACACCATCATGAGCCAGGCCGGCCAGAAGCTGGTGGAAGACAATATCACCTACCGGGAATTAACATGGAAACTCCAGCATTCCCTGAAACAGCGGGACGAATATGCCCACCGCCTCCAGACCGAGCTGGGGGTGGCCCGGGAGATCCAGAAAAGCCTCCAGCCTGAGCCCGGACGGTTCCCCCAGATTGCCGCCTTCAACCTGGCCGCCTACCACCTTTCTGGGGATTTTTACGATTTTTTCCACCTCCCTTCCGGGGACATCGGCTTCTGTATCGGCGATGTATCCGGAAAGGGTACGGCAGCCGCCCTGCTCATGGCCAAGGCCATCTCCCTGTTCAGGTGCCTGTGCAAACTGGAAGAGGATATGGGACGGGTGGTGGAAATGATGAATACAGAACTCTATGAAACCGCTGTCCGGGGCATGTTCGTCACCTTTGCCGGAGGACGGCTGGACCCGGAACGCCGCCAAGCGGCCCTCATCAATATGGGCCATGTTCCCCCCATGCTCATCCGGGCGGGCAAGATCACCCGGGTCAACCCGGCGGGCCCGCCCCTGGGGGTGCTGCCCCAGGCCAGCCCCGTGGCCCAGCCCCTGGACATCGCCGGCAGCCGCCTGGTGCTCTACACCGACGGTTTCACCGAAGGAAAGCAGACCACAGCGGAGGAAAAAAACGCTGCCCCCCTTGGATTCAAAGGTTTTTTACGCTGGCTGGTCCAGTCCGGGGACCTGCCCATCCGGGAACAGACCCGGTGGATGCAGGAAAAATGCAGGGAAAAACTATCCCCCCGGTCCGACGACCTCACCCTGATGATTCTCTCCGGCGAAGATGATCCCGCCGCCCCTGGAAGAAAAATTAGTTGACCCGGCAATTTTCAGGTTTTTCCGGCCGAATCCGGGCCGTATTTTTTTTTCGGCTTGAACGGCCACCCAAACAGGCCGCGACACACAGCTTTAATTTAGCTGGAAAATAGCTAAAATCTTCATCGATACCGGTCTTACCCAAGGACCGAAACCCCTTTAAAATTGGCATTGTTGACCGCTCAACCAATTTTTCACCGGTTCTTCAGCCCCCCCTTTAATTTTTCCTTGACACCCCCCTTTGCTCCGATACTATAGGATATCCTTTTTAGCTGGCTTACAGCTACAATATAACTATTTTACCGGAGGTTTTCCATGAAGCGGACAGCTGTTTTTCTATGTGCAACTCTGGCCCTTTGCCTGTTATCCGCCCCGTCTCTCTGGGCAAAAACCCAGTTGCGGTACGCCAATTTTTTCCCGCCCACCCATATCCAGAGCCAGCTGGCCGAATCCTGGTGCAAAGAGGTTGAAAAACGGACAAAGGGAGAAGTTGTCATCCAATACTTTCCCGCCGGCACCCTGACCAAGGCCCCCCAAACCTACGACGGAGTGGTACAGGGCATCGCCGACATCGGGATGACGGTTCTGGCCTATTCCCGGGGCCGTTTCCCCGTGGCCGCCGCCATTGACCTGCCCATGGGCTATACCTCCGGGGTCCAGGCCACCTCCCTGGCCAACGCCGTCCTGGACGAATTCACGCCCAAGGAGTTCAAGGACACCCAGATCATGTTTCTCCATGCCCACGGCCCGGGCTTTATCCACACCCGGGACAAGGCCGTCAACGGCCTTGAGGACCTGAAGGGCATGAAGCTGCGGGGCACGGGCACCTCCGGCCTGGTCCAGGCCGCCCTGGGGGCCTCTCCGGTGGGCAAAAGCATGCGGGACTGTTACCAGATGCTGCAAAAGGGCGTGGTGGACGGCTCCTCCCATCCCATGGAATCCAACAAGGGCTGGAAGCTGGGGGAGGTGGTCCACTACATGGTCCAGAATTACTCCACTGCCTACACCACCACCTTTGCCGTATTCATGAACAAAAGAAAATGGGCCAAGCTCACCCCGGACCAGCAGAAGACCATCACCGCCATCAACGCGGAATGGGCGGTCAAACACGGTGAAGCCTGGGATGAATCAGACCTCAAGGGCCTGGCATTTTTCAAGGAAAAAGGGGGCCAGGTCATCGCCCAGTCCGAGGCTGAGTCGGAAAAATGGAAAGCAGCCGCCCGGCCGGTCATCGACAATTATATCCAAAAAGTGGCCAAAAAAGGCCTGGACGGGAAAGCCATTGTTGACTTCATTAAAACGAAACTCTAATCCATGAAATATATATTTAACCTGCAGGATTTTCTTTCCGGGATGCTCAGGGGCATCGGCGGACTGGCCCTCACCGCCATGATGCTCCTCACCGTTGTTGATGTGGTGGGCCGTTTTTTCAAACATCCGGTATTCGGCTCCGTTGAGCTGGTGGGGTTCCTGGCCGTCATTGTGGCGGCTGCGGCCCTGCCCCACACCTACAAGGCCAACGGCCATGTGGGGGTGGAAATTTTTCTACGCTTTCTGCCCCCGAGGGTCCGGCTCTGGGTCGAGCTGGGCACCCGGGTGCTGAGTTTTCTGCTCTTTGCCGTGATTGCCTGGCAGATGTTCCTTTATTCCGGGGACCTCAAGGAAACCGGAGAGGTCTCCATGAACCTGGAACTCCCCGTCCATTATATTGTCTTTCTGCTGGCCTCGGGCCTTGGGATCTTTTCCGTGACCATCCTCCAGCGCATTGTTGACACCCTCAAGCAGATAAAGGAATACTGATCCAGATGAGCCCCATCCTGGCCGGCATTGCCGGCATTTTCATTATGCTTCTCATGTTCACCACCCGGATGCCCGTGGCCTTTGTCATGGCCCTGGTGGGATTTGGCGGCTTCTCCCTGATGATCTCCCCCGAGGCCGGACTGGTCCTTTTGTCCAGAAATGTATTTGAAACCTTTGCCTCCTATGACCTGACCACCATCCCGTTGTTCATCCTCATGGGACAGCTGGGGTTCAACTCGGGCATTTCCAAACGGCTCTACGATGCGGGATACAAATTTTTAGGCGCCGTCAGGGGAGGTCTTGCCATGGCCACGGTGTCCGCCTGCACCGCCTTCGGGGCGGTCTGCGGCTCCAGTCCGGCCACCGCCGCCACCATGGCCACGGTGGGGCTTCCCGAGATGAAGCGCTTCGGCTATGATGACGAGCTGTCCACCGGGGCCGTGGCCTCGGGCGGGGGCATCGGCATGATCATGCCCCCCTCGGTGGTGCTCATCATCTACGGCATCCTCACGGAACAGTCCATCGGCCAGCTCTTTGTGGCGGGCATCTTTCCGGCCATCCTGGTGACCCTGCTCTTTATCGGGGCCATCTACCTGCGCTGCCGCATGGCGCCGGAACTGGGCCCGGCCGGGGAGTCCTTTACCTGGTCCGAAAAAGTCAAAGCCCTGATGGGGCTGGGGGAGACCCTGGCCGTCTTTGCCCTGGTGGTGGGCGGAATTTTCTATGGATTGTTCACCCCCACCGAAGCCGCCGCCGTGGGCGCCTTCGGGGTGCTGGCCATTGCCGTTGCAAGAAAGCAGATCACCTGGAAAGGCTTTGTCAAATCCCTGATGGAAACCCTGCAGACCTCCTGCATGGTCCTCATGCTCATCACCGGCGCCGTGATCTTCGGCAAATTCCTGGCCGTCACCCGGATCCCCTTTGAGATCGCCGACTGGGTCGGCGGGCTGAACATGTCACCGGTCCTGGTCATGGGGGTGATTATCCTCATCTACTTTATAGGGGGCTGCTTCATGGATGCCCTGGCCTTTGTCACCCTCACCGTGCCCATCTTCTTTCCCGTGGTCATGGAACTGGGGTTCGATCCCGTATGGTTCGGGGTGATCGTGGTCATGGTCACGGAGATGGGGGTCATCACCCCGCCCGTGGGCATCAATGTCTATGTGGTCTACGGGGTGGCCAAAAATGTACTGGCGGAACCGGTGCGCCTGGAAAAGATATTCAAGGGCATCACGCCTTTTCTTATGGCCGTGATGCTAGGGGTGTTGATTTTAGTCTGCTGCCCCTGGATAATTCTCTTCCTGCCCAACCTTATGTACTGAATGGAGACCTTCAGAATTGACGAAAATAGCGGGCCTTCCCGGCGGGAAGGCTATTTCCCCCGGTACCGGTCCGGGTCGATATCGTACCGCTTCATGATCTGCTGCAGGGCCTGGCGGTCCATGGCGCAGCGTTTTGCCGCCTGGGTGATATTGCCCCCGGTCATGGTGAGCATGGCCCCGATATAATTGTGGTTGAACCGGGTGAGGATTTTCTCCTTGGCCGCCTTGTAAGGAAGTTTTCCCGTCTCGCCGTCAAGGCTGCCGCAGGTGTTGTCGGGCCCGTCTCCGCCGGTGAGGATGCTGGCCGGGATATTGGCCCGGCGGATGGTTTCGTCTTCGGAATAAAGAATCCCCTGGACCAGAACATTTTCCAGTTCCCGGACATTGCCCGGCCAGGGCTGCTTCATGAGCAGGTCCAGCACGTTTTCCGACAAGCGCCTGGACGGTTTGTTCAACTTTTCACAATGCTTGGCCAGGAGGTGGTCGCAGAGCAGGGGGATATCCGTAATCCGGTCCCTCAGGGGCGGCAGTTCAATGGTAATCACTGAAAGGCGGTAGAAAAAATCCTCCCTGAATTCTTTGTCTGCAATTTTCTGTTTCAGGTCCTGGTTGGTGGAGGCGATGATCCGCACATCCACCCGGTCCACCCGGGTATCTCCCAGGGGCTTGACCTCTTTTTCCTGGATCACCCGCAGCAGCTTGGTCTGGATGGAGGGGCCCACATCACCGATTTCATCCAGGAAAATGGTCCCCTTGTCGGCCTCCTGGAAGAGGCCTGTTTTATCCCGGTAGGCATTGGTAAACGCCCCCTTTTTATACCCGAACAATTCGCTTTCCAGGATGTGTTCGGGAATGGTGGGGCAGTTCACCGGGATATAGGGTTTGCCCTTTCTGTTGCTCAGGGTATGGATGGAACGGGCCGTCAGGTCTTTGCCCGTTCCGGACTCTCCGGTGATGAGCACGGTGACGTCGGAACCGGCCACCAGGGAGATTTTCTCAAACACCTTTTCCATGGCCGGGCTCTGGCCGATGAGGGGCAGGGGTGTTTTTTGGCAGGCCTGCTGGAGCCGCTTGTTTTCATTGAGCAGGCGGCTGCGTTCCAGGGCCTTTCCGATCTTAAATATGATTTCATCCTGGTCAAAGGGTTTGGCAATAAAATCATAGGCCCCTTTTTTAATGGCGGTCACTGCTGATTCAATGTTGCCGTAGGCGGTGAGCATGACCACGGTGAGGTCCGGGCTGTGCTGTTTCAACCGCGCCAGCAGCTCAAACCCGTCCATGCCGGGCATGCGGATATCGCTGATCACCAGGTCGAAAAGGGTGTCGGCCTGCTCCACGACATTCATGGCCATTTCTCCTGAAAAGGCCATGGTTACGTCGCAGTCCAGCTCCGGCTCCAGGGTGCGCTGCAGCAGGCGGGTCATATCCTTTTCATCATCAACAACAAGAATCTGTGCGGTCATGACTCACCTCCTTTGTCTTGTTCCAGGGGCAGGCGGATGGTAAAGACCGCCCCCCCCTCTTCCCGGTTTCCGGCGGTGATGGTCCCGCCGTGGCGGCGAATGATCCCGTATCCCACGGAAAGCCCCAGGCCGGTGCCCTGTCCCACGGGCTTGGTGGTAAAAAAGGGATCAAAGATCCTGGGCAGGTGGCGTTTTTTAATTCCCGTGCCATTATCCTGCACCGAAATCAACACATCTGCCCCCTCTTTATCAGTAATCACCTCGATGCAGCCGTCGGGAATGCCCTCAACGGCATGGCAGGCGTTGATCATAAGGTTGATCATTACCTGGGTGAGTTCCTGGGCATTGCCGTTGACATTAAGCGTATCGCCCTTCCAGAGCCCCAGGCGGACCTCGGCCCTTCTGAAATCCGTATGGTTGCTTAAAAACTTCACCACCCCGTCCACCACGCGGTGCACGTCCACCCGCCCCCTCTCCTTGGAGCCCTTTCTGGAAAAGCTGAGCAGATCCGACACCACATCCTTGCAGTTCTTCACGTGCTTTTCAATGGTTTTCAGGTCCTCTTCAAATCCGGTGTCCGCCTTAACGGCCTCTTCCTTGAGCATGAGCTGGGTGTATCCCAGAATAATTCCCAAGGGATTGTTGATCTCATGGGCCACTCCGGCGGAAAGCTCACCCAGGGCGGCCAGTTTATCGGCCTGGGCGATCTGCTGCTCCATCTGTTTTTTCTCGTTGATATCCTTGATAATGAAATGAAAAGTCTTGCCGCAGCCAAAGGCCCCGTAATCGGCGCCGCCGGTGATCAGAACCCGGATCTGGGAGCCGTCGGGCCGCAGGAAATCCGTTTCCTCGTTCAGGACAAATTCACTGGTGGTCAGCAGGTCCCGGAGCCGGGCCCAGTCCGAGGGCTTGGTTATGAAATCTCCGAACCCCATTTCCCGGTCCAGCATATCCGCCTTCTGGTAGCCGGTCAGGGTGATCCCGGCCTGGTTAATCTCGGAAATCCGGAACCGGGCGTCGGTGACCACAATGGTGTCCAGGGACTGCTCAAAAATCCGTCGCGCCTTATGTTCCGAGGAAGTGAGCATTTCGGTGCGCTCCACCACCTTGTGCTCCAGGGTCTGATTCAGGCTCATGAGCTGGTCATGGGCCTCCTCCAGCTTTTCCCGGGAGGTGAGAATCTTTTCATTGATTTTCCAGTTCTGGTTAAAAAACAGGGTAATCAGCCCCACCAGCATGAAGGAGACCGTATTCACGGCCCCGGTATAGGGGCTGATGGAGGCCCAGATGTCCGGATTGGCCGTCAGCACGAGAAATTGCTTGAGGATATGGGAAAAAGACCTGGACACGGCAAAGATGGTAAACCCGGTGGAAATCCATAAAAGGTACAGAAAAATCGTGTTGTCATGGTCCAGTTCCCGCAGCTGCTTGGCCTTGTCCAGGGCCAGGACGGCAATGACCACCATGGCCACGGAACCAAACATATCCACCAGGCGTATGGGCAGGGAAGAAAAAATCATAGCGCCTGCCCCTTTTTCCGGCGCTGCCGGAATTGCTCCCGGGCCAGAATATTGGCCAGCCCCCGGTAAAAGAGGAAAATGGCCGGCACGCAGAAAAAATGATCCAGCTTCAGGGTGTGGTAAAAGAGGGCCAGGAACTCAGACCCGCTCACAGCGGTGATCTCAACCTGCCATATGGAAAGATTCTCAACAAGCACCGCACCGATCTGATTGTCCAGGAAATGGGCAAAAACCGTGTCCAGATTCCAAACCACAAAGAGTACGGCAGACCAGAGGATCATTCCCCATCCCTTTTCCCGGTTCAGTCCCCGGCCCGTGATGATGAAAATCAGGACCACCATGGACAGCAGGAAAAAAACATGGCCCGCCTGGTGGACAATAATCCCCTCGCTGCTCTGGTGAAGCTGGATGGCTCCGGCCCTCTCCGGTGTCAGGAGCAAACCAAGGCCGCAAACAAATAATATGTGCTTAAGTGCCCTGATGGGATTTTCCTTTTTTTAAATATGCCCCGGCCAGGCCGTACAGGATAAATCCGGCCATCAGGCAGATGACATACCAGAACAGGGTCCCCACATGGAAGTCCGTGCCCATGGTAAAAATCCATGGGTCCCCGAATTTCGCCGCCAGGTTCTCCTTGGTGTAGGTCCTGGACAGGTAGGCGACGGTGGTGAGTACCGGCAGCACCGTTGTCACCAGATTCTTCATAAACCCCTCAAAGAAATAATCATAATAGACCTTGTTGAGTTTGGCCTGGTCAATATTTTTGGCCATGGTTTTGCCCTTGGCCCTATCCTGGGCCTTCATGGCCTCCTCCCGCACGGCCTGCCAGTGGAGGAACTCCTTTTTCAGTTCATCGTGCCGCCGGGTCCGGTAGATTCGAACCAGCACCCGGGTGACACCCACCGTGGCAAAGGCCAGGATCAGGACCACCCAGGCCGGCCCCAGGGCCTCAAGGGGAGCAATCAGCATATCCGCACCCGAGGCGGCGCCTTCCAGCCCCCCTTCAATTACCACCCACAGCCTGTCCAGATATTCATCCATCACATGTCACATTCTTGGTTAATGCCATAAAATCAGAAACCCGCGGTCCGAATCCGGATTATAGGATTTGGTCCCGCGGGTTTCAAGTCACTTGCACTCCTCTTGCAAATTAAATCCAGATCTCAATCTTGAAGAACCGGAAGAAGAGGAAAAAGAGGGTACATGCCAAGACCACCTTCAGGGTCATTTCCGAGAACATTTTCTGGGCGCGGGAGCCCAGCATGCCGCCGGCAAAGCCGCCGATGATTATGGCGATGGCCAGGGTCATATCCGGCAGGTACCCGGTCATCAGGTAACCGATGAATGAGCCGATACTTGAAAAACAGGTACCGATCAGGGAGATGGGTACGGCCACGTACATGGGCAGCGCCCCCAGTGTGGTCATGGCAGGAACGAGCAGGAATCCGCCGCCGATGCCGAAGGACCGGGAAACCACGCCGATGGCAACACCCAGGATACCAAAGAGCAGGGGATTGATCCTGAATTCCTCACCCCAGAATTTAAAACGGTAATCGGTGAGTCCGGTTTTAACGGGTTCGATGGAGCCCATTTCAGCGGCACGGCCTTCGGCCTTGGCCTTGGCCACCTCATCGTTGAACTTTTTGGTCATGGCCTTGATGTTTTTACGTTTTGCCATGGCAGCCGGGCGCATTTCCATGAGGGTCTTGATCCCCATGAGTACAACCAGGACCGCCAGCCATTCCTTGTAGGCCTTCATGGGCAGGAGGGCGGAGATATATTTGCCCAGCCAGATGGAGCCGATGAAGATACCCACGCCAAAGGAGATGCCGATGGGCCAGGCCACCCGTTTTTCAACCTTGGCATACCGGTAAAAGGATCCCAGGGGGGAGAACAGGGTCAGGGCCATGTTGGAGGGCTTGAGCACGTTGGCTGCATTGATACCCACAGGGCCCATGGTGTTGACCACCAGCACCTGGAAGGCGGCCATGAGCATGCCGCCGGCCGCACCGATCATGGAGAAGTAGGTCCCCACCAGGATGGCGCCGATGACGATCCACAGGGGATTCATGTACCGGAAGCCCTTGGTGAGCCAGTATCCGTTCTTTTCAATGGTGTATGCGGCGGTCTTTGCACCGTTGACATAAACGTCGAATTGGGTATTCGGCGGGGTGTGGCGGAAGGACTTAAAGGAGACCGTATACTTGCCCGTGGACTTATCCAGGCTGACTTTGGTGCCCTTGTCCCAGTAGTTGCCGGACCCTTCGTCCGTAACAACGGTCTTGGAAAAGATAACCACCTTGCCGATGCGGTTGCCTTCCTTAACAATGGTGTTGATGCCGTAGCTGGACTCATTGGCCCAGCGCAGGAAATTCCACTGCTTGTCGGAGCTGATGGGGCCCATCATGGCCCGGGCGGTGGCGTCCACCTCGTTGAATTTCTTTTTCAGGTAGAACATGGTGGTGGAATAAATCCCGTTGCCTTTGCCCAGAAGCACAGAGGGGCCGCCGAATTTTTTCTTGTCCACGCTACCGAATTTTTCCGGCACATTGGTGATCAGGTAGTAGAGGGGCGGAATGGCCGTATCCATGTCAAAGGCCCCTTTCTTGACGGTGCCTTTAAATTTTTTGATCTCATGCACCCCGTTGGTGTCCTTGGGGGCGAACATTTTTTTCTGGGCAATGGCCAGGTAAAGGTCCTGCCCCGGTTCAATCTGCCCGGAAATTTCGACCACATCCCCTGCCTTGTAGCTGCCTGCAGAAACTTTGGCAGTGCCGGCAAAGGCGGCCGGAGCAGCCAAAAACAGGGCCATTGCCATGGCTGTCAAATAAATACTGATTTTCTTCATTCGTTCTCTCCTTAACAAACAATTATAAATTAAAATACCTGGCCGCCAGCCTGGCCCCCAGGTAACTTGTAATACCTGAAACAACGATATAAATGAGCAGGTCCACCGCGGACAGCATCATAACCCGCCCTGCAAAAGGAAGGGCGGTATTGGCGATGGCAAAGACCGCAGCCCCCTGGCCGGCCCCCATGATAAAGGGAAAGATAAAACGGCCCCGGATCCTGTCCCGGAGCTGGTCCACCAGGGCAAAACCAATCATGGCGCCGGTAAATCCCAGAAACAGGGGGATAATGACCAGGGCCTTTTCAATGGTCAGAAAGGTGGTGGCAAACAGGGTCAGAATCACTGCCCCGCCGATGCCGCTTCCCAAAGATTTAATGCTGGCTGATGTCATACCGGTTTCCTTTTTCTCCTTCTCTTTCAATTGAGGATTCCCCTATTTGCGGGTCCGCTCCCGCTCGGTCACCGCCCGGTCGGACATGAGTTTGGCGCAGTTGGGGCAGAGGTGGTGGAGGTCCTTGGTATGGGGATGGGGATCGGTGGTCTCTTCCACATGGGCCAGAAACTGTTCGGTGGCGTAGCTTTTACCGCAGGCTTCGCACCGTTCCAGGGGCAGGCGGCTGATGACCTCATCCTTGATGGACACGGTCCTCACAAGGCCCTCGTCTTTGACCTGGATCACTTTGGTGGGACAGAGGTTGGCGCAGGTGCCGCAGCCGATGCAGGTGCCTTCCCCGGGCATGACCCTGGGGCCGGATTCGGTTTTCACCATTTTAATGGCCCGGGCCTTGACGATTTCATTGCAGACCCTGACGCAAAGGCGGCAGCGGATACATCCGTTGGGTTTTGGGATCACCGGCACATTGAACGCCTCTGCCAGTTCCCTGATGCGCCGGGACTCCGGGGCCAGGCCCAGCAGCTTGTTAAAGGCCTTCTCGCGGTTGGCCCGGACGAGCTCGGAATCGGTCTTTACCTCCAGTCCCTCCTTGACCTTCATGATGCAGGAAAGCATCACCGTCTGCCGGCCCGAGGGAGAGGTCACTTCAACCCCGCAGAGCTTGCAGGAACCCGAAGGCTTCAGGGCGGGATGGTAGCAGAGGTGGGGCACGGGAATCTTGTGCTGCCGGGCCACCTGGAGCACCGTGGTTCCTTCTTCCGCTTCAAAGGCTTTATCGTCAATATAAAACTTAATCATGGGCGGCATCCTGGAGGTCGGAAATATAATCCTTTAAATAATGGAGTTCCTGGGTGAGAGCCCCCACATGGACCTTAACCAGGTCTTCCAGGCAGATCAGGCCGATGATTTTCTCCTCCCCCACCACGGGCAGGTGCCTGATTTTCGCCTTGATCATCATGCCCATGGCATCTTCAACCTTGTCCGTGGGTTCGGCGACGATGAGTTGGGTGGTCATCACCTCTTTGATCTTCACCTCGCCGGGTTTTTTATCCGGAAAAAGGATGTGGCAGCGGACAAAATCCCGTTCCGTAAAAATACCCACGGGTGTCTCACCGTCCGTAACCATCAGGGCCGAGGCCCCGTAGGCAGTCATCTGCTGCAGCCCCTGGGCCACGGTCTGGCCTCCGGTGATGGTGTGGTATTCCCCCACATGGGATTCCAATAAATTCTTTACTGTCATTTATCCTCTCCAATGCAGCGCAGGCAGTCCTGGGGCAGCCTGTGGGTGCCTTTGCCTTCCAGGCTGACCTCGATCAGGGCATCCGGGTCATTGACCGTGGTGTCCGGATCGGTGACATACCCGTGGCAGCCGATGAAATCGTCCATATATGTTTCCCAGGCCTCGTCGTCGGAGCGCCTGTAGACCTCTATTTTATCCCCTCTTTGAAATTCCATGACCTCCTCCTTCCCCTATACAAAGGATACCGGGCCGCTTTCGGCATTTCCGGCAGCCCCGTTGCGGCGCAGACAATTATTGCACAGCATCCGTTTACCCGCTGCCGGGGTTACCCCTTGGGTTTTCTTCTGGATGAAACGGATGTATTGTTCTGATCCCAGCTCGGCTCCGCAGCCGTCGCAGTATTGTATTTCCTGGCTGTTGAGAACGGTGCCGCAGAGTTTGAGCATCCGCTTTCCGTCCCGTTTTTCGATGACCATGGCCTTATTTTCACAATTGGCCGCACAGGCTCCGCAGGTGATGCAATTTTCGGCCGTGGCCCTGAAATCCGTGGGGGACTGCTCATCAAATTCAAGGTATCCCAGCTTCAGGGCTCCGATGCCCATCTTGTCCCGGCAGATCTCAACACATTCCCCGCAGCGGCGGCAGATGTCGCAGCGCAGGCAGCGGCTGGCTTCCCTCCGGACCGCAGCCTCTTCATACCCCAGTTCCACCTGCTGAAAGGTGGTCCGGCGGCGGTCCAGGTTGAGCATGGGCATTTCAGGCTGCCTGGCCGTCATTTTCTGGCTGGCGGAAATTTCCATCACGGGTTCGGTGTTATGGCGAATGGGGGTTCTGGGCATTCTGGGCTGGGGAATCCCGCGCAGATACCGGTCAATGGCGTCGGCGGCCCGCTTGCCTCCGCCGATGGCTTCGATCACCGTTGCAGGGCCCGATACGGCGTCCCCGGCGGCAAACACACCCGGCTGGGTGGTTTCCATGGATGCATGGTTCACCTCTATGGTCCCTCTGCGGGTCCAGTTCACCCCGTCAAAGACCTCCATGCCGGCATCGTCCACATACTGGCCGATGGCCGAAATCACGGCGTCGGCATGGATCTCGAAATCCTGGCCTTCGATGGGCACAGGGGCCAGCCGGTCGGAGCCCTTTTTCTTTTTCAGTTCCGCCTTGATGCAGGAAAGGGCCGTAATTTCATCCCCTTCCCCCACAATGGCCTTGGGGATGGTGAGAAAGGCAAACTCAATGCCCTCTTCCTCGGCCTGTTCCACCTCTTCCACATCCGCGGGCATCTGGTTCCTGGAACGCCGGTAGGCAATGGTCACCCTTTCGGCCCCCAGGCGCAGGCTGGTCCGGGCGGCGTCAATGGCCACATTGCCCCCGCCGATGACCACCACATGGGAACCCGGGGCATGGTGCTCTCCCAGGGCCACATCCTTTAAAAATGTGACCGCTTCGATCACCCCGGGAAAATCTTTTTCTCCTTCGATCCCCAGATCCCAGGCCTTGTGGGCGCCGATGGCCAGAAAAAAGGCCTCGTATCCCTGGCGTTCCAGTTCTTCTTTGGTGATGTCCCTGCCAAACCTTGTATTATAGGAAATCTCCACCCCAAGGGCTTCGATCATGGCCACTTCCCGGTCAATGACCTCCCTGGGCAGCCGGTACCTGGGAATGCCCACCATGAGCATGCCACCGGGGATGGGCAGATCCTCCAGCACCCGGACCGTGTACCCCTCCAGGGCCAGGTAATAGGCACAGGAGAGCCCGCCGGGGCCGGCCCCGACAACACAGACCTTCTTCCCGTTGGCCGGTTTCGGTACGGGGTTTTTATAGGCCCTGTGTGACATGGCCCGCTCTGCGGCAAAGGCCTTGAGAAATTTAATGGAGACCGGGGTGTCGATCCGCCCCCGCACACACATCATTTCGCAGGGCCGGGTGCAGATCAGGCCGCAGACCCAGGGCAGGGGATTGTCCCGCCGGATCACCTCAATGGCGTCGGCATCCCGCCCCTGGGCAATGAGGGCCAGGTAGGTGGGAATATCAATGCCCGCCGGACAGGCCATCTGGCAGGGAGAGGGCGCCAGTTTCCCGCAGTCGTGGGAGGGGCAGTTCCGGGATTCGATATGATCCTGAAAGACCTCCCTGTTCTCCGCTAATAATTTTTTGACAATTTTCCCGGTTTCCCGGGTCTTGGCCGGGCTGTTGGTGTACGCATACTCTTCAATCAAGGTGTCGATGGCGGCCAGGTGCTGGTCACCGGCCGCTCCTTCGGCAATTTCCTCGGCCAGGGCAAGGATCTGTTCGGATATGCGCTGGCCCCTGGGATCGGACAGGCCGGCCGGCCCGATCTGCTCGGTCAGGAAAATAATGGTCTGGCGAACCGGACAGGTCTCCATGGCGACTCCTTAGAAGCTGGTATTTTCAAAGGAGGCCACGGCCTCTGCGTGGCGCTCCCGTCTGATCTGGGTCATATCCTCCACCTTTCCGAACTTGAGGCAGTTGGTGGTGCAGGTGGTGACGCAGGCCGGCTCCAGCCCTTCGTCGATACGGTCCTTGCAGTAATCGCACTTCACCACCTTCCCGGTTTCCGGGTTCCATTGGGGAGCGCCCCAGGGACAGGCGGAGACACAGGTCTTGCAGCCCACGCAGAGATCCTGGTCGATGAATACGATGCCGTCCTTGGCACGCCGCTGCATGGCCCCGGTGGGGCAGGCGGAAACACACCACGGATTTTCACAGTGGAAACAGGGCATGAAAATAAAAGAAATCTTGGGCACCTCGGCAACGGTCTTGGGGCCCACCTGGATAATCTGGCAGGGCTTTGGGCCCAGGGGCAGCCCTTTGTTGGACTTGCACTGAACCTCACAGGTCCGGCACCCGATGCATTTTTTGGTATCCTGAAACAGGTAGTACTTACTCATATGTCCTCCGGCGTGATCACGTTGTTAAAAACCTTTTAGGAGTTCTAACATAGCCATAACCATGCCATGGGAGGCCCATGGAAGCGGTTTTATTCTAACCCTTTAAAATCATGAATTTTTTTCACATAATTTCCAAGATCAGGAAAGATAGAATTAAAGATCCCGGACCCGTACGGCCGGGTGCGGCGCAATAAATTTATTGCACCGCATTGTTTTTATTGCAGAAATCGGCCCGGCGGCCTATTGGGGGAAGAGTTCGTCGAAAATGGCGTCGTCGGCGGCCATGCACCGGCGGTTCAGTTCTTTGTAGGCATCAAGAAGGGAACGGCCCTCATCCGTCAAGGAGGTTCCCTTGACACGGTCGGCATTGACCACGGGCCTGCCCCAGTTGTTTTCAGTGGATTTGATCTTACTCCATACAGATTTATAAGACATGCCCAGCGCCTTGGCGGTTTTATTGATGGAACCGGTCTGTTCAATGGAGGTCAGAATATCCATCCGCCCCTTTCCCATGATGATGCCGCCATCGTCTCCCACCAGAAGCTGCATTGATTTAAGCTTCATAATTTCCTTTTTTATGCTTGACCTTATGTTAATTTCAACATATACCTTATGTTAAACTCAACATAAGAGAAAGCCCGAGGAAAATCAATGAAAGATTTAGAAACCCTGCTCAACGGCGCGGCAAAGGCCCACGGCCACCTCTGCCCCGGACAGGTGGTGGGGGTGCGCATGGCCATGCTGGGCTGCCGGCTCATCGGGCTGGACGAGCCGTCCACCCTGCCCCAGATCAAAAAAATCATCGTGTATGTGGAAATGGACCGGTGCGCCACCGACGCCATCTCCTATGTCACCGGGGTAAAACTGGGCCGCAGGTCCCTGAAATTCATTGACAACGGCATCATGGCCGCCACCTTTGTCAACCTGGAAACCAAAAAAGCCTTCAGGATCGTGTCCACGGAAACCGCAAGGGACCTGGCGCCCGAACTCATGCCCCAGATTGACGATCCCAGGCAGCAGCAGCTTGAGGCCTATAAAATCATGGATGACAAGGATTTATTCACCGTGGACGAGGGCCGGGTGGATGTCCCCGCAGCGGACATGCCCGGCCCCACCCGGTTCAAGGCCGTCTGCGCCCGGTGCGGCCAGGTGGTCCGGGACAAAAAAGAAGTATTCAAAAACAATGAGATACTCTGCCGGCCCTGCGCCGCAGGCTCCTATTTTCAACCCCTGGAAAAGAAAGACAAGGAGAACCACCATGCAGCAGTTTAAAACCGTACCCGTAGAGCAGGCCGAAGGGCTGACCATCGCCCACGACATGACCGAGATCATCCCCGGGAAATCAAAGGGGCCGGTATTCAAGCGGGGCCAGAAGGTGGGGGCCGGGGATATCTGCCGCCTCATGCGCATGGGAAAAAACAATCTTTACGTTCTGGACCTGGACCAGGACACCCAGGTCCACGAAGACGATGCCGTTTACGAACTGGCCTCGGCCCTGGCCGGGCCGGGGGTGGAATTTCCCGGCACCCCCGGGGAAGGCAAACTGGAGCTGAGGGCCTCCTATCCCGGGCTCTTCAAGGTGAATACAGCGGCCCTGACGGAATTCAACATGATCGCCGATGTCATGTGCGCCAGCATCCACAACAACACAGTGGTGGAAAGGAACCAGAGCCTGGCCGCCACCCGGGCCATTCCCCTGGTCATTGAACGGCGATACCTGGACGAGGCCGTGGCCCTGGCCAAAGCGTCCTACCCTGTCTTTTCCGTGGCCATGTTCAATCCCCTGAAAATCCGGCTGGTCATCGTGGGCAACGAGGTGTACAACGGCCTGATCCAGGACCGATTCCAGGCCATTGTGGAAGAAAAGACCGCCGCCCTGGGCGCCCAGCTCCTTGAAACCCACATCCTCCCCGACGACAGGGAGATGATCACGGCGCAGATCCAGGACTATCTGGCCAAGGACACCGATTTAATCATCACCACCGGCGGCATGTCCGTGGATCCCGACGACGTCACCAAAGAGGGGATTGAAGCCTCGGGCTTTGAAGAGGTACACTATTCCTCGGCGGTGCTGCCCGGCGCCATGTTCCTTCTGGGCTACACCCAAAAAACCGCCATCATGGGCCTGCCCGCCTGCGGCCTCTACCACCGCACCACCATCTTCGACCTTATCCTGCCCCGGGTCATGGCCGGCGAACGGCCGGGGAAACGGGACCTGGCCAGCCTATGCCACGGCGGGCTCTGTCTCAACTGCAAGGTCTGCCGGTTCCCCCACTGCTCCTTCGGCAAAGCCTGATGCCCCGGACCATCTGCCATATCATCGGCCAGCCCGGATCCGGCAAAACAACGCTTACGGCCGCCCTGGTCCGTCATCTCACCAACCAGGGCCTGGCCGTGGGCACCCTAAAGCACTCGGCCCACGCCCACGAACTGGACAAGCCGGGCAAGGATTCCCACGTCCACCGCACCGCCGGCGCCGCCCCCGCCGCCATGGTTAACGCCACAATGGCGGCCCTCTACTTCCCGGCCTCGGACCTCACCCGGCCCGACCGCCTCATTGACACCTACTACAGCCATGCCGACATCATTCTCATCGAAGGCTGGCTCTCGGGCCCCTATCCCAAGATCGAAATCTGGCGCCGGGCCGTGGGCCGCCCGCCCCTGTTCCCGGACATTCCAACGGTCAGGGCCATTGCCACAAACGACAGCCCCGGCGGCACAGATCAAAGGGGCCTGGTCCGCCTTCCCCTGGAACCGGTGGCCGCCATCGCAGACTATGTTTTAAACATCGGACCGGTTTAAAATTTAAGGGTATCTCTAATAATTAAGGATTCAGGGCCATTATTCCCCTGCCCTTTTATTGCCCGCCATTCACCCCGGTTAAAGCGTTGCATTTAAATTCAATCCGTGTTGCTGTCGGACTGCTGGCTGGATAGCCTCGGCTTCTTCTCCCATCGTATATCGACTTTTGTTATATTGTCTTCATCTGATGTAAACAGCTGAATATCGGCACCGTGCATCTCAGCAGCCAGCCGGGCCGAATAGGTGCCGATCCCGGTTCCCTTTGGTTTGTCTGCGGTCACAAACTTTTCAAAAAAACAACTCCGGATGGAAGGATTTACCGCCCCTTTGTTTTCAACGCCGATACTCAGCCCCTTGGTATCCTGAATCATTATTTTTACCTGCTCTTTTTTTGGAGACGCTTCCAAGGCATTTTTCACCAGATTGCCCATCATGGAATAAAAAAGCAGTTCATCACAGATCAGTTCAAACCGGTCCTCCTGTTTGCGGGGATATCCGTTTATTTCAATCAGCAGTTCAAGCCCCTTGGACCGGATGATTTCCTCGCCCTCCATAAGCACCTGATCCATTAAGTACAACAGATCTGTCCGCTTGGCATCAAGCTTATACGATTTATCTTCCATCTTATAGACATCAAGGCAGCGGTTGACCATATTCAGTATATTGCGGCAGGATTTCAATTGTATCTGTATCATTTCCTCCAGGTCTTCTGGATCCTTGGCGGGCAGATGTAAGCGGATGATCTCTGCGGCACTCATGATGGCCTGGACCGGGTTTTTAAGATCATGGCGGGTGATATGGTCCACCTGTTCCCTGAGCCGGATATTTTCCTTTAATATCTCGTTCTGTATCTCAAGTTCCTTCCTGGCCGCTGCCAGTTCAAGATGGGTTTTTATCCGGGCGCGGATGACAGAAGAACTGAAGGGCTTGGTGATATAATCCACAGCGCCCAGCTCGAATCCGTAGGTTTCATCAACGGCATCGGCAAGTGCTGTGACAAACAATACCATGGCGTTCCTTGTGGCCCGGTTTTCCTTAACCCGTCTGCAGACCTCGTATCCATCCATCCCCGGCATCATGATATCCAGCAAAATGATATCCGGCATAATTTCGTTGATGATTTCCAGGGCAGATTGACCATCCATGGCGACACTGACCTCGTAGCTGTCCCCCAGGGTTCCCACCAGGATCTCAATATTTACCTGATCGTCATCCACCACCAGTATGGTATTTTTTTGAACCATATGCACGCCTCCATGGTTTGTATCCATTCGGCCTTTCCTTGTACGGATTTACAGACGGATTAATTCAGGGAATCCTTTTCCATTTCCGAATCCGCAAGTTCATGGGCGATCCGTTTGAAGGTACCCGCAATGTCAACAAAGGCATCCACCATATCCGGATCAAAGTGGCGCCCCTTGCCTTCTATGATGATGGAAACGGCTTTTTCGTGACTGAATGGCGGCTTATACACCCGTTTTGTGACCAGGGCATCGTAGACATCTGCGATGGCCATCAGCCGTCCGGATACCGGAATGTCATTCCCGGACACCCCTTTGGGGTATCCGGACCCGTCCCACTTTTCATGGTGGGTAAAGGCGATTTCACCGGCATACTTTAAAAAGGAGTTTTTCCCCAGCTTCTCCTCTGCGTCACGCAGGGTATCCCTCCCGTATACGGTATGCCGTTTCATCTCTTCAAACTCTTCTTCGGTCAGCTTGCCGGGCTTGAGCAGAATCCGGTCCGTGACCCCGACCTTTCCGATATCGTGAAGGGGGGCGGATTTATAAATCAGATCAATGGTTTCTTCATCCAGCAGGGCGCCATAGGCAGATTTCTGTTTAAGCACCCTGGCCAGTTCCCTGACATAATTCTGGGTCCTCTGGATATGCCCGCCGGTTTCGGGATCCCTTGTTTCAGCAAGGTTGGCCAGGCAGCAGATGGTGACATTCTGCGTGAGTTCAATCTGCCGTGTCCGTTCCGCCACCAAAGACGCCAGATGGTCCCGGTGTTTTTTCAGCTCAAGATGGTTTCTGACACGGGCTTTGATCAGGTCCGGGGAAAAGGGTTTGGTCACGTAGTCCACAGCGCCCAGGGCGAGCCCTTTGGCCTCGTTCTGCTCCTGATCCATGGCGGTGAGGAAAATCACCGGTATATCCTGTGTTTTCGAATCTGATTTCATGCGGCGGCAGACCTCGTAGCCGTCCATTCCCGGCATCATTATGTCAAGAAGAATCAGGTCGGGTTTTTCTTCTGCGATATTTTCCAGGGCAGACTCCCCGTCCAGGGCCACCCTGAGTTCGTAATCCTCTCCCAGAGTTTCCACAAGGATATCGATATTGGCCTCTGTGTCGTCCACTGCCAAAACGATGCAATCAGAATAATCATTCATGTATTTATCCTTTCATCTCTTTTTTCAGGGATGCAATGGATGCAAGGGCATCCTTAAATTTATAGGTGTTGATCTGATGGTGCAAGGTGCTCAGCAGCGTTCTGTTTTCTTGGGGCATGGCCATCTTGTCCAGGCGCTCCATTATCCTTCTGCAAGGTTTGGGGGCCCGTTTGGCCGCGGCCTGTTGAAGTTCATCCAAAAGGGCAGAGACCTTATTTGTGTCCACGGGCCCCTGAACCGGTTGGGTCTCCCGGGCTTTTATCTTTTCCAGCACCCGGCTTTGGGCGATTCCCTCCAGCACCTCTGTGAGCCTGGGAGCCAGCGCCCCGAGATAACGGGGGATATCCTCGGCCTTCTTTTCCCTGACGGCCTTTTCAAGATCGGCTGCGGCCCTTGAAAGCGCCTGGGCCCCGATATTGCCGGCAACCCCCTTCAGGGTATGGGCCAACCTTAAGGCGGTGTCGTGATCCCCCTCATTTAAAAGCCTCTCAAGATCAGGCATAAAGGGCGTGAACTGTTCAAAAAAACGTTCCAGAATCTGAATATAAACCCTTGGGCTTGAACCGACTCTGGACAATCCGAGCTGGGTGTCGACCCCCTGCAGTTCAGGGATAGACATATTTATTGGGGCGGCCTGGCCCTCTGAAGCCTTCTGTTTTTGCCAGCCTTCGGGCAGGGGCCGTTCTCCCGGTTTGATCCACTGGATCAGCGCATTGAAAAGCTGGGACGGTTCCACAGGCTTGGTCAGATATCCGTTCATTCCGGCATCCAGAACCTTTTCCCGAACCCCTGTCATGGCATCGGCGGTCATGGCAAGTATGGGCAAAGGCGCGGCACCGGTTCTGTTTTCCCACTCCCGGATCCTCTGGGTGGCTTCAATCCCTCCCATCACCGGCATCTGCAGATCCATGAGAATGATATCAACCGGATCATGCGCTAAAGGCCCTGTGATAAGGTCCACGGAAATTTGGCCGTTTTCGGCATTTTCCATGATAAAGCCCTCTCCTGAAAGCATCTCCCGGGCCACCTGCTGGTTGATCTCATTGTCCTCCACAAGAAGAATCCTCGCCCCCCGGATCCGGTCAATTCCATCGGGAACTTCTTTTACATGCCTTAAATCCCCTGTCGTATGATCGCCGTGGCCCTGGCCAAAGACTTCAAGTACGGCATCGTAGACCATGGATTCGGTCAGGGGCTTCAGCAGGAAACCGCAAAACCCCATATCCTGGGCTTGTGCCATGACATCTTCCCTGCCGTATGCCGTCACCATGATGATTTTGGTTTTTCCGGCAGAATCATTATTGGCCAGGATCCGCCTTGCGGCTTCTATGCCGGTCATACCCGGCATCTGCCAGTCCATAAATATGAGGTCAAAGGGCTTTTTACCGGCATTTCTGCGTTCCCGGATCCTGTCCAGCGCCGCTTGCCCGGACAAAGCGGTTTCGATACAGGAGGAAAATTTTTTCAGATAGTATTCAAGTACGGCCTGTGAGGTTTCGTTGTCATCAACCACCAGGATATCCAGGTTGCAAAGGAATCTGGGAAGAATTTTCTTCTGCCCCCGGGCCGCCCTGGGTTGTTCTTTCTGCTTTTTCAGCCTGGCCGTAAAATAAAAGGTGCTGCCCTGACCGAATTCGCTTTCCACACCAATGGTTCCGCCCATCATTTCAGCCAATTGCTTGCTGATGGTCAGTCCAAGGCCGGTACCGCCATATTGACGGGTGGTGGATGTGTCTGCCTGGTGAAACGACTGAAACAATGTATCCATCTGCTCACGGGTCAGGCCGATGCCGGTGTCTTTTACGGCAAATTTGATCATGACGGTATCCGCATTTTCTTCAACCCGGTTGATCTGTACGACAATTTCGCCCTTTTGTGTAAATTTCACCGCATTGTTGGTCAGGTTCAAAAGGATTTGCCCCAGCCTTAAGGGGTCGCCGATCAATTCGACGGGCACTTCCTCGTCCAGGAAAAACAAAAGCTCAATCCCTTTTTCCTGGGCCTTCATACTGACAAGGTTGGACAGGTTGGACAAAATTTCATTCAGGTTGAAAGAGATGCATTCAATATCCAGTTTACCGGCCTCAATCTTTGAAAAATCAAGGATATCGTTGATAATACCTAAAAGATTCTGGGCTGAAACTTTAATTTTTACGGCATAGTCCTTCTGCCGGGCATCCAGGCCGGTTTTCATGAGCAGGTGGTTGACGCCGATAATCGCATTCATGGGGGTACGGATCTCATGGCTCATATTTGCCAGAAAATCGCTCTTGGCCTGGGTGGCGGCTTCCGCCTCTTTCTTTGCTTCGTCGAGGTTCCCCAGGATATTGTGAAGCTTTTCAGTCCTTTCCTTAATGCTGTCTGTCATCATGTTAAAGGCATTGGCCAGGTCTCCGGCTTCATCTTTGGAGTCAATCTCTATGTGGGTTGAATAGTCCCCTTTTTCAAGGCGCTGGGCCCCTGATTTGAGCAGAGACAAAGGAACGATGATCTTGCGCTTAAGCAGAAAAAAAGAAATAAAACCAAGCACCACCGTGCAGAAGGTGAGTGCCATGATGGTTAAAAGGGTTGCGGTCGCCTTTTTCTGCAACAGCCCCACCTCCCTTTTGGTCCGGTTTTTAATCAGGTCAAAAAAATTATCAATATGCTTCATGATCTTGGGCATGCCCCCCAAAAACAGTACAATGTGATATGTTAGGATCTCCGAGCTAAAAAGGAGATCAAGATGAAAAAGAAACGCTATTCTGAAGAACAGATCGTCAAAATTCTGCTTGAAGCCGAGAAACAGGAAAGACCTATCGCTGAATTCTGCAAGCTGGGAGGATTCTCCGAGCAAAGCTATTACCGCTGGAAAAAGAAATACGGTGGCATGTCCGTTCCGGATGTAAAGCGGCTGCGAGAGTTGGAGAAGGAGAACGTACGATTAAAAAGGCTCCTGGCTGAACGGGACCTCGAAGTTGATGCTCTAAAGGCGGTGGTCTCAAAAAAGTGGTAAAGGTCCCGGATCGCAGGAAAGCCGTACATACTATGACGGAACGGGGCCTTTCAGAATACAAAGCATGTCTGTTTTTGAAGATAAGTCGGTCAAGCTACAGATACCAAGCAAACCCAAGGGATGACACTGTTTTGGTTATCTGGCTAAGAACATTCTCTGGTAAGTATCCGAGGCATGGGTACCGCCAGGCCCATATGCAGTTGGTCAGATCCGGGATGATCATCAATCATAAGAAAGTCGAGCGGCTCTGGCAGGAACAAGGGCTGTGCGTGCCGAGGGTCAGGCGCAAGAGGCGGCGTGGCAAGGGGACAACGCTGCCAATATCAGCGAAGTATCCCAATCATGTATGGACCTATGATTTCATGGAAGATTCCTGCCTTGAAGGGCAGCGGCTGAGATTTTTAACGGTGGTTGACGAATATACACGAGAAAGCCTGGCAATCCACATTGATACCTCAATACCATCTTCACAGGTGAAAATCGTTTTGCAGATTCTATTTGCAACCCGTGGGGTTCCAACATACATCAGGAGCGATAATGGGCCTGAGTTTATTGCATATAAAATCCAGGACTGGCTCAAAGAGCAAGGGGTGAAAACCAAGTACATTGAGCCAGGCAAACCATGGCAGAATCCTTTTGGAGAAAGCTTTAACAGCCGGTTCAGAGACGAATGTCTGAATCAGGAGGTCTTCTATTCCGTCCCGGATGCCAGGGCAATCATAGAGACGTGGCGCCAGTACTACAACACGAAAAGATTGCATAGCAGCCTGGGATATCAGACACCGGAAAACATTAGAAAGGAATGGGAACAATCTTATATGGGGGCTCTGCCCCCAAGCCCCCGGGGTTTAACGCCTACGGGCCATCCGGATGGGCCAAAGGAAAAGGCCACGCTATGAACATGGCCCATCCGTATTGGCACCTGCCGCAGTGCTCGGGTCGCTCCCCAGCGTTGCCCTATCCCCTGGGCAGGTATTTGAAAAGTAGCAAAGGAAGTGGTACACAACAACAATATTTTGAAAATTCGGAGCCTTCCTAACATTGCGGGTTGTACTAAAGAAGGGGGCAAGTCATCTTGGCCTTGGCCAGATGGTAGGCTTCGCCATGGAGGAGCTGGCGTGCCATTTCCCGTTCCGGTTTTCTTACCTCAGTAAAATTGCCCTGACCGTCATCAAACAGTCCCTTAACGGCATTCATTCCGACGGCCTCAAGGGTTGTCAGGTCGTCTGACTCTTTCTTGGCATAGGAGAGTTCGCGCCGCTCTTCTTCAGAAAGCCCCAGATCCTCCATTCTCTGTTCAATGGAGTAGGTTTCGCCACGGTATTCGGGTTTCATCCCCCCTGCGGCCACATGATCCCAAAATGCAGGGGTATTATTTACCGGATGGGGAATGATACCATCCCGAATATCCAGAATATCCTGGAAATAGGACTCATACTCTGCTTTTCCCGTGACCACAAAGGTTCTGGCGAACCGGGTCAGGTCATCTGAAGACTGTTTGAGTTCATGGGCCAGGTCTATGTACTGATTCAGCCTGTTTTCAGCTTTACCCACCTGTTTTTCAAGATTTAAAAACAGGACGGCCAGTACACCGATTGACACGGTGAGGCCCGCAAAAATAAAAAGAATCCCAAACAGCGTTGACCGTATGGACACTTTCCTTGGCTGGCCCAAGGCCAGCCAGGCCATAAGGATGATTGTAAAAATGCCGGCAAAGACCAGGGCCATGCTTTTCAGAAGATAAGCGACCTGGTCCGGCGAAATGACCGAGTCTGATTCCCGGCCCGGGTCCCTCCCGGGAAGGATCTGGAGCCAATTGTTCCGGATCTGCCGTTCTTCTTCAATGGTGATGGATGCCAGGGCCTTGTCCAGAATGGCGGCCAGCTCGGGCCAGTCTTTCCGGACGCCGATGGAAAGGACCACAGGCGGCTTGTCCATCCGCCCCTGGATCTGAAGATTCCCCATCAGCTCTCTTTCAATCAGATATATGACAACGGCCCTGTTGCCGGCATAGGCATCGGCCTCGCTTCTGGATACGGCCCCGAGCGCCTCACTTGTGGACTCATATTCCCTGATCCCGACTTCGGGATATGTGTTTTGGAAATACCTGATATTAAAGAATCCCTTTTCAAGGGCCACTGTCTTTCCCTTTAAATCTTGTTCGGATTCAAAATAAGGGCCGTTTTTGCGGCCGACAATCACATGGGGGATCTTGAGATAAGGGCGGGTAAAGTTGAAAAAGGGCCGGCGCTCCTTTTTAGGGGTGATGTCCATCAATGCATCAAGCTGCCTCTTCCGGACCTGCTCGAAATTTTTCTTAAAAGGACCGGGCCGGATGATTAATGCTCCAGTAAGCCGCCTGTTCAAAAGCGTGATATAATCTGCGCCGATCCCCATGGGCTGCCCGCCGTCTTCCACATAGTTGAGCGGCGGCCAGTTCTCCATGGTTCCGATACGGATGACCGGGTGGGATTTGAGCCAGGCATTCTCATGGGGGGTAAGCACCAGCACCCCGGCGTCGGTGTCTGAAGAGAAACAGACCGCCGGGCCTGCCATGCCAAAATTCATCAACAAGAAAAGAACAATCAATGAAATTCTGTTGCTCAGCATATGGGGTCAACTCCTGACCGATTTATATTGTCCGTTTGGCGATTTATATGAAAATGGAACACCTAAATATTTATTGACGAAATAAAATACAGACGGATCCTATATCTTATTGATATACCACAATATAGCATAATGATTAAATAAAATTTCCATTAAATCACACCCAATCCATTCGTGCCGGATTTCAGTATGTTTTATTCCTGCCGGGTTCTTGCTTTTTCCGGGTGATATTTGTAAACTGAGTTCAACCCATGCGAAGGGTGGTGCCCAATTGCCTCTGCTGCGGTACCGGGTGTAAATTCTGATTTCAATGATTTCAAAAATAGCACCATGCAGACGAATAAATTCCTGAATTCTCTATTTTCAATATCATGGCATAAAGCGAGTTTTTACAATGAAAGGAAATATCAGCGTTGTAACAGGTGAGGCAGAGGCATTGGAAGGCCTGCCGGCTTATGTTCGTGAAAAGCCCCATAAATACAGGCATATCTACATCGTATTCAAGGGACTTTTAGCCTCAGAAAATTTCAATCAGCTATTTAAAATTTTCTATAAAATAGTTGGCGTGCCCATCGCCATTATTGATTTGGATGCAAATGTGCTGGCCTCTTCGGAATGGAATCCAATATGCACCCAATTCCATCGCGTACACCCCGAAAGCTGCGCACGATGTATTGAAAGCGACACCTCCTTGGCGAAAAATCTAAAAACAGGAGCCCCCTATAACATCTATCGCTGTAAAAACGGAATGACCGATTGCGCCTCCCCGATACTGATTGGAGGCGAGTATCTCGCAAATCTTTTCATCGGTCAGTTTTTGCTGGATAAACCGGATATTGATTATTTCACTAAACAGGCGGACCAATTCGGTTATGACAAGCAGGAATACCTGAATGCATTGAACAATACCCCCATAATCTCTTCCGAGCGGGCCGAAGTCATTCTCTCTTTTCTTGTCCAGTTCGCCAAACTGGTTGCCGCCATGGGGATGGACCGGATCAAGGAACGCCAGGCGGAGAAGGCCAAACTTGAACAGGAACGGGCACTGGCCAGCCAGGAAAGCATGGATACGATTTTCAATACAGTTTTAATACCGGTGGCCGTAACCCTTGAAAATGGAGTGATACTCAAGGCAAACCAGGCGATGGCAGATTTTCACGGGATATCAATAAAAGAGGTGGTCAAAAAAAACTCCAACGCAATGTATGTCGATTCAAAGGACAGGAACGCCATACTCCAGATCCTAAAACAGGAAGGGGAGGCGGTAAATTTTCCAGCGGACATCTATAAACTGGGGTCGTTGAAAAAACGAAAGGCAAACATAACCATACGAAAAATTGAGTTTCAAGGTAAACCCGCTCTTTTATCGTCTCTATATGATGTTACCGAATTGCTGGAAAGCGAAAAGAGATTCAGGCATTTATTTGAAAACACCCCGGTTATGTATCAGTCTTTATCACAAGACGGAAGCATCAATGATGTCAACCCAATGTGGCTGAAATTTCTGGGCTACGAAAAGGATCAGGTGATCGGCAAAAAATTTACCGGACTCTGCACACCGGCAGACCGGACGATTTTTTCCGATAAATTCAAAGAGTTCAAAAGCCGTGGCTTTATCAATAATGCAGCGTTGGAAATCTGCCATAAAAATGGAAGGGTTTTCAATGTCTTATTGACAGGGCGGGTGCAGCGTGACGCCTACGGAAAATTTATCCGTTCCCACTTCATCCTGGCTGATATAACCGAGTTGAAGCTGGCAGAAAAAGAATTGGAAAATGCCAAACAACTGGCCGAAGAAGCCACCCGGGCGAAATCGGAGTTCCTGGCCAATATGTCCCATGAAATCCGGACGCCGATGAATGCGATTATCGGCATGAGCCATTTGGCAAAAAAAACAGATCTGAATGCCAAGCAGCGGGATTATATCCATAAAATTCAATTGTCGGCCCAAAGTCTATTGGGCATCATCAACGATATCCTCGACTTTTCCAAAATTGAGGCAGGAAAGCTGGATATCGAAACCATCGCCTTTAATCTTGATGCCGTGCTCGACAATCTGGCAAACCTGATTTCCATGAAAACACAAAAAAAGGGGATCGAACTCATTTTTAACCTGGATTCCCAGGTGCCCACCCATTTGAAGGGGGATCCGCTCAGGCTGGGGCAGATACTGCTTAATTTGGCCAATAATGCCGTCAAATTTACCGAAAAAGGAGAGATTGAAGTCTCTGTCTCCCCCCTGGAAACGGATGAAAAAAACGTGTTGATCCGGTTTTCCGTCCGGGATACGGGGATTGGCCTGTCAAAGGAACAGCAAAACAAGTTGTTTCAGTCTTTTTCCCAGGCAGACATGTCCACGACCCGCAAATACGGGGGAACGGGGCTGGGGCTCACAATTAGTAAAAAGCTGGCCGAAATGATGGGCGGGGAGATCGGCGTTCAAAGCACCATGGGACAAGGTACGATGTTCTGGTTCACCGTCCGCTTGGGCCGCCTTGAAAAACCGGTTGATAAACAAGAAATCGTTCCACAAATACTAAAGGGGATCAACGTCCTTGTGGTGGACGACAACCCCACTTTCTGCAAGGTGATGGAAAACTACCTGGCCGATTTCACCTTTCAGGCCGACACCATTAACAACGGCCATGACGCCATTGAGATGGTCCGTTCGGCGGCAAACGCTGAAAGCGGCGGGTATGATATTCTTTTCCTGGACTGGCAGATGCCGGGAATCGACGGAATTGAAACCGCCAGAAAAATCCAGAAAGATACCACCCTTCCAAAGGTTCCAAAGATCATTATGGTAACGGGACATGACCGGGAAGATGTTATGGAACAGGCGCGTCACATCAATCTGGATGGGTTTCTTTTGAAACCCGTGACCCACTCCCTCCTGTTTGAAAGTATTCTGGCTTCATTTGGGAAAAAGGTCCTAAGCCGGAAAAACAGGCCGCGCCGCCAGACGCTTCACCTGCCGAAAGAAATCGACGCCGTCAGGGGGGCAAGGCTGCTTTTGGTGGAAGACAACGAAATCAACCAGCAGCTGGCCGTTGAGCTGCTCAACGATGAAGGCTTTCATGTGGAGGTGGCGGAAAACGGCCGTGTGGGAGTGGAAAAAGCGGCTGCGGAGAAGGGTGCATTTGATGCGGTGCTGATGGACCTGCAAATGCCGGTGATGGATGGCCGGACGGCCGCCCGGGAAATCCGTAAACTGGATCCGCCGGCCAGGGATATTCCCATCATTGCCATGACAGCGGATGCCATGAGCGGCGTCAGGGAAGAGACCCTGGAAATCGGCATGAACGACTATATTACCAAACCCATTGAACCGGCGGACCTGTTAAGGATACTGGCCAAATGGATTACGCCCGGGAACCGGACCGTTCACGAAAGATATTCAGGGAAATTGCCCCCTGCCGCTGGACCAGAAAATGAGGCAGGCCTGCCGGAATTTGAAGGTATCGATACGGCAGCGGGGTTGGCCCGGCTGGCCGGCAACCAAAAATTGTATAAAAGTATATTGGCCAAATTTTTCAAGGAGACCCGGCAGACCGTTTCCAATCTTTTAATGGCCATTGAGACGGGAAAGCAGCAGGCGGCTGTCAGGCAGGCCCATACGATTAAAGGCCTGTCCGGCACGATTGGCGCAAAGGCGCTGCAGGAACTGGCCGCAAATTTGGAGAATGCGTTAAAACAAAATTTCAGGGCAGATCATAGAGATATATTGGGTCGTTTTGAAGTGGAGCTGGTCAAGATCCGCCAGGGGTTGGCTCCTTTCGCTGAAAAAACAATGGCCCCCCTGGACGGCCAACACAGGAAACAGGGAAACGCAAAACTGTTGATGGCATTTCTTCAGAAACTTGCCCCCCTCATGAAAAAGAGAACGCCCAAACCGATCAAAGAAATGTTTGCAAAAATCAACGAATATGCCTGGCCAGCAGAATATCCGGATCAATTAGAATCAATAGAAACCCTTGTCAGTAAGTATAAATTCAAGGATGCCGACCATATTTTGACCTCAGTTTTCCAATCAATAAGGGATGAAAGAGGTGCTGCAGAAGATTGAAAAACAATCCCCTCCATGCCGGATGCGGCACAGGGGGGATTGTCTACAGCGGAGTGGTGGTGGTTGATTTACTGCTTGGTTACGGTGACAAAATGCTCCTGGTAGGCGATGGCGCCGCCGGCCTTATCCCAGATATCCATGCCGCCGGACATGAATTTATTGTCCGCAAGGCCCTTGCCGAAGGCCCGGCTCTCCACTTTCAGGCGGTGGCCGAAGCCGTGGATGACAAAAACGGCATCGGGATGGATATGGTCGGTGACCTTGGCTTTGATGGTTTCCGTGTAGCCGTTCTGGCCAACGGTGACCACATCGCCGTCTGAGATGCCCAGTTTTTCCGCCTCTCCCGTATTAATCCACAGGGTGTTCTCGGACATCTGCTCGTTGAGCAGGGGGTTGTTCACGGTGTGTCCCTGGGTGTGCAGGGCACAGCGGCCGAAGGTCACCCTGAATTCCCCTTCCTTGGGGAATACGGGCGGTTCATAGGGTTTCAGAGAGGGCAGGCCGGCATCTTCCAGTTTCTTGGAAATCATCTCAATCTTTCCGGAACTTGTCTTGAACGTGTAATCCTCGAAATCCTTGTAAATAGGCTTGTCCGCCAGGGGAACCATTCCCTTGGCATCGAAATCCTCAATGGACACCCCGGTGCCCTCAAGCTGGAAATTCCACAGGTCTTCCACGCGGTCAAACACCAGTTCGGGCAGATCCAGCCGTTTGGCCAGGCCGGAGATAATCTCCCAGTCAGCCCGGCTGTCATACCTGGGTTCCACAGAGCGGCGGCGGACAAAAAACTGGGGTTTGAGGCCATTTTTGGTGGCAATGATGCTTTCCCGCTCCAGGTAGGTGGACAACGGCAGGACCACATCGGAGTACCAGGCCGTGTCTGACCAGGAAAAGGTAACGGAGACCAGGAGATCCAGGTTTTTCCACAACTCCCGGACCCGGTCGGGATCGGGATAGGCCATGAGGGGATCATGGCGGTAGGCGATATAGGCCTTCACAGGATAGGGGTCCTGGGTTTCAATGGCTTCGTAAAGCAGGTGGGCCAGGCCGGGCCCGGTTTCAATATGCGGATACTTCCATCCTGCCCCGTCGGCCCGTTTGTCTTCGGGTTTGGGAAAGAGGTTCATGAAGGACTTCAGCCCCTTGGCCCCGACATCGCCGGGTTTGGAAACAAAGGGAAGGCCGCCCTTGGCCCCGTAAGCCCCCAGCAGGGCGTTGATGATATAGATGGAACGGCAGATATAAAAAGAATTTTTATACCGGGCGGCCATCCACCCGGGATGCCAGATCACGGAAGGCGCGGCTGCCGCCAGTTCCTCCACAAAGGCGCGAAGCTGGGCCGCCTCAATGCCGGTCTGCTCTTCGGCCCATTCCGGGGTGTACGGGGAGACAAACTGCTCCAGGTCCTTAAAGCCCTCAATATAGCGGTCCACAAATTCCTGATTGTAAAGGCGGCGCTTGATGAGCTCATGGATCACCGCCAGGTTGAAGGCGTAATCGGTGCCCGGCCGGATCTGCATGAACCGGGTGGCTTTGGCCGCGGAGACATTGGCCCGGATATCAATGACGGTCAGCTTGCAGCCCTTTTCCATGGCATCCATGAGATTGTTCACCTCCTGGACATTCACGGCTTCCAAGATATTCCTGAACTGGAGCACCACATGCTTGCAGTTTTTCAGGTCATAGGCCACGGCCTTCCGGCCCATGCCGGTGAGGGAGAGGGCCGAATGCTGGACATTCCGGGCGCAGGCGGAATCATGGTTGCAGTAGTTGGGCGTACCCAGCCCCCTGAGGAATGCCCGGCGCATATCCCTGAACGGCCCCCCCCGGTCGGTGAGGGATATGGCCCGGGCACCATGGGTTTCCTTGATCTCTTTCATCTTGCCGGCCACGTAATCCAGGGCCTCTTCCCAGGTGGCCTTGCGCCACTTGCCTTCCCCCCGCTCCCCTTCACGGATCAGGGGGGTCTGGGGCCGTTCATTGTCATGGAGCAGGGCCTTGCCTGCGGCACCCCTGGGGCAGACCGCCCCTTTCATGGCCGGGACATGGGGGTTGCCCCCGATAAATTTTACCTGGCCGTTTTCAACCTCTACGCTAATGGGGCAGCGTACGGTACACATGCCGCAAACACTGAACACCTTGTTTTTTGTCATATCGGTTCTCCTCGGGAACGTCTCTTGGCCCGGGGGGATGGCCCCGGGCCGGTAAATTCTAAATTTTTGGTCTATGATGTAGCCATAACCATGCCAGAAGAAGTTCAGGGGGCCGTGACGCATCGGACACAACCATATAACAAGCTGATTTTAAACTATATTTAAGAGAAATAAAAAATTATTGCCCGAGTCAGGACCTGGAAAGGAGGAAAGATGGAAATATGAAAAATGCAATAAAATCATGGCAGCGCAATATTTTTATTGCACTGCCAGATTTATCCAGGCTTTAGATTTTCTGTTCCACTTTTTGAAAGCAGGGCATGCAGAGATGCTCCCCGCCGAAAAGACGAATCCGGGATTCCATGACCATCTCCCCGCAGTGGTCGCAGGCAATGCTCTTTAAAATCCGCGCCGGCCGCACCGGCGGGGCATCAATATCCTCCAGGTCAAATAGGGTGTCGAGATCGGCCTCCATGAGAAACCCGATCCGTTCCTCCCGGTCCAACCCTTTGCCCCCGTCCCTGAACAACGCTCTGAACCCTCTGCCCGTATCCCGGTTGAAAAAGGTAAAGGCGGACTTCCCGTAATCCCGGTGCACCAGGTTGCCTTTTCCAAAGGAACAGCCCGTGAGAAACTGGATGGCGTCCACGCCGCACATGTCGGTCTCCGTCACACAGATGGTGTTGGCAGTGGTGTGGATGGCAAGCTTTTCCCTGGCCAGTTCCGCCGCCCGGATGCCGATGGCCAGTCCCGGACAGGAATGGCCGTGGAATGAAATGGTTGCGTCAATGGTCTCTTTATCCAAGGCACAGCTCATGTATAATCTCCTTTAATTCGGTTTAATTACAGTTTTTACATATCAGGCCGCCACAGGTACCACCATGGGACAGCCCCGGTGGCGGATAATTTCAACGTCAAGCCCGTAGACCCGGGCCACCAGGTCCGGGGAAATCTCGGCCATGGGCCCGGTGCCCGCCACCCGGCCCTCCTTTAAACATAAATATCGATCCCCGTACCGCAAGGCCGCATTCAGATCATGCATGGTCATGACCACTGCCATGCCGTGGTCCCTTGCAATGTGCCGGATGAGTCCCAGGATCTCGGTCTGGTTTTTCAGATCCAGGCTGGCCGTGGGCTCGTCCAGAAGCAAGAGTCCGGTCTCCTGGACCAGGGCCCGGGCAATGGCCACCTTCTGCAGTTCGCCCCCGCTGAGGCAGTCCAGGTATTTGACGCCCATATGGGCAATGTTCAAGCGCTCCATCACCGCATGGGTTTTCTCCAGATCCTTAGGGCCGGCCTTGATCCGGATATGGGGGGTCCGCCCCATGAGCACCGCGTCAAATACCGTCATCCGGGTCCCGGGATTATTCTGGGCCACATAGGCGATGTGACGGGCGGTTTCCGTGGTGCCCATGGTTGAGATATCCCTGCCGTTCACCAGAATCTGTCCTGTTTGGGGAGAATGGATACGGTTGAGGCATTTGAGCAGGGTGGTCTTTCCCACCCCGTTGGGCCCCAGAATCATGAGGATCTCCCCCGCCTGCACAGAAAAACCGATCTGCCGGAGGACAGGGGTGTGGTTATAATGAAAGCCCAGTTTTCTGACATCAAGACTCATGGCCTGTCTCCTCTGATAATAAGGTAAATGAACACCGGGGCCCCCAGAAATGAGGTAAGGATGGATACCGGCAGCACATGGGGCAGCAGCACCAGCCGGGCCGCCGTATCCGCCCCCACCAGCACCAGGGCGCCGGTGAGCAGGCTGGCCGGCAGCAGGTAATAATGGTCTTCCCCCATGATCCGCCGGACGATGTGCGGCGCCACCAGTCCCACAAAACTGATGATGCCCACAAAGGAAATGATCACGGCCGTGGCCAGACAGGCGGCCAGCATGCCGGAGAGCCGTACCCGCCGCACCCGGATACCCAGGCTTTTGGCTGTCTCGTCCCCCAGGGCCATGGCGTTGTAGGACCGGGCATTGGCCAGAAAAAAGACCAGGATGGCCAGGGTCACCGGCCCCAGGACGCCCAGATCCCCCCAGTCGGCCCGGGCCAGGTCCCCGAAGGTCCAGAACACCATGGCGGCCAACTGCACATCATCGGCAAAAAACTGGAGCAGCATGGTGCCGGCGGTGAACAGCGACCCCAGGGCCACCCCGGTGAGCACCAGCATCTGGGGGGAGCCGCCCCGGCGCCCGGCAATATGGATGATGAGCCAGGCCGTGGCCATGGAAAAGAAAAAGGCCGACCCCACGGTGAGGGCGGGATAGGAAATGTTCAGGGCGTCGGCGGAACTGGAGGCCATGACCCCGGTGCCCATGATCATGACGGCACAGGCGGCACCGAATGCGGCGGCATGGGAGATGCCCAGGGTAAAGGGGGAGGCCAGGGGGTTTTTCAGCACCGACTGCATCACGGCCCCGGAACCGGCCAGGCCGGCCCCGGCCGCCAGGGCGGTGAGGGCCTGGGGCAGACGGATCTGCCAGATAATGAGACCGTCCCTGGCAGACCCGGTGCCCGTAAAAAACCCGTACACGGTTTTGAACACATTCACCGGCACCGCACCGAAACTCACGGCCCCCAGAAAAGCGGCCGTCAGCAGGAGGGCCATGCAGAGAATCCCCATGCGCTTGCGCCGGATATACCCCAGGTACTGCCCCGGGACCGTAGCGGTCTCAAAATGCATGCGGCCCCCTAATTTTCCACTGCCAGCCGGGTAAAGATCAGATTCCGGAACTGCCGGTTCATGGCATCAAAGACCGGGGCGCCCAGCAGGAAGGTATAAATGCGGTCGGCCGCCGCAGCCGGGTCCACATCCCTGAACCGTTCCGGATAAAGTGTCTTCCCCGCAAACCAGGCATCGGCCAGGATGGAACCGAAATTCTGGGTATACCAATTATAGGGCAGCGTCCCGTAGACCTCTCCCTTTCCCACGGCGGTGAGGGCCCGGAACACGGGATCGGTTTTCAATTCAAACAGGCCGCCGTGGCCCTCGCCCATCTGAAGGGTGCTCAGGTCCAGGAAAATGACATCCGGGTCACGGGTCAGCAGTTTTTCCTTGGAATACAGGCTCTGCTGCAGCTGTTTGCCCAGGGGCATGTCCATGCCGGCAATATTAAGGCCGCCGCCAAACTCAAAGGGGGGATAAAAGGGCTCGGTGGAAACAAACCCGTGGGGCCCCTTAAAGGCCACCCCGCCGATATAGCAGGTCTTTTTTTCCGGGATATCGCGGGTCCGGCCTTCGAGGGCCAGGATTTCATCCTCGAAAAAACGGATCACCTCTGCGGCCCTGGCCTCACGGCCAATCACCCGGCCCATGAGGGTCAGGGAGGAAAACAGCTTCTCCCGGGCCGGGCCCAGATCCCCGTAGTCCAGGGCCACCACCGGAATGCCGGTCTTATTTTCCAGTTCCACGGGATCATGGCCCATGGTGGGGTAGGTTTTGAAAATCACCTGGGGAGAAGGATCCAGCCCCAGAATCTTTTCCGGGTCATCCTGCCCCCTGAAACCGCCGAACACCGGCAGGCTGCGGTATGCCGGATTTGCCAGCGCATAGGGCCGGGCATCGAATTTTTGCTTGCGGCCCTCGATATCATCCACCGCCACCACCATTTCACCGGCCTGAAGATAGGCCACCAGCCGCAGGCATCCGGGGCCGGAACAGATGATACGGTCCACCCGGTCCGGCAGGGCCTTGGACCGGCCCATGGCATCCACCACGGTGTTGCCGGCCCAGGCGGTTCCGGCGGCCTGAAATGACAGGGCAATCATCATAAGAACGAGTACAGATCCGATTTTCAGCTTAACAGCCTCTGATTTCACAGGAACACCTCCAATAAAAAAAGCCACAAAGGGACGCTTCCGGAATACGGAAAAGTCAGCCTTCGTGGCTTTGAGTTGTAATATGTTTTCTTTCGGGTACTGCTTTGTTTGCCTTCAGGCAAAAGTTATTCAGTCATTAGTCAAAAACCCCCTCCTTGTCAATGACTATTCAGGGAGGCCGTCCGGTCTCCGGCCCTGCCGTCAATAATCGCCCTCACCTTTCTTGAAAATATTCCCATTGAAAAAGGCTTTTGGAGGAAACCGTGGCACCCGCTTTTAAGCAGGGCTTCCACCTCCAGATCCACATTGAACCCCGTGGATACCAGAATCTTGACCTCCGGTGCAATTCTGCGCATTTCAAAAAAAGCCTCTTTTCCGTCCATGTTGGGCATGAGCAGATCCAATACAACCAGAGCCACTTCATCATGGTAGAGCTTGAAAATCTCCACGGCCTCAATCCCGTTCCGGGCCAGCAGGGGCTTGTATCCCAGCTGTTCCAGAAACCCCTTGCCCACCTCCAGGACCTCCTGTTCATCATCCACAAGGAGAACGGTTTCCGTGCCCTTTGGCATCCGGGACGGTTCCGCCCCCGACTTTGTCACACCGGCAGCATTCTGGGCATCAGCCCCGGGCAGGCAGACCCTGAAGCTGGAGCCCCGGCCGGGCTGGCTCTCCACGGTGATAAATCCGCCGTGGTTCTTGACGATGCCGAAGACCGTTGACAGGCCCAGGCCCCGGCCTTTTTTATCCCCGGGTTCCTTGGTGGAAAAAAAGGGATCGAAGATCTTCTTTTGTATGGCATCATCCATGCCCATGCCCGTATCCCGAATCAGAATTTCCACATAGGGGCCCGGGATGACCTCAAAATGGTAGTTATTGGCCTCTTTCACCTTGATGTTACGGGTGGCCACCGTGAGGGTGCCGCCGTCTATCATGGCCTGGGATGCATTGACCATGAGGTTGAGCAGGACCTGCTCCAGCTGGGAATGGTCCCCGTTCACCGGGTAAAGGGACTCCCCGGGTGTTTCTTTGATGGTGATCTCCCCCCGGGTGGGCTCAAAAATGTTCAGGGCCATGGAAACCACCTGGTTGATATCCAGGGTGGAAATCTGGTATTTGCCTCCCCGGGCAAATCCCAGCAGCCTTCCGGTCAGTTCGGCGGCCGTTTCCACCAGTTTGGCCATCTGCTCGATATGGTGCCCCACCTTATTGGGACGGTTCACGTTGATCCGCATCAGGGAGAGATGTCCCTGGATCCCCATGAGCAGATTGTTGAAATCATGGGAGATGCCGCCGGCCAGCACACCGATGGCCTCCATTTTCTGGGCCTGCTGTTTCTGGATCTGGGTCGACCGGATCTCGGTGATATCCGATGCCGTGATCATCAGCCCCTGGGAAAAATCGCCGGGATCCATCCGGGCGGCCCGGACCCGGCAGTCGAATGTGGTATTGTCCTTTCGAAAAAGCCGGGTGTCCGCCGTTCCCGATCCGGTCTGGTTGACCTCGGCCATCAGCCGCCGGCTGACCCGTTCGTATTCCTTGAGTGTGGGGTAAAAGATACGGGCCTCTTTTCCCTCAAGGCTCCCCGGCTCGTGGCCGGTCATTTCGTAAAAAGCAGGATTGGCCCAGTCAATGATATTGCCTTTTAGAATACAGATACCTAGGGGGGACCGGTCAAGAGCGGTCATCGCCGTTTCCCCGGGCATCGGCGTACTGCCCTGAACCCCGCCCGGGGGAATCTTGTCCGGCTCTGGACGGCCGGTCTCTTCATGATACATTTCAGCCATAAAATAAGCCTGTATCCTTTGCGGAAATTGACGAATGTTTAAATTGTCTGATAAGTATAGCAGACTTTTTTTATCAAGGCCCGGAAAAAAATGAAAATTTTACCCAATTTATCCAAATTTTTACCCTATTCACCCGCATTGGCCACCGGCATCCTGCTCACCGCAGCTTTTCCGGACGCCGCCCTCTATCCAGCCGCCTTTTTCGCCCTGGTCCCCCTCTGGGCCGCCCTGGCCGCCATGACGCCGCGCCAGGCCTTTTATGCCGGGCTTGCCGCCGGCACCGCCCATTACCTGACCCTGATCTACTGGATCGTCCCCACCCTGACCCAGTTCGGCAAACTGCCCATGGTGGCGGCCCTGGGCTGCCTGGTTCTGCTGGCCCTCTACCTGGCCCTTTACCCGGCCCTCTTTGCCCTGGCCATGAAAAAGCTGCCGGTCCCGGGCTGGCTCACCCCCTTCTGGGGGGCTGCGGTGTGGACGGGGCTGGAATATATCCGGACTTACGCCCTCACCGGCTTCCCCTGGGGCGTCCTGGGTTACAGCCAGTATGCCAACCGCCTTCTGGTCCAGGTTGCAGACATTTCCGGGGTATTGGGCATCTCCTTTATACTGGTGGTCTGCAACGGAATTCTGACCCAAACCCTTCTGGTAGTCAGAAAAAAAACGGACGCCGGCAGCGCCTTTGCCCTGTCCGCAGGTCTGGGCCTGGCACTGGTGGCCGGGGCATTGGGCTACGGATCCGCCCGGCTGGAAACCGTTGCCCAATGGACCGCCCAGGGGGAAAAAACAAAAATCTCCATCATCCAGGGCAATATCGAACAGGATAAAAAATGGGACAACGCCTTTAAGGATTTCACCCTGGACCGGTACGAAGCCCTTTCCCTTTCCGCCCTGCCCGCCGACCTGGTGGTCTGGCCGGAAACCGCCCTCCCCTTTTACTACGGCAGGGACCGGGAAAACTCCAGCCGGGTGGAGGCATTGGTGCAACGGGCCGGCACCTATTTTCTTGTGGGCAGCCCGGCCGTGGAGGTGTCCAAAGAAAATATCCGGTACTACAACCGGGCCTATATGTTCAACGGGCATTCCCTGGTCACCGGCACCTATGACAAGGCCCACCTGGTGCCCTTCGGGGAATATGTCCCCCTCCAGGACCTGCTCTGGTTCGTGGAAAAACTCACGGCCCAGGCCGGCAATTTCTCCATAGGCACCACCGGCCCCATCCCCCTGGCATTCGGCACCCATAAAACCGGGGTGCTCATCTGTTTTGAAATCCTTTTCCCCGGTATCTCCCGGCAGTTTGTGCTCAACGGGGCCGATATCCTGACCACCATCACCAATGACGCCTGGTTCGGACGGACCTCGGCCCCGGCCCAGCATTTTGCCATCGCCGTACTCCGGGCCGTGGAAAACCGCAGGGCCATGATCCGGGCGGCCAACACCGGCATTTCAGGGGTTATCGACCCGTCCGGAAGGCCCCTGGCGGCAACGGGGCTGTTTACGGAAGCCGCCCTCACCCGGGAGGTTCCCGCCCTGAAACAGACGAGTTTTTACACCCGCCACGGCGACCTCACGGGCATGGCCGCCCTGGTTGCATTGACCTTGGGTTTTATGGTAAAACTCCTCAAAAATAAAAGGATGCCTGGACGGAAACCCGTCTAGGCGCCGCCATAACATTAGGAGACCCTGACAATGAGTATTGATTTCAAACAGACCATTTCTTCCATCACTGCTAAAGCCGACCGGCTGAAGGAGTATCTTTGACCTTCCTGTAAAGGAAAAGCGGCTTCGTGAACTTGAACTGCTCATTGCCAGGGAAGATTTCTGGAACGATGCCGACAACGCCACCCGTCTTTTAAAAGAACGCACCACCATTTCCGGCCTCATCGAATCCTGTGACGCCATATTCTCGGACCTGGAAGAAGCCCAGGTCATGCTGGAACTGGCCAGGGAGGAAGGGGATAAGGAATTGGAAGAGGAGGCGGCCGACCTCCTGGAAGCCCTTGGAAAAAAAGTAAAAAAATTCTCCATCGAGATCACCCTGGACGGCGAAGACGACAACCGGGACGCCATTGTCTCCATCAATGCCGGGGCCGGGGGCACCGATTCCCAGGACTGGACCGAAATGCTCTTCCGCATGTACACCCGGTGGATCGAAAAACGGGGCTACAAGTACAAGGTCATCGACTACCAGGATGGGGACGAGGCCGGGATCAAGGGAGCCACCCTCCATGTCTCGGGCCAGAACTGCTACGGATTCATGAAAGTGGAATCCGGGGTGCACAGGCTGGTGCGGATATCCCCCTTCAATGCCAGCGGCAAGCGCCAGACCTCCTTTGCAGCGGTATTTGTCTATCCCGAAGTCCAGGATGAGATCAATATTGATGTGGACGAAGGGGACCTGCGCATCGACGTCTACCGGGCCAGCGGGGCCGGGGGCCAGCATGTGAACAAGACCAGTTCCGCCGTGCGCATCACCCACCTGCCCACGGGCGTAGTGGTCCAGTGCCAGCAGGAGCCCTCCCAGCACCGGAACAAGGAAATTGCCATGAAGGTCCTGAAATCCAGGCTCTACCAGCTTGAAAAACAGAAACAGGACGAAAAGATGCAGAACCTCCACGACGGCAAGGATGATATTGCCTGGGGCAGCCAGATCCGCTCCTATGTGCTCCATCCCTACCGCATGGTCAAGGACCACCGGACCAACCTGGAAATCGGGGATGTGGACCGGGTACTGGACGGGGATCTGGACCCCTTTATCGAAGGGGTACTCCTGTCCGGTTCCAAATAGGGGCCGGCTCCAAACAGGCCACCCTGGCTGGGATGAGACGAAATGAAGATTGATCCCCTGGACATCATCGGGCGGTTTTACAAGCCCGGATCCGAACTATACGAGGTGCTGGTGGACCACAGCCGCCGGGTGGCGGACAAAAGTCTGGAAATCGCCCAGGGCCTGAACGCGGATCTCAACCTGGATCTGGATTTCATTGAAACCGCGGCCATGCTCCATGACATCGGGATATTTAAAACCAGCGCCCCGGCCATCGGCTGCCGGGGCGACCGGCCCTATATCTGCCACGGCTACCTGGGCCGGGAACTGCTGGACGATTTAAACCTGCCCTCCGCCTACGGCCTGGTGGCGGAACGCCACACCGGTGCCGGAATCACCCTGGACAACATCATGGAGGCCGGCCTGCCCCTGCCCAGGCGGGAAATGGTGCCCCAGACCCTGGAGGAAAAAATCATCTGCTGCGCAGACAAATATTTCTCCAAACATCCTAAAAACAGAAATAAAACCATGACCCGGGATAAAATCATCAATGAACTGCGCCGGATAAATCCCGGCCATGCCCGGCGGTTCGCGGCCTGGGCCGGGGAACTCGGATTGACACCCTGAACGCCGGATGCCCCCGGCCGGCCCCTATTTTTTATATCCGATATTATCCATAAAATGCCGGCGCTTCATCCGGTAAAGGGATTTATCCTCGTTGACCAGGTAATAGGTTTTCTCATTTTTCTCGTCAAAGCATTGGTAGAGCCCGGTATACCCCGGCACCTCCGCCACATCGCAGACCCGTTCCACATCGTCGTCAAATCTGGCACAGACTGCGGGCCAGCTTTCCTCTTCTGCATTTTCACTGATTTTGATTTCAAAAGGCTCTTTTGAATATTCGGCCTGGATTGCTTTCATAAGCCCTCCTTTTTCTAGTATCGAACCTGCCTTCCAAAAGGAATGTTAAGCTTTTTCATCCGCTTTCTCAAGGTGGAAGGGTGAATTTTTAGGAGTTGTGCCGCCCCTTTTTCCCCTTCCACCCGTCCCCGGCATTGGGCAAGGGCCCGGCGGATATGACCGGCCACCACCCGGTCAAGGGGCTGCACCGGGGTGCCGTCTCCGGCCCCTTCTTCCTCCCCGCCGCCCTGGGCGATGATCTCCTTGAAAAACAATTCCCCCTCCCGGTCCAGAATCATGGACCGTTCCACGGCATTTTCCAGTTCCCGGACATTGCCCGGCCAGAGATACTCCCTCAGCCCCTCCATGACCCGGCCGGGCACCGTGGGAATCTTCAGCAGCTTCATTTCCCGGGCTTTTTTCAGGATAAAATGCTCCACCAGGGCCGGGATATCTCCCCTGCGCTCCCGCAGGGGGGGAATGGTGATGGGAAAGACCCGGAGCCGGAAAAAGAGGTCCGGCCGGAATCGGTTCTCCCCCATCATCTGCTCCAGATTCCTGTGGGTGGCCGCAATGATGCGGATATTCACCCGGATGGTCTCGGTGCCTCCCACCCGGTCAATCTCCTTTTCCTGAAGGACCCGGAGCAGCCGGATCTGGGCTTCGGCGCTGAGTTCCCCGATTTCATCCAGAAAAAGGGTCCCGCCCCGGGCCCGTTCGATGCGGCCCCGCTTTCTGGCCACCGCCCCGGTGAAAGCCCCCTTCTCATAGCCGAAGAGTTCTGAATCCAGCAGGGAGGCCGGAATTGCCCCGCAGTTCACCCGGATAAAGGGGCCCTGGTTTCTCAGGGACAAATTATGGATGGCATTGGCAATCACCTCCTTGCCCGTGCCCGTCTCCCCCAGCAGCAGCACCGGGCTTTCCAGGGGAGAGACCTGGCGGACCATGTCCATAACCTGCCCCAGCCCCTGGCCGGCACCGATCACCGTCTCCCCGGCCATGCGGTTCAGCTCGGCCTGGAAATACCGGTTATCGTCGGCCAGGCGCTCCTTGAAATTATTCAGTTCCCTGAACCTCAGGGAATTGGTCAGGGCAATGGCGCAGGGTTTGTCCAGAAGGCTGAGCAGCCGGACATGATCTTCTGAAAAGGGGGTTTCCCCCTCGTTGAAAACGGAAAATATCCCCAGCATGGTCCGTTCCAGAACCAGATCAATGACCACGGCGGAAAGGTCCCAGGCCCTCAGCCGGTCGGCCACGGGACCGGTGATGGGGTCGTCTCCCAGCCGTTCAATGGAGCGGACCCGCTCCAGGCGCCGGTCCTCAATGAGCCGCCGCCCCCGTCCGGTCAGGGGAATCTTCATGGAGACGGCCTCCCCTTTTTCCGGTGTGGCCAGGGCCACGGTTTCAACGATGCCGGCATCGGGATGATAGACATGGAATCCCATCTGAAGGGCCGGCATGAATTGCCGGACATAGAGAAGACAGGAGTGAAGGGCCCGCTCAATCTCAAGGGTGGAACAGAGGGTGAGGGTGGCCTCCCTGAAAAAATCATTTTCATCAATATGCAGACCCATGGACATCTCCCGGCATTCTGTTATTGATTACGCCATATTTTCCATACCAGGCTACTATCCTATAGAACAGTTCATATGTAAACTGGAAAATGAGACAGAAAAAACTTTGCCATGGTACAGAAATCGTCCATTTTCCGCCCCCATATTTTCCCCCAACGGCTGAAAGCCACTGTTCCCGGGCCATTTGAATTCCGGCATATAAATTGCTGCCGGATAAATTGCTATTGGTTTCACAGGCATCGTAAGAAAGATAACCAACAGGGAGGATAGACATGGAAATGAAGAACGTCACCGTACTCGGCGCAGGCATCATGGGGGCAGGCATTGCCCAGTGCGCGGCCCAGGCAGGATTTGAGGTCGTTTTAAGGGATGTGGAGGACCGGTTTGTGGAAAACGGGATCACCACCATCAAATCCAATCTGGACCGGGCCGTATCCAAGGGAAAACTGGCCGAGGCCGATGCGGACAAAATCATGGACCGGATCACCGGCACCACCGACCTCACCATGGCGGCCAAGGACGCCGACCTGGTCATCGAGGCCATCATCGAAGTCATGGATATCAAAAAAGAGGTGTTCAAGGAACTGGACACCATCTGCAAAAAAGAGGCCCTGTTCGCCTCCAACACCTCGGGGCTTTCCATCACGGAAATGGCCTCGGCCACGGGCCGGCCGGATAAATTCATCGGCATGCATTTTTTCAACCCCGTGCCCGTGATGAAGCTGGTGGAACTGATCAAAGGATTCTCCACCTCTGACCAGACCCTGGGCATTGCCCAGGATTTCGTGGACAAGATCAACAAGACCGCCATTGAGGTCAAAGAGGCCCCGGGCTTTGCCGTCAACCGCATCCTCTGCCCCATGATCAACGAGGCCATTTTCGTCCTGGCCGAGGGCATTGCCTCCCCCGAAGATATCGACAACGCCATGACCCTGGGCGCCAACCACCCCATCGGGCCTTTGGCCCTGGCCGACATGGTGGGGCTGGACACCATGCTGAGGGTGCTGGAAGGCTTCCACGCCGAACTGGGCGAAGACAAATACCGGCCCGCCCCCCTGCTCAGAAAGATGGTCCGGGCCGGCTACCTGGGCAGAAAGAGCGGCAAGGGATTCTACGACTACACCAAATAAGGAGAACACCATGGCACAACAGGTTGCAGACCGGCGGGACGTGGATTTCGTCCTCCATGAACAGCTCAAGGTGGAAGAATTAAGCAAGTACGAACGCTTTGAAGACTTCAATAAAAAGACCATCGACATGGTGGTATCCGAAGCCAGGAACCTGGCCCTCAAGGAATTGCTTCCCCATCTCAAGGAGGCCGACGAAGAGGGCTGTACCTTTGACAACGGAAAAGTATCCGTGCCCAAGGTATTTCACCGGGCCTACGAACTCTTTGCCGAGGGCGAATGGATCGCCATGTGCGACGATCCGGAATGGGGGGGACAGGGCATGCCCGCCACCGTGGCCCTGGCCGCCAACAATTATTTCAACGGGGCCAACTACCCCTTTATGCTCCACAACATCCTGGCCCACGGCGCCGGCAAGCTGGTGGAAAAATTCGGCACGGACAGGCAAAAGGAACTCTACCTGAAAAAGATGTACACCGGGGTCTGGGGGGGCAGCATGCTCCTCACCGAACCCGAGGCCGGCTCCGACGTGGGGGCCCTGACCACCCGCGCCGTGCCCAACGGAGACGGTACCTATTCCATCACCGGCAATAAAATTTTTATCTCCTCGGGGGAAAACGACCTGGTGGAGAATATCATCCATCCGGTACTGGCCCGTATCGAAGGGGCGCCTGCCGGCACCGCCGGCATCTCGCTTTTCCTGGTGCCCAAAATCTGGGTGAACGACGACGGATCCTTGGGAGAGCCCAACGACATCGCCTGTACCGGCATTGAAGAAAAAATGGGCATCCACGGCAGCCCCACCTGCTCCATGGCCTTAGGGGGCAAGGGAAAATGCATCGGCACCCTCCTGGGACAGGAGAACAAAGGGATGAGCGCCATGTTCGTCATGATGAACGAAGCCCGGCTCCACGTGGGCATGCAGGGTTTTGCCTGCGCCTCAGCCTCATATCTCAACGCCCTGAACTATGCCAAGGAACGGGTGCAGGGCGCGGGCCTCACCGCCCCCAAGGGCTCACCCGGGGTCCCCATCATCCAGCACCCGGACATCCGCCGCATGCTGCTGAACATGAAGGCCAACACCGAAGCCATGCGGAGCCTTCTGTACTACGTGGGCTATATGGAAGACATGGTCAAGGTGGCCGAGACCGAAGAGGACCGGGCCAGGTACCAGGGCATCATCGATGTGCTCATCCCCGTGGCCAAGGGCTATATCACCGACCGGGCCTTTGAACTCTGCTCCGACGGGGTCCAGATCTTCGGCGGCTACGGCTTCACCAAGGAATATCCCCAGGAGCAGCTCCTCCGGGACTGCAAGATCACCCAGATCTATGAAGGGACCAACGGGATCCAGGCCATGGACCTTCTGGGCCGGAAACTGGGCCTGAACAAGGGCAAGGCCTTCACTGACCTGCTGGCTGAAGTCTCAAAAACCATTGAAGGAGCCAAAGCCGTTGAGGGCTTAGGCGACCAGGCCGCCGCCCTGGAAACCGCCCTGAACACCCTGATGAAAACCGCCAAATCACTGGGCGGCCTCATGGGCGATGGAAAAATAGAGAACGCCTTTGCCTTTGCCCACCCCTTCCTCTGTGTCACCGGGGACGTGCTCATGGCCTGGATGCTGGTCTGGCGGGCCACCATTGCCGCGGAAAAACTGGCGGCCAAGCCCAAGAAAAAAGACATGGCTTTCTACAAGGGAATCCTGGCCTCGGCCCGGTATTTTACGGCATCAATCCTGCCCGCCACCCTGGGCAAGGCCGAGGCGGTCATGGCCGGCGATGGCGTGGTAATGGAAATTGAAGAAGAGGCATTTGCATCAAAATAGAAACGGTTTTTCAACAACACTTAAAATGAAGGATGAACCCATGAAAGACGTTGTCATCGTATCTGCCTGCCGCACGGCCATCGGGGCCTTCGGCGGAACCCTCAAAGACCTCAACGGCGCCTATCTGGCCAGCATCACCATGAAAGAAGCCATCAAACGGGCCGGCATTGAGCCGGGCATCATCGACGATGTCCGCTACGGCACCTGCGTGGAGCACCATGACACCCTCAACACCACCCGGGTGGCCGCGCTCATGGCCGGCATCCCGGAGACCATTCCCGCCGCCACCATCAACCGGGTCTGCATCTCCGGCATGGAAGCGGTGCTTTCGGGCATGGCCATGATCCAGGCCGGCATGGCCGACGTCATCCTGGCCGGGGGCGTGGAGCATATGTCAGGCGTTCCCTATACCGCGCCCAAGGCCCGGTGGGGCTGCCGCCTCCAGGACGCCCAGTTCGTGGATGCCATGATCCACGCCCTGCACTGCGGCTCCTACATTCTTCCCTTTGACGAAAGCACCCCCGTGGACCACACCCAGGCCCCGGCCTCCTTTTTCATGGGCAAGCCCTATATCATGGGCCATACCGCGGAATTCGTGGCCCAGCACCTGAACATTTCCAGGGAAGAGATGGATGAAATCGCCCTGCGCTCCCACAACAATGCGGAACGGGCCACGGCAGACGGCAGCTTTGCCGATGAGATCGTTCCCGTGGAAGTCCCCCGCCGTAAAAAAGATCCCCTGATCTTTGACAAGGACGAGCATTTCCGTCCCGGCATGACCATGGAAAAACTGGCCGCCCTGCCCGCCGCCTTTGTTCCCAAAACCGGAAAGGTGACGGCGGGCAACGCCTCGGGCATCAACGACGGGGCCACCGGCATGGTGATCATGTCTGCGGACAAGGCCGACGAACTGGGCCTCACCCCCATCGCCCGCATCAAGGCCACGGGAATGGGCGCCTGCCACCCGACGGTAATGGGCATCTCCCCGGTACCGGCCGTGAAAAACCTCATGGAGAGATCCGGCCTTGCCATTGACGATTTCGACCTCATCGAAGTCAACGAAGCCTTTGCCGCCCAGTACCTGGGCTGCGAAAAAGAGCTGGGCCTCAACCGGGAAGTCACCAACATCAACGGTTCCGGCATCGGCCTGGGGCATCCAGTGGGCTCCACCGGCGCCCGGATCATGACCACCCTGATGTACGCCATGAAAAAACGGGGCGACAGCCTGGGGCTTGCCACCCTCTGCGGCGGCGGCGGCGTAGCCATGGCCTGCGCCATTGAGATGATCTAAATAAAAAATGGCCCGGGAGGCATCGCCCCCGGGCCATTATCCCAGCTTCAACCGGGTTAAAATTTGCATTTCCGTTTAAAATTAGTTACTTTAAATTTTAACCTTCCTGTAAAAACAGATAAAAACGGTGAATTTCATGGGAATCAGTCCGGATAAAAACTTCAGGCCGTTCATAGTGGATGTGGAGGCATCCGGCTTCGGCAGTCTCTCATACCCCATAGAAATCGGCGTGGCCATGGACGAAAACAAACGCTATTGCAGCCTGATCCATCCCCCGCCCCAGTGGACCCACTGGGACAAGGAGGCGGAAAACACCCACCGCATCACCCGGGAAATCCTTTTGCGCCACGGCAAATCCCCGCCCCGGGTCTCCCTTGAACTGAACAACCTTCTGGAAGGGCTCACCGTTTACACCGACGGGTGGGCCGTGGACAAACCCTGGATTACCCGGCTTTTTGCCCAGGCCGGCCTGCGGCCATCCTTCACCGTCAGCCCCCTGGAACGGATTCTCAGCGAACCCCAGATGGACATCTGGCATAGCACCAAGGATAAAATCATAAACGCCCTGGACAAAAGCCGCCACCGGGCCAGCATCGACGCCTTTATCATCCAGGAGACCTTTATCCAGACCCGGACCCTGGCCTGATGAATGCTAAAATCGTTTGATATTGCCGCCCGCCCTGGCGTATAGATCAGTACATGAACCGTTTTTTCCAGTTTTTCAAGGACCTGAGGATCCGGTCAAAACTTTTGGGGGGATACACCCTGGCGTTTCTTGCGGCCCTTCTGGCAGGGGGGGCGCTGATTGTATTCCAGGTGGAAAAAACCATTGAATCCCATATTGAAAGCGAGCTGACCAATACCACCGCCGCCATCGGCAATATGGTAAAAACCGCGGCCGCCACCTCCATAAAAAACCATTTGCGGGCCGTGGCGGAAAAAAACCTGGATATCGTCCGGGCCCTCTACGAAGAATTCCAGCGGGGGGAACGGAGCGAAGAAGAGGCCATGGCCCTCTGCCGGAAAATTCTCTTTTCCCAGACCATCGGCAAAACCGGATATATTTTCTGCGCCAGCTCCGACGGCATTGCCGTTGAACACCCCAACCCGGGGGTGGCCGGAAAAAATTTCACCGACCACGCCTTTGTCCACCAAATGATCGCCAAAAAAACCGGCTACCTGGAATACGAATGGAAAAACCCGGAGGACAAGGACTTCAGGCCCAAGGCCATGTACATGTCCTATTTTGAACCCTGGGACTGGATCATTGCCGCCTCCTCCTACCGGGAAGAATTCAGGGAATTGATCAAAATCGAGGATTTCAAGGAAAGCATCCTGGACATGAAATTCGGCAAAAGCGGGTATGCCTACATCTGCGACACCAGCGGCAACCTCATCGTCCACCCCTTTATCTCGGGCAACTACTATAATGCCAGGGACAGGGACGGCAAATTTTTTGTACACAAAATGTGCGAAATGAAAACGGGCCAATTTGTCTACACCTGGAAAAACCCCGGCGAAACCGTTGACCGGGAAAAGCTGGTGATTTTCAACCATATCCCCGAATACGACTGGATCGTCTCCTCCGCCACCTACCTGGATGAAATCTACGCCCCCCTGGAAACGGTGAAATCCGTGATCACTGCCATTGTCGTGCTCATCGCCCTCATGGTCTTTGCCGTGTCACTCTGGATCAACGCCTCGGTGGTCAAACCCCTGCGGGCCCTGATGACCCGGTTCGACCAGGGGGCCTCGGGGAATTTCAATGTACGGATGCCCGTCCGGTCCAGGGACGAAATCGGACAATTGGCCGGCTATTTCAACCGCTTCATGGACCGGCTGGAATCCAAAGGGAAAGCGCTGAGGGAGGAGATCGCCCAGCGCAAGCAGAACGAACTGGCCCTCCGCCTCTCCGAAGAGATGTTTTCCAAGGCGTTCAGGTCCAGCCCATCTGGCATGTTCATCCTCAGCCTGGACAGCGGAAAGCTCATCAATGTTAACGACAGCTTTCTTTCCATCACCGGCCGCCGCCTCATGGACCTCATCGGACGGGAACTGCTGGGGCTGCACTTTTTTGCACACCGGGAAGAGGGCCGGGCCCTGTTCAGGGATGTCCGGGACCGCAAGCCGGTGCAGAACAGGGAAATCCGTTTTCTGACCGCAGAGGGGGACCGGCGCCGGGGGCTGGTTTCCGGAGAAAAACTGGATCTCTGGGGGGAAGCGTGCATGCTCGGCGCCATGGCCGACATCACCGAATCCCGCCGCCTGGAGCGGGAAATCCTGGATGTCAGCCAGAATGAACGGCAGAAAATCGCCATGGCCCTCCACGACGACCTCTGCCCCCAGCTCATCGGCATCGAGGTCATGACCAAGATGCTGCGCCGCCGCCTGGAGCGGGGAACAGGGAGTTCATCGGATGAAGCCGGCAGTGCCGGTAAAATCAGGGCCCTCATCCGGGATGCCATTGAAAAAACCAGAACCCTGTCCAAGGGGCTCTCCCCGGTCAACCTTGAGGACCGGGGATTCGACCAGTCCTTGGCGGACCTGGCCCAATATGTCAGGGATGTTTTCAAGATCACCTGCACCCTGGATATTAAAAATTTCACCCCGGGCCCGTCCCGCCCCTTTTCAGACAACAACATTGCCACACATGCCTATTATATTGTCCACGAGGCGGTCCACAATGCGGTGAAGCATGCCGGCTGCACGGCCATCACAATTTCCCTGTCCGGTATCATCCCCCGTTCAACCAGGGAAGACCGGCGGGCAGTAAAACTGGTTGTCACGGACAATGGAAAAGGCTATGATCCCACAGCAGTCCACACCGGCCTGGGGGTAAGGATCATGTCCTACCGGGCCGGACGCATCAACGGCAGACTGGATATTTCAGCATCACCCCACACCGGCACCCGGGTCACCCTGGTGCTGCCGGAGACATCGGAGGCGCAATGAAAGAAACGGATTGTCTGGACATTCTCATCGTGGAAGACCACCCCATTTTCAGAATGGGAATGAAGGAAATGATCGACCATGAACCGGACATGCAGGTCTGCGGGGAGGCTGAAGATGTGGACACAGGCCTCGCCCTGGTCCGTGCCTGCCGCCCCCACCTGGCCGTTGTGGACCTCTCCCTGAAAAACAGCAGCGGCATGGACCTGGTCAAGGAAATCCGCCACAGCTACTCCTATTGCGCCACCCTGGTCCTCTCCATGCACGACGAGGCCCTCCATGCCGAACGCTGCCTTGTGGCCGGGGCCAAGGGCTATATCATGAAGCAGGAGGCCTCGGATTCCGTGGTCACGGCCATCCGGAACATCATGGCCGGCCATATCCATGTCAGCCCCGCCATCATGAGCCGCCTGCTCAACGTCTTCAGAAAGCAGCCGGACCTGGCCCACGCCTCCCCCCTGGAGCGGATATCGGACCGGGAACTGGAAATCTTCCGCCTCATCGGCCAGGGCCTCTCCTCCAAACAGATCGCCGTGCAGCTGAACATCTCCATCAAAACCGTGGGCACCTACCGGGAACGGATCAAGGAAAAGCTCTGCCTGGAAAACGCCGCCGAACTGGTCCGCTTTGCCGTGATCTGGGTGGAAACCGGCAGCTACAAGGGGCGCCCGGTGTAATCAACCCGCCGGCCAGGCCTGGGCGCCGGGGGAAATATCATTTCATGCCCCATGCCTGGGAGGAAGGATCTCCCTGACGAAAAATGCGGCCAGCAATGCCAGGCAGATCAAGATGGCATATCCGGAGAAATGATATGCCTTTTTCCAGAACGGATTGGCGGGCTTTAAATTTTTAAAGGCTTCAACATAAATGGTTTCGCAGGCCCCGTTGCCCTTATCCGTCCTGGTGGTGCTGGAGCTTCTTTTGAATGTCCCGTTTGCATGGGAATAGCGGACCAGATAGCCCTTGAGGTGTATCTGATCTCCGATGCCGGCACCCATGATGGCCTGATTGACAGCGGGGGTGTCGGACAGCAAATGATTGTTTGACAAACAATCGCAGTTAAACCGTTTGCCGATCTCCCGGTTGGGCCACCGGTAATAGCAGGTAAAGCTGCCGCTGGAAAATTCCAGGTGCTGATACACATCTGATTTGAGATTTTCCCCCCACAGCACACAGATATCCTTTATGTTGATAAAATCATTCCACCATTTGTGATAAAAGTCATAAAATGCAGCACTATGGTTGTAACTGACGACCATGCCATTCAGCTCATACCGGTAAAGCGGGGTAATGGTGTAAGTGATGCCATCCACCTGTTTCTCAAAAGGCGGGGAATCGGTCTCAATCTGTACCGGATCCTGAAGGGTTGCAGGCAGGATCTGCGACACCTCCGGCAGCCTGTCCTTGAGAAAAAAGCCCAGAATAAAAAATACAACGCCGGCCAGGAGTATTATGTTAACAATGGATTTAAGGGGAAACGCCGGAACCCTGGTTTTAGCGCCCAGCGACTGGTAAAAATCAGCCTCGCGTTCAGGGTGGGTTTTCAGGTATCCATTAATATCAATACCGCAGTCCTTGCAGATAAATGAGTCTTCCTGTTCCCGCCTGCAATAAGGACATATCATGATACAAACTCCAGGCGTTGCGGGTTCGGATAAATGACCATACGCGTCCTAACCATAAGCGTCCTAAATAGAAAAGCTAACCCGGCTGGGATTAAACATCGCCTGGGATTAAATTACAATCAAATTCTGCGTCTCCACTGAATAAAACCGGGCCGGCATTTTCCTCTTCCTAAAAATTTTTCCCCAGGGCAACGATATCTCTGTAGGATTTCAACCTACAGGAATTTCAGGATATCACACACTTGCTTTTGGGCTGCGGCCCTATTTTTTTCTTCCCCAGGATGTCCTATGACGGTATAAACCCAAACCCCAACAAGGAGGTCCCATGGAAACCAGACTCATCAATCCCTGCCCCGATGCCTACCATTATCCCCTGCTCATTAAAAACATCCTGAACACCCCCCTGATCTATTCCCCGGATCAGGAAATCGTCTACCGCGATCAGATGCGCTACGACTATAAAACCTTAGGACAACGGGTAAAACAACTGGCCAACATGCTCAAGGGGATGGGCGTGAAACCCGGCGACACCGTGGCCGTCATGGACTGGGACTCCCACCGCTACCTGGAATGCTTCTTTGCCGTGCCCATGATGGGGGCGGTGCTCCACACCATCAATATCCGCCTGACCCCGGAACAGCTCATCTATACCATCAACCATGCGGAAGACGATGTCATCCTGGTCAACGAAGACTTCCTCCCCCTGCTGGAATCGGTAAAAGACCGGTTTGAAACCGTTAAAAAAGTCATCCTGCTCACGGACAAAAAAGACCTGCCCCAGTCCAACCTGGAATTTGCCGGGGAATACGAGGCCCTGATCTCCGATGCCCTGCCCGAATATGAGTTTCCCGATTTCGATGAAAACACCATGGCCACCACCTTCTACACCACCGGCACCACAGGGCTCCCCAAGGGGGTCTTTTTCAGCCACCGCCAGCTGGTGCTGCACACCTACGGCCTCATGTCCGGCCTCTGCGCCTACCAGGCCCAGGCCAGGGTGGATTCCGGCGATGTCTACATGCCCATGACCCCCATGTTCCACGTCCATGCCTGGGGCATCCCCTACCTGATGACCATGCTGGGCACCAAACAGATCTACCCGGGCCGGTACGAGCCTGAAATGCTCCTCAAGCTCATACTCACGGAAAAGGTCACCTTCTCCCACTGCGTGCCCACCATCATCAACATGCTGGTCACAAGTCCAGCCATCAAAAAGGTGGACCTGAGCCGCTGGAAGGTGATCATCGGCGGTTCCGCCCTGCCCCAGGGCCTCTGCCGGGAAGCCCTGAAACACGGGATCAACCTTTACAGCGCCTACGGCATGTCCGAAACCTGCCCGCTGCTCACCGTGGCCATGATCAAACCCCACCTCATGGAAAAAAGCGAAGACGAACAGGTGGAAATCCGCTGCAAAACAGGGCTCCCCGTGCCCAACGTCAACCTGGAAATTGTTGACATGAACGGCGCCCCAGTCGCCCACGACGGAGAGACCGCAGGCGAGGTGGTGGTCCGCAGCCCCTGGCTCACCCAGGGCTATATCAAGGATGAGGAAAAAAGCGCGGAACTCTGGGCCAACGGCTGGCTCCACACCGGTGACATCGGCGTCATCGACAGCGAAGGCTACCTCAAGATCACCGACCGTCTCAAGGACGTCATCAAGACCGGCGGGGAATGGGTCTCCTCCCTGGAACTGGAAGATATCATCTCCCAGCACGAAGCGGTCACCGAAGTCGCAGTGGTCGGCATCAGCGACGAAAAATGGGGGGAACGCCCCATGGCCATGGTGGTCCTCAGGGACGGATTCCAGGACAAGGTCACGGAAAAGGATATCCAGGATTTCTGCATGACATTCGTGGACAAGGGCCAGATTCCCAAATACGGGGTGCCCTCAAAGGTGGTCCTGGATGCCGAAATCCCAAAAACCTCAGTGGGCAAGATCTCCAAAAAGGATATCCGGGCCCAGTATAATTAAATTAAGATTTAACACGGCACAGCCGCCGCCCCGTGAACGGGGCGGCGGCTGTGTTATTTCAGAATGGATTTCACCCAGCCCATAACCCCTTTTTTCTTTTTAGGGGCCGGCTGGGCACTTATCCTTTTCTTTGCAGGTTTCTTACCCGGCCCAGGCTGCGCTTTCCCCCCTGTGTTGCCGTTCCCGCTTTCGGAATTGGGAAACATGGATCCGGCCTTTTTCTGCAGTTCAGTGGCAATTTCATCCACCAGGGCGGCCTGGACTTCGGGCTTGGCCACTTCCAGGCCGGGCTTCTGGCCCAGGAAGGTCTGGGGCAGTTCCAGCTGGATGCCGTCGCCGCTTTTGCCGATACCTGCTGTGCCGGCCACTGAAAAGGCATACTGGGTAAGCCCGGCCACCAGGATATATTCCGGCTGGGCCAGTTCCGGTGCCTGGTAAAACCCCACCCCTTCGCAGATATTGGCAGGCATCTGCCAGGTTTTCAGCACCCTGGCGGCCACCAGCCCGTCCGTTGTGCCGAAGATGTCCCGTTCCACTTCATGGAGGGGGCATTCCACCTCCCTGGCCTTTGCAATGCAGGCGGTAAACTGCTCGGGAAAATGGATGGCCATGAGCAATTTGCCCAGGCCCTGAAGCATTCCCGCCATATACAGGTCCCCGGGCAGCACGTCCATGCCCAGGGCGGGGTGGCCCAGCCGGCGGTTGGCCGTTGCACAGGCCCAGGAAAAAGCCCAGAAATCGCTGTAGGAGAACCCTTCAATATCCGGAAACCTGGGCAGCATTTTCTGAAAAAACCCCAGGCATACCGTATTGACGGTTTCTTTTAAACCGATGCGGGTAATGGCGGCCCTGAGGGTGACGATTTTATCCACACCCTTATAATAGGGTGAGTTGGCCAGTTGCAGAATCCGCGTGAAAAGACCGGGATCCGACTCCACAAGATGGGCGAATTCAGGAATGTCGATTTTCTCTTCGGGCTGGCGCACCATCTTGAAAATCTGCTGGACATTTTCGGGGATGGCAGGAATATCCACGCTGGTGCTGAGGATCTCCTGGGCAATACTCATGGCGATCGTTTTTTCACCGGCCAGGGAATATGTCATGATGCCCCTCTTTCAGTGGTTTCAACTTAAAACCGTTTGTATAATTCTGCTGTGGACGTTTTAATTATCCTTTGTTTATGAAATCTGGGCTGTTTAGTCAATTGAATCCTTATCATCCTTTACCATTCATGCGGTAGGGTATTTCATTTCACCGCAAAATAGTCTCCAACAAAGGCAATAATCTATCGAAAAAAAGCAATAATTTCGGAGAAACGCCTCCCATGCGGGTGTATATATGGAAATCTAAGCCACACCCGCCGTGAGGCGGGGCCGGAAAGCCACGGGTCTTGCAGCAAGACAGCCGGGTTGCAAAAAGTAATCCGGCATCTTCTGCCAGGCATATTTTCGCATCGGCAACGATACCGGTATCGTTTTTTAATCAGATAAGGAGAAAAGATGAAAACGTCCAAATGGATTCAATTGACCGGTATTCTTTTTATTGGGATTCTGTTCTCTGCTGTTTCCGCCCAGGCGGCCATGGGGAGCTTTTCTTTTGACGACATCGACTATTGGGTTGGAACAGGCGCCAATGAGGCAGCCTTTGTCATCGACTGGCATGACGATGACAATGCCGGCCCCATGGTCTGGGGTTACCGGTGGGACGGGGAGGCCAGCGGCGAAGATATGCTTATGGCCATTGTTAACAATGATTCCAATCTTTACGCAAAGGTTTCCGGCCCAACCCAATACGGCATTGCTGTGTTCGGCCTGGGATATGATGTAGACAGTGACGGATTTGGCATCAGCGACGGCTCTTTATTCACCAACGGAATCACACAGGCCGGGTACTCCACAGCTGACGGTTCATCAGCCACGGACCCAGATGATCTGTATACCGAAGGGTGGTATCAGAATGGTTATTGGAGCTACTGGTTAGCAGATGGAACAGACTGGGGGTATTCAGGGACCGGCATGTCAGGAAGAACACTTTCAGACGGTGATGTTGATGGTTGGGGGTTTTCTTTTTATGGTGGAGGAGGCGGTGCACCCTCCATTACACCTGCACCGGTGCCTGTCCCTGCAGCGTTCTGGCTGCTGGGTTCAGGGATTATCGGCCTTGCCGGGCTGAAAAGAAGAAATTAGAGCCTGAGTATATCCATACCCTTTGTGCATTTCAGAATATAAGGCTGCCCGCAGGCAACCCTTCCGGCAGCCTTATATTCGTTAAAAAATTATCCCTTTCCTGCAACTTCTGACAGATTTAAGTATTCCGGTTCACCCGCAGATCAAGCCTGTAATGCATACGGACTTTTTTGCCAAAGACAGGATTTTTTTGCGCCCCATGTGATTAAATGATCTGAATTTTGTTTTAAATGCCAAAAAACACCGTGAAATTTACAAAGCCGCTTGACTTTGAAAATGCCACATTCTAATTTCAGACCAACTAGTATCGGATTACAGGTACCCCTTAACCGGGGATAATGGGAACATTGTGAAAGTCAATGACGGACCCGCCGCTGTAACCGGGGATGAACGCTGCAATGATGTCACTGTCGCAGGACGGGAAGGCGCAGCAAGTAAAGTGATCCGGAAGTCAGAAGACCAGCCTGTATGAATTTGGCAGTCCTAGGGAAGGGGCTGTTGAACGCCATGAGGAAAAAACGGGAATCCGGGCAATTTGATTTGTCTGGATTTTGTTTTTTTTGGAGAAACCATGGAAACATATCTCTCAACAATGGACCGTCAGCGTCCAATCTTCGCCTCCCCGAATCATTTCGGGACAAAAAGCAACAGTTTTGAAAAACTTATTGAATCCGAGTTCACACTGACACAATTCCCCGCATACACCCTTGTTCTTGAAAAAGACCACCGAATTTCCCAGGTCGGCTATATCTGCAAAGGGTCACTGAACCTGCTGGGCACCTCATTAAAGGGTGAGGCCTACCGAAAAGGCCTCATGGGAAAAGGGGATTTTTTCGGCCTGGAGCTTTTCTTTGACAACGGCCTGGCCCTTTGCGACGCATTGAGCCTTGAAACCCTTGACTGCTACGTCATTGATTCACATCGGCTAATCGAACTGGTGACAAAGATTCCCGAGTTTAAGACCTATCTTGAGGGGATACTCTTCGAAACCATGAAACGTTTTTTTCACCTTCCGGCCATGCCCGCCGATACCGGCACCATCGTACCGCCCACGGCAAAAACCAGCCGGTTTGACAAGGCCGTCGCATTCATCGACACCCATTATATGAATCCCCTGACCCTGGATGATGTGGCGAGGAAAGCCGGCCTGAGCCGGTTCTATTTCAGCCGGATGTTTAAAAAGGAAACCGGCCACTCCTTCAAGGACTATTTGAATATCAACCGAATGGAGGCGGCCAAAAAGCTTCTGGGACTGCAGGATATGAACATTTCCCAGACCTGTTATTCCGTTGGCTTCAACGATGTGTCCTATTTTGCCCGGATATTCAAACGGTACCAGGGGGAGAGTCCATCGTCCTTCAGGAAAAAAACAATGGAAGGGTAGGTAACCACTGCGCCTGATGACAAAAAAGGCCGCCGGAGAATTCATTCCGGCGGCCTTTTGGGGTGACACTGTTTTTTTAGCCTATTTTACGCCTAAATCCGGCCAGACCGAGCAGACCGGAGCCCAGCAGCCAGAACGCACCGGGAACCGGCACCGGCGCAGCAGCAGCGACATCGGCTACGGCGTCGATCTCACCGCCGGCGCCTTCGATTTTAATATACTGAATCCACTCCATCCCTGATTCTGCAAGATCAAATCCTGTACCGCCTGCAGATCCGTCATACAGCGCCATGGCATCGGCACTTGTTCCGGCAAAATCGGCAGCGGTCAAACTGGGATCCACCGGCTTGGTAAAATCATTTTGCTGATCTGTCCAGCCGTTGCCGGTTTCTGCAAAGAGTTCGGCGCTCCAGATCCATGGATTGGTGGGGTAAAGGCCGTCTCCGGTAGGACCGTTTTCGTATTTGTACCAGTCCGTACCGTTCTGGCTGACGGATATGGTGATATCCTCAGAGAATAAACCGCCGCCCAAAGTATAGGTATTATGATCTGTGGTATCGCTTACGAATCCATTGCCTGAAAAAAATGAATTGCCGTAGACGATAAAGTCAAGTCCATAGGGATTATCGGGATCATCCTCAACCCTGTGGTCAAACTTGATAGTGGCCCAGTCGCCCTCATTAAACGTGGTGATAAATCCATTTCCCCAAGACGGCTCAACAATACTGATATGATCGTTACCTGAAGGCCAGCCGGCACAATACTCAGCCGGCTTGCCCAGCAGGTCATTGGGATCGTTATAGGCTCCGGAACCGTCAAGGCTGGCGGAATGGTCCACGAGTTCAGTGGCAAAGGGGCTGGCCTGGGCCCAGGACACCGTGAAAAACAAGGCCGCAATCGTCGCTGCAATGGGGAGAATTCCTTTAAACCGCTTCATGTTTCTTCCTTTCTGATTTACTTGGGTTACTGGTCCCGGCCCGTTTTTCTTCATCCAATCACAATAGCCGGGATACCTTTATGGCAACCCGGCTGTCTCCCCCTGAGACCCGTGGCTTTCCGGCCCCGCCTCACGACGGGTGTGGCATTTTCATTACCAGGGTATGGTATGCGGTTTTATTTTTTCAGGCTATAACGTTTTTGCTCAAATTCAGTACTTTTTAGCGAAAATAGAGTATTTTTTTGTCTACTGTTTTTTTACATTTCCATCTCTGCAATCTCCCAAAAAAAATAGAGGCGAAACCGCAAAAAACTACCGATATTCAGCAAATTAGTACCAGCAAATAAGTTTAGAATAGCGTATGACAATAGCCATAATGGCGTATAAGGAATAATATACAGATGAATAGAAAACTACTAGTAACAACAATTGCCGCCGCCGTCTTGGGCGGCTCCGCTTTTATCATATTCAAAATCCCCCCTAAACCCATGCCCTCTTCCATCGCCCTCCAGGCTGCTGCCCAGCCTGTTCCGGACCAGCCAGACAATAGGGAGGCTGCGGGACCATTACTAAAAGCCGAAATACTTCCACCGCCCCCCCCTCAAAAACAAAGGGATAGTAAACGCATCATCGTGCTGGAACAGGCAACCGGGACATCAGGAAAGGCTCCGGCCCGGGAAGCGCCTGATGAATCCCTTGAAATTGAATGGCAGCTTAACCAGATATTTGAAGCCGAAGCCATGGAAACCTTCCCCATATACACCGTCCAGACCCACAACCCATTTAAGGCAATGGAAAACCCGGAATTTTTCGGTCCGCCTGAAAATGAAATCTGGATCCGGATTAAACCGGAAAGTGCAGGGGAAATGAAAGAAGTCATGGCCCAGGTGGCAGATCTTTACCGGGTGAATGCGGCCCAGCCAGAGGATGAAATCACCGTCCTCCAATGGGTGGGAGGACGGCCATGGGCCAAAGAGACCTATCGGCCGGAAAATTTTAATAATTAAAAATGGCGGCTCCGGAACACCGGGCTGCCGATTCATACAACCAAATAAGGAGGCGTTATGAAAAAAAAGATAGTGCGCCCGATGGGACGCACCATTGCGCTGATTGTCGCCCTATTATTCATCGCCGTCCCTTCCTTTGCCGCTGAAGATTTCTTCCTATACGGCAACCAGGGAACGGCGAATATAACGACGACAAATTTAATTGAAGCCGGCGGGGACGCCCTGCATGCCAGCTGGTTTACCGCTGTGGATTATTTCCGCTCCGGCCCCTATAAAGGCAGAATGATTGCGGCCACAGGCGCAAAGGTGTACATGCAGAGCGCCGGCGATCCGGAATCCTGGACCGAGATCGGTTCCATTGCCAATGAAATGGATCCGGGCTATTCCATGGATCCCGCTTTCATCAAGGTATCCCCGGACGGAACCAAGATCGCCTTGGGCATCGGATACGGCAAACCGCTTCTGGTCATGCCCAGTTCCATCTGCGAAAATGTATCCGCTGCCCCCCTGATCACCGTGAGATGGGAAGACCCAGATGATGACGAAACCCAATACTATGAACTGGCCACAGGGGTCGCCGCATTTGACGAAAATTATTATGACGCCGCTTGGGCCCCGGACAACAAACACCTTGTCATCAACGGCGGAAAATGGCCCGGCCCGGATCATGGAAGCGGGGTCACCGCCCTGAACACCCAGACCGGCACCGTTACCGGATTGTTGAAAAATATTCCCGGATCATCCGCAAGTATTGCCGTGGATAACAATTACAACCTTGTGACAGGTATTGGTTACAAAACCACTCCGGTCAATCGAACAGGTGAAATAAAACTCTGGAAAAACGTGGAATGGTGGAACGGCGGAAGCATGATCGGCGGCAATTACGATGACCAGGATCGGATTGTGGCTGCCAATGCCCTCAGTTCTGCCTATCTCGGATTTGATATTGACGGCAACCTCTGTGTGGGCGGCGGCGACGCATTCGGTGTGGGCGGCCCCTCGGAAAACGGATATGCCGCAGTGATCAATCATAAGGTCATTGAGCGGGTGGCGGCCGAAGTCCCCGGCCTGGCCGCCCCGGTCAACGAAGAAAAAGGGGATGAATACCGGCAGTTCGCACCAGACCCCTGCCAGAACGATACCGCCACGGGCATCATTGCCTTTGACGGCGGCATTTCAGTATCCTGGAACCCCACCCAGGCGGGGGCATGCACCCCCGGCTCCCACTCCGACAACTGGGAAGACGGAATAGTCGCAAAGCTGACCACATATAAGTTAAACGACACCAGGGATCAGGACGGCGACGGCGTCCCCGACTGTGAAGACCATTCCCCCGGGACCTATGACCAGGCCAATATTGACTCCGACGGGGACGGTTACGGCAATGTCATTGATGCGGATTACAACAATGACGGTATTGTGAATATGGATGATTACAATGTGTTCTATGGGACCTATGGGACGAATAATGCAGACTCCGACATGAACGGAGATGGCATTGTAAATATGGATGACTACAACGTATTTTTTGGGCTATACGGAAAAGTTGCACCTTATTACAACATGGAAGGAAATTAATAATGAAAACAAAAGCTCTATTTACAGCTATTATGCTTACAATGGTATTGTCTTTTTCCGGCAATGCATTGGCCGCGCTATCATTTTACATTACATCAGATTATGCCCTTGGAAATGAAAACCTGACGTTTACCCTTAAAATGGAAACAGATGCCCCCCTTACCGTCGCAGGCGGATACAATTTTGAATTTGAATATGATAATACTGAATTGATATTTGACTCTCTCGTCCTGACACCGCCAAATGGCCTTTATTCATCATTGTTCGGACCGTTTAATTATGATGAGAGTAATGGAACAATCAACAATGTTACAATGGGCCTTTTCATGGGTATGCCCCCGACAACACTTGAAGCCGATATCTACGACATAGGTACATTTACCTTTAATGTTCGAAACGATGCAGCAGTCGCAAACGGTGAAACGGATTTCAATTTTGATTTTGAAGATTCCATGTTTCCCAACAGTACCAAGCAATATTGCGATGCTTTCTTATTGGATGTAAGCTCAGCATCCCCAGTACCCGTTCCTTCAGCCGTATGGCTTCTGGGCACCGGCCTTTTAGGTCTTGCAGGCATCAGGCGCAAAAGGGCATAATACAAGGCTGTTAAAAGATTAAACCATGGCAAGGGGCATCTCTGTTTCAAATTTTTTCGGGATAGAGGTGCCCTTTTTATGTCAACAGAAACTGAGGCCCCGGGTGCCATGAAGCACATTATAACAACCATTTTGACTTCACTATGTTTTCTGATCTGCTGGACTGCCGGTCTCTGGGCGGCACCAACCCACCCGGCGGAGAATACAGGCGGGCACCAGGGCCCCAAGCTTTTTGTCAAAGACAGTTCTTTCCATGGCGGCACCCTGGTTGAGGGGGTGAAGCTGATCCACGACTTTACCCTTGAAAACCAAGGGGGCGCCCCCTTGATTCTTACCTCCGTCACCAGCGACTGCAGTTGCACGGCCACCAATGCGGACAGGACCATCCTGCCCGGAAAAACCGGCAGGGTCAGGGCCGTATTCAACACTGAGGGGTGGTCCGGGGCCGTTGTCCGAAAAATCCGTATTAACACCAATGACCCCCGACTTCCCGTCACCCTGCTGGAAGTCGGGGCTGACATCCTGGAACGGATCTCAGTCAAACCGGGACGGGTCTTCTTTAACGGCCTCAGGGACAGGCCCATGGAACGAACCGTGGAGATCAGCACGCCGGACCGCCGCCGGATTGAGTTGTCTTTATTGGAAGCCCGGCTATCGGATCAGGTGGGATTCCATTTAAATGAAAACAGGGATAAAACCCGATGGGAGGTAATTTTCAAAAATAAGGCCCTACGGCCCGGCTCCGAAAGGGGGCGGGTAACCTTTAAAACAGGCCTTAAAAAGCAGCCGAAACTCACCGTCCCGGTATTTTCCAGAATCCTTGATCCCTATCAGGCGATTCCCCGGGAATTGTCATTTGGAAAAATCAGTCCAGCCGCGCCCAAGGCAAAACGCCTGACCATCAGATCCCATGACGGCACCCCATTTAAAGTTGCTTCGGTGGCTGCGGAAAAACCGGTCATTGAAACGGAAACCAGGACGCTGAAACCGGGAATCGTCATTCTCACCGCCAGGCCGCATCTTGTTCCAGGCGCATCCGGCACCGTTGAGACAACGCTTGCCCTTTCCCTGGCAGGCAAGGCCGGAAATCTGATCCTGAAGATACCCGTCCGGATGAAAATAAAATAAGGTCTTCAGTCCAGGCGGCCCATAGCCACGGGGAAAACCCTGGGACAGGGCGGGCCGAATTTCAGGTAAAAATCATAGGCATCAAAGCCGGTGCCGGTGTCATAGCGGCCGAAAATAATGGACCCGTCACTGGTCACCGCCCGCATGTAATTCCGTGCCGGGGGATGGTAATTACCGTCGACGGTTCCATCACTTTTTCCGCCAAAGGAAAAATAAAAACTCCGGCTGAAAAACGCCACACCATTCAGATCGTTGAAGCGGGAACTGAAAAAAATATCCTCTCCGGAAACAAAATTTACCTGCCCCCCGTCCCTTCCTCCCAGTGAAATGCCGGGAGCGTCCTGCCGGGGGATGTAAATGGAGGCATTGGAAACAAAGGTCACATTTTCCACGGTTTTTCCAAAGGGCGTTTTATCTGAAACAGAACAGTCCCCCGGCGGCATGGGTGAATTCAATGAGGTGGAGCTCCTTGATAATTTGTCGCTGTAGCAGGGTGTGGCCGTGATGAAGGCAATCACCTGTCGGGTATCATCTTCAGGCACATCGAAATAGATGATTTCATGGGCCTCCCGTTCCCCGGTCAGGTCAAAAAAACAATAAAGCTCAGTGCCCGCGTCATTTTCACAGGCCCCATAAAAGGGAGTGGCCGGGGACTGGTCTCCGGTGGTGTAGACCACATCGGCCCTTTGCTTCATTTTTCCCACATAGTCCCCAAGCAGATCCCGCCCCTCTTCTGCCGGAAAATAGCGTTCTATCAGCCCCGACGCCGGCATTTCATCCGGCAGCCTTACGGTGGATCCACTATAAACAGGGCGATTCCGGAACTCATCCCATCCCAGATAATTTTTTCTGTAGATCTTAACACCGTCCTTTGCCCCGATGAGAATGTTGTCATCGGCCTCCGTCCCGTAAAGCCGGCCGGTTTTTGCCGAATAAATACGGCCTTGATGAAAGGCGATATTCCCGCCGCCGTATTTACTGAAAAATGATTTGCCCGACACCATGTCCACCCCCGGCAAGTAGGCCACGGACCGGGCTTTAACGGTTTTGGCCGCATTCAGCCCGGTTAGGCTGTCCACAGAATTTTCAATGGCCACCATCACGGCATTGGGATATTCCTCTTCGGGAAAATCGTCGCTCTCTGCCGGAGCGAAATTCCTATAGGTATCAAAATCCTCGTACAGCCCATAGGCATCATAAAACCCCGCGGTGATGGTCAGGGCGTCTTCTGGCAGGAGTACATTGGCGGCCAGGGCAACTGTTGTTGCCCGTTCTTCGATTCTGCCGCAGCACAGATTTTCCGCACCGGCCCGGGCAGCGGCATCTGCACAGGCCTGGTAGCGCCCTGCGGTCCGGGTAAAATACCCCACATCCAGTACAAAGGCCAGCACCGAAACCAGAATCACCAGGGAAATCGCCATGACCACGGCAAAGCCGCCTTTCTCCGAGGCGATAATTTCCACAGCCCGCCTGTTAGTCTTTGCTTTTAAGGGCATTGTCCGCCTTCATGCCGGGCAGGTATTTCTTGGTATAAATGGTGTGGGCCACATCCCCGGCCATGCCCTCTGCCGGGGCAGAATCAGCCGGGGCGTTGGGATTCATCACCTGGCGGTCAAAGACCTTCTGGCTTTTGATTTTCTGATCCGGCGCATTCTTTCTGGACAATTCAAACATGGCCCGGGCCCGGACGGGGTCATTTCCCTCCCTGTAGATACACCCCATGTTGTAAAATGCCTGTTCCGCCGGCTGGTGGTCCATGAGCAGCGTCAATGCTTGGCTGTCCTTATCCTGACGGCCCAGGCAGATGGCCAGGTTATTCACGGCGGTTTCGTTGGAAGGCGCCAGGGCAAGGGCCTGACGGAACAGGGCCTCGGCTCCGGTATTGTCCCCATGCGCCATAAGGAAATAACCAAAGTTGTTAAAATAATCCCCGCGGGCCGGATCCAGGGCCACGGCACGGCTGAAGTGTCTCCGGGCATCCTTGGTTTTATCCATGAGGGTGTAAAGGATGGCGATATTATTATTGACTGAAGCGTTGTCCGGTTCCAGGGCCAGGGCACGCTTAAAATAGGCCAGGCTTTGGGCACTCTCTCCGGTTTCCCTTGTACAGACCCCGGCCAGGTTAAAGGTCTCTACACCGGACGCCCCTTTTTCCACGGCCGTTTTGAGCTGTACCAAGGCCACATCATAGAACCCCTTGCCGACCAGATCACGGGCCAGGGCGGTATGATCGGGTTCAAGTTGACTGGTATCCCACACTTCCGGGGATTTGCGGACGGCTTCTGGTGTGTGGACACCCTTGTCCGCCTTTTTTTGCCAGGCCCCCATGCAGCCCGGGGCCAAAAGCGAAACAGCCAGCAATAAAACGACAGGGCCCCATCTTTTAACGCATCTCGCAGAACTCTCCGTGGTCATAGATTCTCCTTAAAATCCCTCTGTAACAAGCTTAACAAAATTAATGATCACCGGCCCCAGGATAATGAGCATCAGGGCCGGCAGGATAAAAACCACCAGGGGGAGGGTCAGTTTCGTCCCCAGCTTGGCCCCCTGCTCCTCGGCCATCTGCTGGCGCTCTTTGCGCATGGTGTCTGTATAGACTTTCAGGGCCCTTGCCATGTCCGTCCCGATTCTGGAGGATTGCAGCAGTACGTTGACCACGCTTTTCAGGGGCTCGGACCCGTTCCGCTCGGCCAGGTTTTTCAGCGCGGTTTCCCGGACAAGGCCGCTTTTGGTTTCAAGGAAATACCGGCCGAACTCCCCGGACAGGATGGGGGCAATGTCCCTGAGTTCACTGCATACCCGGTAAAGGGCATAGTCGAAACCCAGGCCGGCGTAAAGGCAGATGACCAGCAGGTCCAAAGTGTCCGGAAGCTCCCTGAAGATGCTCGTAACCCTTGCTTTGGCCCGGTGTTTTAAAACCATATCCGGGAGTAAATACCCGAACCCGAAGGGAATGAACAGCATGAGGGGGGTCCGGGGTGACACAAGGCCCAGTGCCAATTGGAAAAAAAAGAAAAGGCCGGATAGCAGCAGCCCCCCGCCAAGCTTCAACCCGTAAAAACCCATCGGCGCGCCCTCGTCCCGGTAACCGGCGTAACAGAGACGCGCCCTGATTTTGGAAATCTCTTTATCCTTTTTCGGTGCCGCCACCTGGCCCAGGGTAAGAACCACCCGGTTCAGGGAGGCTGTCTTCTTACCGGCCTTTGGCTGGGGGGAGACCGCGATGCCCAGCCGCTTCTCCGTCATCCGCCGCCTGTAGCGGACATCTATCCAGGAAATCATGCAGAATGTAGTGCCCGACGCCAGGCAGAATACCAGTACATCCAGGATATTCGGGAAAATCATACCTTTATCTCTGCCATCTTTTTCATTACCAGAAATCCGGCCCCTTCTAATGCAAAGGCGGCAAACACCAGGATGCGGCCCAGGGAGGTATCCGTCAGCCGGGTGATATAATCCGGATTGAACAGATAGGAAACCACCACAAAGAGCAGGGGCAGCAGGCCGATGATCACGGCGCTCACCCGCGCCTCTGCGCTATAGGTTTTGACCTGGCGCTGGAAATAAAATCGTTTCTTGATGGTGTCGCTCAATCCCTCCAGAATCTGGGAGAGGCTGCCCCCGATTTCCCGCTGGATGATAAAGGCCGTGGCAAATATCTTTACATCGGCCAAGGCCGGGTACCGTGCTTCAAAATTCCTCAGGGCCTGGTCAAAGGGGATGCCCATGCGGATCTCCTCATATATAATTCTGACCTCGGTGCCGAAGGGGGCGGGAACGGCCACAGCCACATCTTTAAGGGCGCTGTCCACGGATTGCCCCACCCTCAGGGCCCGGACAATCATGCCCAGGGCATCGGGCATCTGTACAATGAGCTGCTGCTCGATTTTCTTTTTCTTTATATAGAGGAAGATGACTGGCAGGGACAGGCAGAGGAGGAAGGCTCCGGCAGCGGCCAGCGGGTTGTCCAGGAGTGTAAAAATTAAAAACGCGGCCAGGCCTGCAGCCCCTGCGGCCATCATAATAAATCGTTCCGGGGAAAACGGAATGCCTGCGGCAATGAGAAGATAATTTAATGCCCCGAGACTCAACCCCGTTGCCGGGATGCGTTTTTTTCTTAACGCCTCCGGCCCCAGGCGGCGTTCCGGAACCGGCCGGTTCCGTCCGTCGGTGCCGAAAGCAGACTTTAAAAACCGCCTTTGCCGCCGGCTGCCCAGCCGGTCCTTGATGAAAAAAATAACCAGGGTGACCAGGAATATAATGAAAAAAACAATGGTGTATATGAGCATTTCCGCTCTCATTGAATGGCCCATTCCCGGCTGAAAATCTCTTTGTCAAGCTCAATACCGGCCACGGCAATATGATTGAAACACTCAGGTACGGTCCCGGTCCCTTTAAACATGCCCAACACATTCCCGTCCCCGTCTGTGCCCCGGGGCAGAAAGCGGAACAGTTCGGAAAGGTCAACGGCCTCGGCGCGCAGTCCCCTGACCTCGGTGATGGAGACCACCCGGCGCTTGCCGTCGGCCAGGCGGGCTAGCTGGACAATGATGTCAATGGCACTGGAAATCAGAGTTTTAAGGGCGGTCTCCGAATAGGTTACCGTCCCCATATTGGCCATGACCTCCATGCGGGAAAGGGCGTCCTTTGGGCTGTTGGCGTGGATGGTGGACATGGATCCGGGGTGGCCCGTATTCATGGCCTGGAGCATATCCATGACTTCCCCCCCCCGGGTTTCCCCAACGATAATCCGGTCCGGCCGCATCCTTAAACTGTTTTTCACCAGGTCAGTGAGGGTGGCCTCCCCCTTACCCTCCACATTGGGAGGCCTGGATTCCAGCCGGACCACGTGGGGCTGGCCCAGCCGTAACTCCGCACTGTCCTCAATGGTGATGATACGCTCCTTGTCCGGGATATTCTCGGACAATACATTCAGCAGGGTGGTCTTTCCGGCGCCGGTACCGCCGGAGACCAGAATATTGAGTTTTGACCGGATGGCGGCCCGCAAAAAATCGAACATTCCGCTGCCCATGGCTCCCCTTGCCATGAGATCATCTCCCGTGAACTGGTGTTTACCGAATTTCCGGATGGACATCATGGGGCCGTCCAGGGCCAGGGGGGGGATGATCACGTTAACCCTTGAACCGTCCGCCAGCCGGGCGTCCACCATGGGGGAGGACTCGTCAATCCGCCGGCCGACACCGGATACAATCTTATCGATGATGTGCATCAGGTGCTTGTCGTCCCGAAACTGAACCGGGGTGGTTTCCAGAATCCCGTCCCGTTCAACAATGACCTGGGAATGGCCGTTGACAAGGATATCCTGTACGCTATCGTCATTGATATAGGCTTCCAAAGGCCCCAGCCCCGTTATCTCATTGACCAGGTCCGATACCAGCAGGGTGCGCTCCCTGTTGTTCAGGGGCATATCCCGGTTCAGGGTGATTTCGTTGAGCATGTTCCGGACAGCGATCTCCAGCTCCTGGGAAGAGAGGTCCGTCACCGTGGACAGATCCAGGCGCTCCACCAGCATCAGGTGGACCTCCGACTTGACACGATTGTAGCGGGTCCGGTCCATGGGTTTTGCCGCAACCGGTCCGGTCCGCTGTCCGGTTCCGGCATTGAGCCGGTCGCTCAGCTTCATCGGAACATTCCCCCCAGCCGGTGCAGCAGGCCAGAAGGTGAAGGGTGAATACCGGTCAAACGGCCTGCCAACGCCCTGAACTCCCGGTTTATGGGATGCTTCCCGTCCCCCCGGCATACAATTTTCCCCCCGGCGGTCATTTTTTCAAAAAGGGGGGAAGCGCTGCTGATCCTGGCAGCTATTTTTTTCTCCAGCACCCCTTCAAGGGCGGCTGCATCCATGGCGCTGTCTTTTTTGTAACGGTTGAGCACCACCTCTATTTTGTCCCGGTCAAATTCCATCTCATTGAAGAAATCCATGACCTGACGGGTGCTTTTGACGGCAGGGATGGTCTGATGGGCTACCACCAGAATCTTGTCCGAAAGGGAGCAGGCCATGAGGGTCCGCTCGGAAAATTCATGGGGACAGTCCACAATAATATAATCGAAATACCGTTTCACCACAGCGGTCATGGCAGCGATGTCCTCGGGGCCGACCTGTTCGGCATCGCTGATGCCAACCGGCGGGGCCATCACATATATTCCCGAGTCATGGCGGTTCACCAAGGAAAACATCAGCTTTTCATCCATACGGTCCACATCACGGAGCAGGTCATAGGGGGTATAGTCCATTGGCATATTCAGATAACTTGTCACATCCCCCATAAAAAGGTTGAGATCCAGAAGCAGCACCTTGTCCCCTGTCAGATCGTAAAGATGCCCGGCCAGATTCATGGCAATGGTGGTGACCCCGACCCCGCCTTTGAGGCTGAACACGGAAACCACCTCCCCTCCGCCGGAACCGTCCCCCCCCCTGGCAAGGGCCCCCTGAACCGCATCAGAGATTTCTGCATTGTTAAAAGGCGAAAACAGAAAATCCGAAACCCCCGCCCGCATGGCGTCAAGAAGGAGGCCGGGATCCTTGGCCGCCCCCACCATGAGCACCTGGGTGTCCGGCTGCACCCGTTTCATCCGCCGGGTAAAACTCATGCATTCTTTTTCCCCGGCACCCAGGTCCAGAAACACCAGTTCTGAAGCGGCATCCCTGGCCTGGCGGTATCCAAGGGCAATGTCGGCCACCGGCCCCTGGATGTCCACCATTGGGGAAAGCACCGATGCCAGTTCCCGGCAGAGCCCCTTATCACTGCTGATTACCATGCCTTTTGGAGTATTGTTCATCTTTTCTTGATTTCCCTTTTATTTTGCGAACCCGGTCTTTCCCCTGAATTCCCGGGTATCTTTTTCATCGGATTCCATGAACCCCAGATTATTTTTAATGAAAAAATCCCCATCACGGATCTCTTTTTTCATTCCTCTGCCGGGCAGTGCCGGCACCTCACCCGGATTCATGGCCCTGACGATCCTGGGGGTTACCATAATCACCAGTTCGGTTTCACTGTGTTTGTTTTCCTTGCTGGTGAACAGGGTCCCCAGATAGGGAATATCGCCAAGGAAGGGCACTTTATTGATGGTCACCGAAGATTCTTCCTTGAGCAGCCCTGCCATGGCGAAACTCTGACCGTCTTTGAGCTGGAGGGTACTGGTGGCCCGTCTGGAGGTAATGCCCGGCGGATCAAATGAGAAATCCACAGCACTGACTTCCGGATTGACCTCAAGGGTAATGGTCTCCTTGTCCAGCAGATAGGGGGTAAACTTCAGGATAATACCGTAGGGCTGCATTTTCGTACTGATTTCACCTTCATCATTTTTTGTATTGATGGGATACTCCCCCCCGACCTGGAATTCGGCCTTTTGCCCGCTCATGGCCACCAGGGTGGGGGTGGCCAGGGACCGGGCCAGGCCTTGGTTCTTAAGGAGGCTCAGGTAGGCCAGCCAATTGTGCTTGGTGGAATTCAGGGCAATCTGAAACGCCGATTTAAACGGGGAACCGATGGTATTGGAAACGGTCTGGGTAACGGTATTGCTTATGGAATCTGGGGATTTGCCGGAACTGGCGGCGGCTGTATCGTATTTTGTTTCCCCCTTGAACTCCACCTTGGTTTCTGTGGTTCCCCCCTTAAATACGCCGAACCCCAGGTTGTCGCCGGAGTCCAGAAAATTAATGCCCATTTGCTTGAGACCGGATTTGGAGACCTCGGCAATGACCACCTTAAGCTGGATCTGCTGGGGGCCTTTGAGGTCAATGAGGTTGAAATAACGGATCCCAAAACTTTCAACAACAGTGATCACCCGCTCCATGACCATCTGGCTTTCCACCTCCCCCTTGAGAATGATTGATTTCGAATCAACCGCCTGCCGAGCCGGCAGAATATCGATGCTGACCCCTGGGGCAACGGCCCGGATCCGTTCAGCCATGAGGGAGAGCAGGGCCGGGTCGATCTTTGAAAATACGCAGATATCGTAAGTAACGGCCTTTTTTTCACTCTCCCAGAGGATGAGGGTGGTGGAGGCGTTACGCTTTGCCTTGGCCACCACAAGGATCTGGGTGGGGGAGAGGATATTGACATCAGCCACCTTGGGGTCGGCAATGGAGGCTCTCATGATGGGCACTCCGGTTTCAAGGAGATGGGAGTGAAACATCTCGATACGGATCTGCCCGGAAGGGCTGCCGGCATGGGCCGGGCATGCAAGGCAGAGCAGGAGGGCCGGGACAATTAAACACAATTTACAGGGTTTCAATATTCGTCTTCCTTGAACACTCATGGACAGTTCTCAATCTTCATAGAATTTGACCGGGTACTTGGCCGTACCTTTCAGAATTTCAACCATTTTATAGGGGCGCTTGTCTTTGATCACCAGATCTGTGAACAGTTCACCCCTGCTGTGGATACGCCGGCGGTCGCCTGGATTCCTGGCAACCACCCTGAACTTCCCGGATTTTGACGCATCCGTGACCACGGCCACCGTTTCCGCTTCCTTGGGGGTGACCACCAGGGTAAGAAATCTGGATTTCCTGGTATTTCCCAGGGAGGCGTCCAGGCTGCCTTCGGTGGCCAGTACTTCCACATCCTGAAGAATGATACGGGAGGATTTCCGGTGGCCGCTCATCATCCCTTGGGTTCCTGCAGCGCTGTTCCCCCCTTCGGTGGTGAACAAAGATTCCATGCAGGAAAAGATCAGGTCCACCCGGTCCCCCGGCTCAAGGGTGCCGCAGATGCCGTCATTGTTGTCGATTTCAATGGAGATGGCCCGCATGCCGGGCCGGATCCGGCCGGCCGGATTTACATGCCCGTCCCTTATGGTTACCAGTCCGTTCCGGGTGGTATAGATCATGGGCACGGCCCCCCGGATCCCGGTATCGTCCCGGTTTCTGAGCAGCAGGCGCAGCCTTGCCGCCTCCCCAACAGACGCAAGTACGGTGCCCTGGTCAGGGGTGACCAGCAGATGTATGGACCAGTTTTTTTTCTTCCGGCTCCCCTTATCTGTCAGACTTTTTTTAAATGCCGTCTTTTCAATGTCGAATATCCTGATATTCTGGAGCACCATTCTGGAAATACTGCCTTTCTGCCCATCCTGGAAATCCGTTACCGCCACCACGTCCACCCGGTCATTTTTTTCCAGAGACCGGCTCACTCCTGAGACATCATCCACCCGGATGGTGACAATACGCATCCCCCTGGGAATGCCGGCTGAAAAATCAACGGCTGCCGGCGCAGTGATTGTCCCATGTTCCGCTATCCCCGGCTTGACACTTTCTGCAACGGGCTGCGGGGCCGGGACGGCAGTATCCTTCTTGACCAGGGCGACCCCCTTGACGGCCAGAAGCCCCATTAGTAAAGAAAACAGGATGGCAATGACAGTTTTTGCTTTAAACATGGGCAATTCGCTTTCTCCATTGATTCATCGGGGAAATTCCCGGCCCTTTCACGGCAGCGTCATCAGGGCAATGGTACTGATTTTTCGAGGAATCATGCGGTCCGGCAAATACCCGGTCAACGGAGGATATTCATAATCCACCAGTTTGACTTCAAGGTATTGGCGCTGTCCATCCTCTTCCGCCGGCTGATTGGAGCCGTCCTTGAACCTCACATCAATCAGGGCAGGATTCAGGTCCGTATCCAGCCAGAAGGCATGCCTTACGGCATCTCTGGCGATCTCCACCGGGTCCTTATAGTCGTCGTCATCGGGTGCCAGCCAGTATTTCACCGTCACACCGGCCCTGGCACCGGCGGCCACGGCATTTTCCGCCACCATGACATGGGTCAGATACCAGGCATAATCCAGCATACCGAAAAACAGCAGGAGCCAGACAGGGACAAGAAGGGCAAACTCCACGGTGGCGGCCCCCCGGCTATTGGAAATACAAAGGCGTCCTTTTCTCACACCAGGCCTCCTGCCGCCGTATAAGCCAGGTATCCGGCCAGCACAGGAAGAGAATAGGGAATAGTCCTTCGCCCTGTATTCTCCTGATACGGCCCTGGGTTCCGGCCCCGGGCCAATTGCCTGATATCATCGGCCAAGTTTAACACCACTCCGTAATTCTTTTTCGCCATCAGGACAGCCATGGAGTAAATGCCTCCGGCCAGGGCGGCATATAAAAAGGTCCAGAATACGCCGCAACAGCCGAGCAGGGCCCCCATGGCTCCCAACAGCTTGACATCGCCACCGCCCGCCCCGCCCAGAATAAAGGGGACCATAAGACAGGCCAGCCCGGTCCCCATCCCCTTGAGGCTGAATAGAAGACCCGGCACCAGCCCCAGCTGGGCGGTGCTGAACCAGAGCCCGATAAACAGAAAGGGGATGGTTAGCCAATTGGGAATCCTTCCCCAGGCCAGGTCGGTATATGCCGCACTGCATGCCAGCACCATGGCTGCCGACGGAAGGGAAATGATCAACCGCCGCTTACCGTACTGCTGTTTTTAATGGTGTCCGTGGTATCGCTGAGTTTTTCCGTAATGGCATCAAATAGCCCGCTCAGCTTATCGCTGAACCCGCCCAGCACAGTGACCAGCAGGGCGGCCATGATTCCTGCGATCAAGCCGTACTCAATTGCGGTGGCACCGAAATCGTCTTCCCATAATTTGTTTAAAAATCGTTTCATTGCCTCACCTGGATTTTTCGGTTTATCCGGGGGCCTCCGCCGGTCTCCCGGCTCCGGTTGCATCCGCCCCGGCCTGATAACTAATACCCGATTGATCGGCTAAAAGCTTGGATTTTATTGCCTAAAATCAGGACTAAATTGCTATTTATACATAAAAAAATTGCCACCCGTATTCCATAAGATGGCGTCCTATTCCCCACATGGCAGCGGGCCGGCCGGAACCCTCCCGTGCAGGGGAGATTCCGGCCGTAACACACCTGGACAATGGCCCGTACCTGCCAGGAGTCCAACTCCGGCACAGGCGGCGTGTTCCAACCCCTTATACCCGTATCCGATTCCGGCCCATGCCGGCGAGCCCCAGCAACCCTGTGCCCAGCAGCCAGGCCGCCCCGGGCACGGGGACGGGAGATCCTGGGTCGCCGGCGGCAATCACCTTTCCCGCCTCGGTTTCCCAGGCCATGTCGTAGAGGGTGATGTATTGGTTTCCGGGATTGACCCAGGCCCGGATCCAGCCGTAGTGAACCGCCTCATCCCCGTCCAGAAAGCGGAACCCCAGATAGCCGGTGTCGCCTTCGGCCATATTGTCCCAGTTGCCCCAGGTATAATAGGTCCAGTCCTGGTCATCGTAATACCGGCTGAGCATCACGGTCTCATTTTTAAAGGTTTGTTCCGGGCCCACCATATCGCCGGCGACCAATTTCAGGGCCAATGATCCGCCCGCGGCAAACCCGTTGGCGTCCGGACTGCCTAAGGGATGGTTGGCCTCAGCCGTGGTAGAATCATCCCAGTCTTCATAGTTCCAGAACACACCGATATCATGGGTGCCGTTTCCATCCAGGTCCCAGGTATTTGTACCATGGGAGGGGATACCCTCTAACTGGGTATAGACGATGTCTGCAAATCCCAAGGCAGGAAAATTGACAAATACAACAACCAAAACCAATAATAATATACGCTTCATGGGAATCATCTCCTTTTTAACCGTTCAATCACAAGTTATTGATGAACCTTTGGCAACCCGGCGGTCTTGAGGAAGAAATGAGATCCGTGGCTTTCCGGCCCCGCCTTTCAACGGGTGTGGCGTTTCTGGTCAAAGCGGAACATAGCCCAATTTCTCCTGCCATGCTCAGACTTATTTGCCGAATTCCGGTAATTTTTTGCGTTTTATTCACTTTTCTTACTGCAAAAAATAAAATTCGCACATGGTGACAAGAAACTACCGAATTTTCGCAAATTAGTCTGAGAAAAAAAAACAGAGGCGGGATATGGTGCCTCTGAATCTGAAAAAGCCACACCTGCTGTGAAGCAGGGCCGGAAAACCACGGATCTCCCCCCCCCTTATCTCCTCGCTTCATGCCGGGGCCAGACAGCCGGGTCGCCGATTCACAACAGGCTATTTTATTTTTCAATGAGGAGAAAATCAAAATGAAAAGACTTCAAACGTTTTTTATCATTGTCTGCGGGGTGGCCGTTGCCGCCGGCAGCGCCCTGGCCGGTCCCTACACCGAAGCCGGCATTCCGGGATTTGTCGATGGCACCATAAACCCTGTTTTCCAGGGGTGGGCCACGGGGTTTCTAAATTATACCCCTGCCCCTGCCCTGGACCCTGATTTGGACGGTCAATATACCCAGGGGGGTGGGGTTTCCACAGAACCGAACAGAAATTACAGGACTCCGGAAAAAGCCCTGGGCCCGGTAACAGGGAGCAATATGGATATTGTTTCCCTGGGGGATTTATGGGCGTCCCAGATTGATGCCGGAATTTCACCGGGAGAAATCACATTGACCTTTGACGCCCCCATCATGAACGGGAGCGGTGACGACTTTGCCGTATTTGAAAACGGCTTTTACTCAGGCAGCGATCTCTTTGCCGAACTGGGCTATGTGGACGTATCCACGGACGGTATCAACTTTGCCCGGTTCGGCAGCGTCTCCCTGACCCCTGGCCCCGTCGGCGGATACGGCGGCATTGACCCCTCAGATGTCCATAACCTTGCAGGCAAGCATCCCAATGCCTACGGCAGTTCAGAGGGCACCGGATTTGACCTGGAGGAATTGTCAGACAATGCCCTGGTCCTGTCGGGCCTGGTGGACCTGGACGACATCAATTTTGTCCGGATCGTGGATATCCCTGGCAGCGGCGATTTCCTCGACTCCCAGGGTAATCCCATTTATGACAGCTGGGTAACCTGGGGTTCCGGCGGTGTTGACCTGGAGGCTGTGGGCGTTATCAACCAGGCTGCCGCCGTCCCGATTCCCGGGGCATTCTGGCTTCTGGGCACCGGCCTTCTTGTCGTTGCAAGGTCCCGCAGGAATTAGGCCAAGGGAAAAACCGCCATGGGCATCAACGTCATGGAGATCACGCCGGTACCGGTGCCCGGATCCTGTCGGCTTCTGGCATGGGGCCTGGCGGCCCTGGCCGGACGAATCCGAGAAAGGAGGTAAGGTTCCTTTAAATAGCGTCATCATCAAAAATACAACATCGTATTAACGATTAACTGACAATCTTAAATTTAAAAGGTGAATAAATGAAACGATTTTTAAAACTCACTATGGCCATCACATCATTTTTAGTCATCATGGGGTTGGCCGTTACCGCCGGGGCCTCTTCAGCCTTTTTCGACACCTCCGCGGCAACCGCCGGAACTTATGTCGCAAATGATATAATCTCAAATCAATATTTTGGCGGCTATGATGTATCAGGGGCTACGGTTTACGGCTGGGCAAACAACACTTTAAAAATCATGAATAAAAACAACGGGGCAGTAATTTCCGACCTTGGCACCCCCGACAATTACACCGGCTATAACAGCTTTGTCAGGCTGGACCCCACCGGGACTTCCTCATGGGTGGGCTTTACAGTTGAGGGCAACGTAGACGACCGGATTTACCAGGTGGACCATGCCACAGGCACCTGGACCCAGATGGCAACCATGGCCGGCAACTTTGATATGGATTTTTCCAACGGCAATGCCTATGTATCAGGCCTGAACAGCACCGACTGGTCAGATCCCACCTCCATCTGGCGCCTTGACACCTCCGGCGCCGACAACCACGATAAAATCGTTGAAATGAGCGGGAACTCCGCCGGCCTGGCCTTTGATGCGGCCGGCAATGCCTATTATGCATCATACGACGGCGGGGGGCTTTACCGCTGGGCTGCCGCAGACATCGCCGGTGCAGCCGGCGCCGGCAACCTGAACTATACCGATGGTACCAAGCTGACCGACCTGGAACTTGGCGCCTATGATGTTGACGTGGACGATGCCGGCAATGTGATCTTTAACGGCAATGGCGGATATTCTTTCACAGCGGTCTGGAACGGCACCGAAGGCGACGGCACCAACTATGATTACATCGGTATCGGTCCTGGGTCGCACTGGTTCTCTTTCATCGATTCGGAAGGTGATGTCACCAAAGACGGCAGCCTTTACCAGGCGGATTTCTACAACAATGGTATTGCCGAAGCAAAACCGGTTCCCGTTCCGGCGGCGGTATGGCTGCTGGGCACCGGCCTGGCCGCACTTGCCGGCATCCGGCGGAAAGCGGTTAGATTCTAATTCAGCACAATTTCAGCAAACATTTCAAAGGCCCGGTGAAATCCGGGCCTTTGAACCGCTGCCTGCCGGGCGCATCCCCCTGGCCGCCCCTTTCCTAACGCCCTTTTCCAACAGCAAAAAAAGTCAAAAAAAAGACAAAAAAAGTCAAGCTTATCACCTTGCCTTTTCCCAGGCGAAATGGTCTTATCAGGCCACTGTTTTGCTCAAAATCAACGGGCGGCCAGGGTGGATAAGGCTTTTCTCCCGGCGTCTGCCGCCACTCAAGGAGGATATAATGAAATCCGCAACAGCAAAAGCCCTGGCCGGTTTAGTGATCCTGGTCCTGCTGGCCCAGGTCCTCGGCTGCGCCAGCCCGGAAGATAAAAAACTCAAGTTCATGGATAAAGGGGACAGGCTGTTCAGCCAGAGGGACTATTCAAGGGCCCGCCTGGAATACCGGAACGTCCTGCAGATTGATCCGAAATTTGCCAAAGGCTATGCCGCCCTGGGAAAGACCCAGCTTAAACTCAAGCAGTTCAAAAAGGCCTACGCCTCATTTAGCAAAGCCGTTGAACTGGCACCGAACGACCTTTCAACCCGGATTGAACTGGGGAAAATGCTGCTGGCCGGCAGGGCCTCGGACAGGGCCATGGCCCAGGCAGAAGCCGTTCTGGCGGCAGATCCGGAACACCTGGACGGAAATCTGCTAAAGGTATCCGCCCACTATATGAAAAAAGAATTTGCCCAAGGGGATGAGCTCCTCAACACCTTGTATCATTCAGGCCGCCTGAGCCCGGATCTTTATATGCTGCTGGCCACCTCGGCCAAGCGGCAGAAAAATGCCGGAAAAAGGGATACATACCTGAAGGAAGGCCTGGAAAAATATCCGGACAACGTCGATCTTATTCTTTTGGCCGTGCAAAGAGATGCAGGCAAAAAAGACTGGGGGCGGGTTATTGAAGGGTTTGAGCGGGTGATCACATTGAAACCGGACACCCTCAGGTATCGTATCAGCCTGGCCAAGGTCCTCCTGGCCCGGCAGAAAACCGATAGGCTCCAGGAAGTGCTGGATGAGGCACTGGAAAGGAGCAAGGAAAACCCGGAAACCCGGCTTGCCATCGCCCGATTCTGGATTTCCGCCCGGAAACCTGGGCAGGCCGTCAAACTGCTGGAAAACGGGATTGCCCTTGATCCGGAAAATTTCGACTTCCGGCTCGCCCTGGCAGATATCCATGCGGGCACAAGGCAAATAAAAAAGGCTGAAGGCGGCCTGAGAAACGCCCTGAAACTGAACCCTGATCCGGCCCACCCCCAAATCATTAAAACAAAGGTGGCCCTGGCCAGACTATTGTTGACCACCTCACGGCCGGACCAGGGCGAAACCTTGATTGAGCAGGTCCTCAAAGAGGATCCCAAAAACGTGGATGCCCATTTTATCAAAGGCCGGATTCACCTGGGCAAAAAAAACGGACTCAATGCCGTATCCGAATTCCGGACCGTCGTGGAAAAACGCCCATCTTCGGTGAAAGCCCATCTGAACCTTGCCTCGGCACACATGATCTGCAGGGAGCCCGACCTGGCCATGGAAGTCCTCAAGGCCGCCCACAAGGCCATGCCAAGGGAGAATGAACTCCTGAACGCCCTTGCCCGCCTGAACATTATAAAAAAAGATTATCCGGCAACCGAAGCCAACCTGAAACAAGCCATTGAAAACCAACCAGAGACCCCAGGCCCCAGGATTGCCTTGGGAGATTTCTATACGGCCTCCCGGGATTTCGACAAGGCCCTTGTTCAATATCGGAAGGCAAGGGAGAAAGCCCCCGCCAACGCAATGGCTTATCTTAAAGCGGCCTCCGTCCTCGGAGCCCAGAAAAAAACCAAAGAAGCCATGGATGAACTGAAGATCGGCTATGCCGAAAATCCCAATGCCGCACTCATTGTCGCCAACATGGTCAGGGGCTATATGGCCCTGAAAAAACCGGATCTAGCGGAATCGCTTTGCCGGGAACGCCTGGAGAAAGCCCCCAAGGAAGCATTTACCTGGAACCTGCTGGGCAATGTGCTGCTTACCGGAAAAAAGTCAGACCAGGCCATGGCTGCCTATGAAAAGGCTGCGGCGTACAAGCCCCTGTGGGATACCCCCTACGACAATATGGCCCGGGTATACCTGGCCCGGGGAGAAAAAGAGGCCGCGGTGAAACGATTTAAGGCCGCTTTGACTAAAAACCCCAAAAATATGGGGGCCTGGATGGTATTGGGCAGTATCTACACCCGGGATAAAAACTATGCCGCTGCGGCCCGAACCTATGAACAGGCCTTTGAAAACAATCCACGGCTCTGGGCCGCGGCCAACAACTTTGCCTTCACCCAGAGCGAACTGACCCATGACCCGAAAAAACTGGGCAAAGCCATGGAGTACGCCCAAAAGGCCCTGGCCCTCAACCCCGGATCCGGCGTGGTTCTGGATACCCTGGGATGGATTCAATATAAACTCGGGGAAACGGAACAGGCCAGGAATAATGTGGCCCAAGCCCTGGAACAGATGCCGGACAGCCCCATCCTCAATTACCATATGGGCATGATCCTTGACCGCCTGGGACACGAACTTGAGGCCAGAAGCCACCTGGAAAAAAGCCTGGCATCGGGGAAAAATTTTCCCGGGGCAGGCCAGGCGGAAAGCCGGCTGAAAGACATTGATACCCAGGCAAGCTGATCCGGAGGCCGGAATATGACCACGGTGCTTCTTTCCGGGACAGGATCCGATTTTATACTATTGGCCCCCCTTGCAAGGGCCTTTAACGCCTGTTCCGGACTCTCCTGCAAAATCGTATACACCGGCCGATATGATGACAGCTATATCGGCCGTCCTCTGTTTGACGAAATGGGCATGGGCGAACCGGATTTTATTCTCAATGCCCAAGATCTGCCCTGCGCCCATCACCTGTCAGACACCATGGGAGTATTTGAAAACCTTTACCGAAGACTTCGTCCCGCCCTTGTATTTGTCGCCGGCGACGGCGATGCGGCGCTGGCTTCGGCGCTTACCGCAGCAAAACAGGGAATACGTGTGGCACATACCGAAGCCGGCATGCGCTGCCATGATAAAAACGCCCCAGGGGAAATCAACCGCTTGGTCATTGATACGGTGACCGATATTTTTTTCGTAACCGAGTCCCAGGCCATGGTCAATCTGAAAAAAGAGGGAAAGCCGGGAGGGGCCATACATTTTGTGGGGAATGTTCTTGTGGACAGTCTCTATTACCGGCTGGGGAGGCTTGACAGCCTGCCCCGTAAAAAATTCAGCAGCACCCGGTTTAAATCAAAACATAAGGAATACGCCGTGGCCGCCGTGGCCAGCCGATCCCTCACGGATGATCCGGCCAGACTCTCCTGCATAATGGATATTCTGGGCTGTATTGCAAAACGAATCCCTCTGGCGGTGCCAATTATGCCGGGTATCCAGAAAAAACTTGACGCCTTTGGCATCCGCCCGGCATCTGAACTTTTTTTTCTGCCGGGCCTATCCCATATGGCCTTCTTAGACCTATGGAAAGATGCCCGCCTGGTCATCACGGATTCAGGCCGCCTGCAGGAAGAAACCACCATTCTCGGCATCCCCTGCCTCACCCTGGGCGATCTCACAGACCGTTCCGCCACTGTTTCCAAAGGCACCAATGAACTGGTGGGCATTTCACCGGAAAAAGCCATGAACTGCCTGGATCAAATTCTAGCCGGCAGATGGAAACAGGGTACCCGCCCCGAATTCTGGGACGGCCGTGCCGCCCAACGCATTGTGGAACTGATCATGATCAAGGAATTTCATCTCAATTAGCGCAGGACACTTTTTAACATTTTATCCCTATACATAAAAATTATCCTGTTATAGGATCGAATTTCATAAAATTGCCCGGTGACATGAATATGTCAGGAAAGCCACCTGATATTAGACTGTTACATTCGTTCGATTGATTTTATAAGAGGATTTTCCATGGATACCCCAAATACAACCGTCAAGCAAAAAACCCCCCCCCTGCGCCGCCTGCTCAGATTCATCTGGAGAAGCATGCCTTTTTTCATTGTGCTGCTGGTTATCGCCCTTGTGATTCTGCCCCTGATGAACAGAATCAATGCCCAGAAGGCGGAACTGGCTGAAAAGCAGGCCTCCCGGGCCAGGACGGAACGGACCCCGACCAATGTGGTGACAATGGAAATGCTTCCCGGGCCGGTGGTGGAAAAAATCAGCCTGCCCGGGGTGGCCAGGCCGTGGATTTCCCTGACGGTGATGTCCGAAGTCAAGGGCAAAATCGTGGACAAACGGGTGGAAGAAGGGGCCCGGGTGGCCAAGGGGGATGTCCTGGCCGTCATCGATACCCGGGATTACCGCCACAATTACGAATCCGCCCTGGCCTCCTTTGAAACCGCCCTGACCAACCAGAAACGGTTCAAGGCCCTGTCCAAAAAGCAGTTCATCACCCAGTCCCAGCTGGACGACGCCGAGGCCCGGGTCAAAACCACCCGGGCGGCCATGGACCTGGCCAAGCTGAACATGGAACGGTGTACCATCCGTTCCCCCATGGCCGGGGTGGTGGACCGGGTCCATGTGGAATACGGGGATTTTCTGGATGCGGGCAAGCCCGTGGCCGTGATTCTGGACATGGACCGGCTCAAGGTGGAAGTGGGCATCCCCGAATCCGACGTGGCCGCCGTGCGAAAACTCAAAACCTTTGAAATGCGCTTCGACGCCCTGGGGGGGAAGGCGGTCACCGGCACCTATAACTACCTGTACAAAACAACGGATTCCCTGGCCCGGCTCTACAACCTTGAAATCCGGGTGGAGAATCCGGAACTGGAGATCCTTCCGGATATGTTCGCCCGGGTGGATATCGTAAAAAACCGGGCCGACAACGGCCTGGCCGTGCCCATCTATTCCCTGGTGACCCGGGAAAAAAAGACCGGGGTCTTTGTAGAATCGGAAGGCCGGGTCTCCTTTCGCCCGGTGGCCACGGGATTCCAGGACGGCTGGCGGATTTTGGCGGCCCGGGGCCTTGCCCCGGGAGACCATGTGGTGGTGGTGGGACACCGCCTCATCGAAGACGGGGAAAAGGTCAATGTCACCCGCACCGTTAAGCAGATGGAGGAACTGGTCCAATGATCCTCTCCGATACCGCGGTCAAAAACCGGATTTCCGTGCTGGTGCTGGTGGTGATCATTGTGGTCATCGGGCTCTACGCCTATAAGGTGCTGCCCCGGGAAAGCTCGCCGGACATCACCATCCCCTATGTATTTGTCCAGACCGATTACCGTGGGGTCTCCGCTTCGGACATCGAAACCGCCATCACCATCAAAATCGAAAAAAAGCTCAAGGGCCTGGACAAGGTGAAAAACATCTCCTCTGTCTCCTCCCAGGGGCTCTCCCAGATCAATATTGAATTTCTGCCGGGAACCGACATTGACGAGGTGCTCACAAAGGTCAAGGACAAGGTGGACGAGGCCAAGAACGACCTGCCCACGGACCTGGAAAACGACCCTTCGGTATTTGAGGTGAATTTCTCGGAAATGCCCATCGTGGTCTATTCCCTGGCCGGGGACGCCGGCCCCAAGCTCCTCAAAAAAATCGCCGACGACCTTAAGGACGATATCGAGGCTGTGCCCGGTGTCCTTGAGGTGGAGATCACCGGCGGACAGGAGCGGGAGATCCGGGTGGAGGTGGACACGGACAAGCTGGCCTATTACCGGATTCCCATCACCGCCCTGCAAAGCGCCGTGGCCAGGGAAAACCAGAACACCTCGGGCGGGGCCATCACCCTGGGGGACGGCCGGTACCAGCTCAAGGTGCCCGGGGAATTCGATACCCCCGAAGAGATTCTCTCCCTGGTGGTGGCTACCCACGACGGACGGCCCATCTATCTCAAGGATGTGGCCCGCGTACTGGACGGGATAAAAGAGGAAACCTCACGGTCCCGGCTCAACGGGGTGAATGCCATCAATATCTCGGTTAAAAAACGGGTGGGGGAAAACATCATCTTCATTTCCGACAAGATCGATGCCATTGTCCAGGAGGCCTCCGGGCACTTTCCCAGGGGCACCACCATCACCAAGCTCATGAACCAGTCCAAGGAGATCCGGGCCATGGTGGCGGACCTGGAGAACAATATCATTTCCGGGCTCATCCTGGTGGTGGTGGTTCTCTTTGTGGCCCTGGGCGTCCGCAATGCCTTTCTGGTGGGGCTGGCCATCCCCTTTTCCATGTTCCTCTCCTTTGCCGTGCTCCAGGCCCTGGGGATCACCCTGAACATGGTGGTCCTCTTCTCCCTGACCCTGGCCCTGGGCATGCTGGTGGACAATGCCATCGTCATCATAGAAAACATCTTCCGCTACATGCAGCAGGGGGTGCCCCGGCTGGAGGCGGCCATGCGGGCCACCGGCGAAGTGGCCTGGCCGGTGATCGGCTCCACTCTCACCACCCTGGCCGCCTTTTTCCCCATGATCTTCTGGCCCGGCATCATGGGGGAATTCATGTCCTACCTGCCCGTCACCCTCATCGTGACCCTCAGCTCATCCCTCTTCGTGGCCCTGGTCATCAACCCGGCCATGTGCGCCTTTTTCATGAAGGTCAGCGGAGACCGGCCCCGGCTTTCGGCGGAAGAAATCGAATCCAAGGGAGAACAGCCCATTGAAATACGGGGATTTTTCCTGAAAACCTATGAACTCATCCTGGTCCAGTCCCTGAAGCACAAGTTTACCGTGCTCCTGGCCTCCTTTGCCGTCCTGGTATTGTTATGGCAGGTCTGGATGCTGCGCATCGGCATTGAAAAGCCGGTGGAATTCTTTCCCGCCATCGATCCCCGGTCCGCCTATGTGAACATCGACGTACCCGAAGGGGCGGACCTGGAATATATCGACAGGACCGTAAAACAAGTGGAACAGGCCATTGCCGGCCTTCCCCATGGGGACTACCGGGAGGCCATGGTCCTCCAGGAACATGAACGCGCCGACGGCTCTGTCTTCATGGCCCCCTCGGATATCAACAATATCGAGCATATCTTCACCCGGACCGTCCAGAACGCCGGGGCCTCGGTATTCGACCAGAACCTGCCCAACCACATCGGGATCCAGTTCATCGATTTTGAAGAGAGGACCAGCCCCACCAAGGCGGACCTGGAGGAGATCCGCAGGCGGGTGGCCGAGATTCCGGGTGTGAAGATCACCGTGGACGAACTCAAGGAGGGCCCGCCCACCGGTCCCCCCGTCAATATTGAAATCTCCGGGGAAAGCTTCACAGTGCTGGCCCGGCTGGCCGAACAGATCAAGCAGATCGTGGGCAGCGTCCCCCATGTCAAGGATATCCGGGACGACTACCAGGGCGGGCTGCCCTCGGTCCAGGTAAAAATCGACCGGCAGCGGGCGGCGCTGTTCGGCCTGACCACCTCGGCCATCGGCTCGGCCCTGAAAACTGCATACAACGGCCTGGATGTCTCCACCTATTACGAGGGGGACGAGGACTACGACATCACCGTCACCCTGGCCGAATCCGACCGCAAGGTGGCGGATATCCTCCACAAGCTCATGATCCCGGCCCCCACCGGGGAGATCGTTCCGCTCACCACCCTGGCCGCCATTGAGTACAAGGGGACCCTGGGGGATATTGTCCGGAAAAACCACGAGCGGGTGGTCACGGTCCAGGCCAATGTGGATGAGACAAAGACCTCCGGCGCCGTGGCCCGCCTCCAGGTCATGGAGTTGATGAAGGAACTGGACCTGCCCCCGGGATACCGGTACAAGTTCACCGGGGAGGACGAGGAACAGCAGGAAGCCCAGAAATTCCTCTCCAAGGCCTTTGTCATCGCCCTGTTTTTGATCTTCCTCATCCTGGTCACCCTCTTCAACTCCGTGGTCCAGCCGGGCATCATCCTGACCTCGGTGATCCTCTCCCTGGGCGGGGCCTTCTGGGGCCTGGCCGTCATCGACTCCCCCTTCGGAGTGATCATGACCGGGGTGGGCATCATTTCCCTGGCCGGGGTGGTGGTCAACAACGCCATCGTCCTCATCGACTATACCAATAAGCTGCGGGATGCGGGGATGGGGGTGGAGGATGCAGTGATCTCCGCCGGAGCCACCCGGCTGCGTCCGGTGCTGCTCACCGCCGTCACCACTATTTTAGGGCTGCTGCCCATGGTCACCGGGGTCTCCTACGACTTCCATGTCATGGCCATGTCATGGACCTCGGAATCCAGCCAGTGGTGGCGGTCCATGGCCATCGTGGTCATCTTCGGCCTGCTCATCGCCACCATCCTCACCCTGGTGGTGGTCCCCACCCTCTACGCCCTGATTGAATCGGTGAAAACAGGGCTGGCCAAGGGCTACCGCCGGACCCGGACATTTTTCATGGGGCCTGCGGAGTCCGATCTCCAATAGAATTCGCCCGGTAGGCCCATCGGACTTACCGGGCGTTAAAAAACACAATGCACCCCCGGCCTCAGCTTTTCCGGAATTGGGCCATATCCATGCCCAGGCGCTTGACGATTTTCTGGATGGAGGCCCGTTCCAGGCCGCTGAGCCGGGAGGCCTCGGAAATATTGCCCCGGGTCCGGGTGAACATCCGGGAGAGGTAGTCCCGGCAGAAAAGATCCATGGCCTCCTTCTTGGCCGCCTTGTAGGAAACAGGCCGGTCCGACGGTTCGCCCGCAGCCGGAAAACCTGCCATATCCCCGTCCACCACCCGGATCAGGGCCGGATTGATGGCCCTGCCGTTGGAAAAAACGGCCAGGCGGCGGACATAGTTGAGCAGTTCCCTGACATTGCCCGGCCAGGGCTGCCGGGCCAGGTGGGCCATGGCCGCCGGGTGGATTTCCATGGGGGCCAGGTTCATCTCCCCGCAGGTCCGGTCCAGAAACCGGCGCACCAGCAAAGGGATATCTTCGGACCGCTCCCTCAGGGGCGGCATGGTCACTGACAGGACGTTGAGACGGTAATAGAGGTCCTGGCGGAAGCTGCCGTCCTTTATCTTTTCTTCAAGGTTCTGGTTGGTCAGGGCGATGATCCGCACATCCGTGGGTTTTGATACCGAGGACCCTACGGGCTTTACCTCCTTGTCCTGGAGGAATTTGAGCAGCTTGGCCTGGATGGGCAGGGAAATATCCCCGATTTCATCCAGTATCAATGTGCCCTTGTCCGCGGCCAGGAAAAATCCGTCCCGGTTCCGCTCGGCCCCGGTAAAGGCCCCCTTTACATGGCCGAAGAGCTCGCTTTCCAGGAGCTGGTCCGGGATGGCCGGGCAGTTCAGGGCATGGCAGGCGGCATCCTTCCGGGGGGAAAGCCGGTGGATCTCCCGGGCGGCGAACTCCTTGCCCGCGCCGGATTCCCCCGTGATGAGCACCGTGTAATCGGTGACGGCCATGGCGGCCAGCCGCTCCTGGAGGTGTTTCATGACGGGGCTCTGCCATTGGGGGGCCCTGTCCGTCTTGCCCATGGCCGCCACCAGGGCCTGGAGCCGCTTGTTTTCCCTGGCCAGGCCGTAATGCTGCACCGCCTTTTCAACGGTGTGGATCAGGGTCTGCTTTTCCACGGGTTTGGTAATGAAATCCCAGGCCCCGGCCTTCAGGGCCTGGACCGCCGCTTCCACCGTGGCATAGCCGGTGATCATGACGGCACAGAGACCGGGATTGAGGGCCAGGGCCTCTTCCAGCAGGTCATGGCCTGAGAGCCCGGGCATGCGCAGGTCGGAGAGCAGCACCCCCACCTCTTTTTCCCTCGCCTTTTCTTTCATAAGGGCCAGGGCCTCTTCACCGCTGCCGGCCCCAAGGATATCTGTCGTTTCAAAGGCTTTTTTCAGCTGGCGGATCACCCCACGTAAGAAATCGGGGTCGTCATCCACCACCAGAATGGAAAATTCATCCATTGTTCATATCCCCTTCACGGCTTTGGCCTGCTGCCGGAAAAAATACATTAAACCGGGTGTTAGGACGGTTGTCCACCTCAATCCGCCCCCCCAGTTCATTGACAAAACCGTAGATCACCGACAGTCCCAGGCCGGTGCCCTTGCCAACGGCCTTGGTGGTGAAAAACGGATCAAAAATCCGGTCCAGATGGTCATCCTCAATGCCGGAACCGTTATCCTCAATGACCAGACAGACCTCGCCGGCGCCCCTGCGCTCCGTGGATAAGGAAATCCTGTCCCCCTCTTCCTGGAGGGCATCCAAGGCATTGAGCCAGAGATTGGTCAGGATCTGCTCGGCCACGGCCGCATCACAATTTATCCGGGGCAGATCCGTTGCCAGATCGGCGGTCATCCGGATCTGCCTGTTTTTAGCCTGGGCCCTGAACACCTCCATCTCGGACCGGACCACCTCGTTGATATCGCAGGAACCGGAGAGTTTCTTTTTAGGCCGGGCCAGATTGAGCAGGTTCCGGACCACCTTTTTGGCGGAGCGGGTATGCTTGAGGATGATGTCCAGGTCCTGGAGGGTTTCGGGGTCTTCAGTGCCATCTTTGACCAGGTCGGCATAAACCTGGATCACCCCCAGGGGGTTGTTGATTTCATGGGCGATGCCGGCGGCCATTTTGCCCACGGCGGAGAGCCGCTCGGCCTGGTGCATCCGATCCAGCATCTCTTTTTCCTGGGTGATGTCCCGGGCATAAAGCACCATTTTCATTCCTGTCTTTCCGGCCTGTTCCAGGGGATAGAGGTCGATATCAAAATACCGGTTGTCCGGCAGCCGGATTTCATGGCTCACCGGCCGGCCGGTGGTGGCCACCTGGGTGAGAATGCTTTTGCCAGCGCACCCCTCCGGGCAGAGAAGCTGTGCCAGAATCCCTTCCCGGTCCCCCTTTTTGTCCCGGTCAAAGAGAAGGCGGCAGCCGTCATTGGCAATGATGATGCGGCAGCCCCGGTCAATGAGCATCAGGGGATCTGAAATCCCGTTGAACACCGACTGAAGCATATCGTGCTGGAATCTTATATTGGAAAAGGCATGGATGTTCTCAATGAGGATGGCCAGCTGCTGGCCCAGGGCCAGAAGGATATCCGGATCCAGGTCGCCGGGATCGGGCTGCGCCTCCCAGATGAGGTTGAGAATACCCCAGTGGGCCTCCGGGGATTTCACCGGTATGAAAAGCTGCCTGTCCAGCAGAAGGGTTTCATCCTTCCATAGCAGTTCCTCAACTTCCGGGGAAAGGGGGGAAATGGCATCTGAGGCCTTCCAGGCATAGTAATTCTTTGAGGCCACGGTGCAGTGGTAAACGGCCTGGGCCGCCCCATACCGTTCTCCAACGCTTTTAAGCAGATTCATAATCAGCTGGCGGTCCTCCCCGGACCGGCCGAAGTCGGAGAGCAGATTCACAAAGAGCCGGGCATCCCCCAGGTGTTTTGTGGCCTTAAGATCCAGTGCCAGGGTTCGTTCCTTCACCCGCCGCTCCAGGTTCTGGGCATGATCCTGGAGGTCCTTCCGGGCGCCGGCCAGGCAGACGGCCAGTTCCTCCACCCCCTCCACCAGGCCTTCGATTTCACCCTTTTGCCCCAGCCGCTCAATAATGGGCAGCTCCTCTTCTCCTGAGAACCGGGTTTTAAAGACATCGGAGAGTTTGTGGAGATTTTTCATCACCAGGCGGTCGAAAAAGAGGCTGATGAGGGCGGCAAAAAAAAGAATGCCAAGGACATAGAGGCTCAGGTACTGGTAGGTCAGTTCCAGGGCCGGGCTCTTGATCATATCCACGGGGAATCCGGCCACCACCACCCCGCCCACTTCCCCCACCTCATAGTGGAATCCGGCGGTGCCGCCGTAAATATCGATGAGTTCATGGGGGGCGTCTTTGGGGGTACCGTGGCACTGCATGCATGAGGCCTTGAAGGTCACCGGCCGGGCCACCAGATGGTACTCCCTGCCGTCGACCTCGGTGGTATCTTCCCAGAATACCGTATTCCTGTATTTTCGGAATTTTTCAATGAGCCCGCTTTCAAAGGCGTCCGGAGTCGAGGCCGGGTTCCTGGGGTTACGGGCCACCCGGCGGTAATGGTAGTCCGAGGCATCCTTTACATTGAGCCGGGCCATGACCTGGCGGGAAATATAGGAAGAGGACATGGCCTTGAGGACGAACCGCCCCTGGGGCAGGGTGTCGAACATCTCCGGCCGGAGTACGGTTTTCACATAATCCTGGACCGCATCGGACTGGGCCAGCAGCATCCTGGACCGCTGGCTGATCTCCGATTCCATGATGGAATTGTAGTGGAAATACATGATCACGCCGATACAGACGCCCAGGGTAAAGGCAAAAAGCACCAGTCCTGATATGAATTTCAGCCTGAGGCTGAAGGTGTTGGCCGCCATTGGGTCTCCTTAAATTCTTATGCCATAAAATAGAGAATCCTCAATGAAATTGCAAGCAGCCCGGGGGCTGCCGTATCAACACCGGTATCCATCAAGGTCAAATTTATTTACACGCCTTTGTGTTCCTGCTAAAATTCATAAAAATTCATTCTTTATATTTTAGGGCATGGATAACCTATGGTTAAACTTCATCACAGCATTGCCCTCCTGATTTGTATCTTTTTAGTAAGCGGGTGCGCCACGGATGCGTCCAAAAAAACATTTCCCCGGGCTGAAAAAGGCATTCTTGACCTGAGGGAATGGAACCTTGAACAACAGGGCCCCATCCGTCTGGACGGGGAATGGGCCTTTTCTGGAACAAACTTCTGGCCCCCAAAGATCCCCATAACGGCTCAACCTTCATGGAGATTCCCGGCGTCTGGAACAAGGGGCGGGGAAAGGATGCCTCATTTCCTGCGAAGGGTTTCGCCACCTTCCGCCTGCAAGTGCATTTAAATGACACCAAGGGAATTTTCGCGGTGAGGATGAAGGAAGTATTCACGGCCTACCGGCTCTGGATCGATGACAGGGAGATCTTTTCCTGCGGCAGGGTGGGAAAGACGGCTGAAGATGCCATCCCCAGGTCAGAATCCCATGCCGCCGTTTTCACGGTTGAGCACCCCCAGTTCGATATTCTGCTCCAGGTATCGAATTTTCACTATAAGGACGGCGGGATAAACGATGCCATAGAATTTGGCACCGCGGCACAGATTCAGAAAAAAAGGGAAACATCCCTGATCGAAGACTATCTCCTTTTCGGCAGCCTTCTGATCATGTCAATCTACCATTTCGGCTTATTCGGATTGCGGAGAGAAGACCTCACGCCGCTGCTTTTCGGCGTATTCTGCCTGATCATGGCATCCCGGATCCTGGTGGCCAACGACATCTATTTTACCACCCTGTTTCCGGCGGCCGGCTGGCATATCCGGATGAAAATAATCGTGCTGGGCTATTACCTGGGCCTGCCTGTATTTGTCACATTTATCAACCAATTGTACCAGCAGGTCTTTCACAGGCCGGTTATCATGGGAATCCAGGCCCTGGGAACCGGGGCCAGCCTCATGGTGCTGGTGACAGGGCCCTCATTCTATCCCCATACCGAAATCTATTACCAGACGTTTATCATTTTTTCAGCGCTGTACGTAATCTTCGGGCTGATAAGGGCCATGAACAAGGGGATGGAGGGGGCAAAATGGATTTTATTAGGGTTTCTGGCCCTTTTTGCCACCGTGGTCAACGATATCCTTTATGACCAGCATGTGGGATTTTTCAATAAATATCAGAATCTGTTGCCCTTTGGCCTGTTCATATTCATCTTTTCCCAGTCCTATATTCTCTCCGTCCGTTTTTCAAATGCTTTTAAGATCGCCAGCATAGACCACCTCTGCCAGGTGTTTAACCGCCGGCGGTTCATGGAACTGGCTGAATATGAGCGTCTCAGGTTTGAACGGTCCGGGGCACCGCTCTGCCTGCTTTCTTTTGATGCAGACCATTTTAAGGCCGTCAACGACACCTACGGGCACGACACCGGCGACCGGGCACTGAAAACACTGGCAAAAACAGTCAAAGCCAATATCAGAAAACAGGATGTATTCGGCCGGATGGGCGGAGAGGAGTTCTCCCTGCTTCTCCCTGAAACAAGCATAGACCTGGCCGTACAGATTGCAGAGCGCCTCCGGCATAAAATTAAAACCACCCCGGTTCCGGTGAAGAAAACCCAGATCTATATTACGGTGAGTATCGGCACGGCAATAATGACGCAACCGCTCAAGGTGGAGGATTTATTAAAAAACGCCGATCTTGCACTCTATCAGGCCAAGGAAAACGGCCGGGATCAGGTCTCCGTCTGGGATGGTAAAAATTAAACCGCCTTCAGATGACGCGCCGGGCACCGGCGGGGATTCTCAGTGGTCGAAACCGCACCAGGTGACCACCTCGTCTATGGATTCCCGCGGGCTTTCCACATGGTTTGCAGGAAAGGTCCAGTCCGGATATCCGATGGCAATGGCGGCCATCAGCCGTTTATCCTCGGGTATTTTCCCCTGGCTTCGGACCACGTCGGCATAGGTGATGCCCTGGTTTTCAATGCAGGTGTGCAGCCCGAACTCAAGGGCGGCCAGGCAGATATTCTGCATCACCGCCCCCACATCCAGGAAACTGCCCTCCAGGGGCAGGCTCTTATCCGCCGTAATAATAACAGCGGCCGGGGCGTCAAAATACCGGAATCCCCGCTCCATCCACCGGGCCCGCATGGCTTTGTCCTCCCGGGCGATCTCCATCAGCGAAAAAAGCTGTTTGGCGATCTCCACCTGCCGTCGCCGGTAGACGCTGCCTTTGGGACGCTCCACGAGGATATGGTGCATCTCCTGGGGCGGCATTTCAAAATTCCGCAATTTTTCAAGGTTCCCGCTGCGCACCCGGTCCAGCACCTCCCCGGAGAGGACATAAAATTCCCAGGGCTGGGTGTTTTCCGATGACGGGGCCCGGACAGCCGTTTCCAGTATCTTTCTCAGTGTTGCTTTGGAAACGGGATCGGGCTTGAATTTTCTGATGCTTTTCCGCGAATTGATGGCCTCCAGAATCTCCATTGCATCTCCTTTTGAAATGGGGGTCAATATTGGCTGTTAACCCTACTGTATAATAATGGGAAAGAGAAGGGCCAATACCAGAATCTTCATCATAAATGCTTATGGGGTCAGCCCCGGTGGGCCCCGGCACGGCCCGAACAGACCGGACGCTTGATATGGAGGACCGCTTGGGGTATGGTGCCATCCATATTTAACCAGGAAGGAGTCGATCATGGAAAACCAGGTTGTTGTCAGATTTGCCCCCAGCCCCACGGGTTACCTTCACATCGGCGGTGCCAGGACCGCCATATTCAACTGGCTCTATGCCAGGCAAACCCAGGGGAAATTTATCCTGAGAATCGAGGATACGGATGCGGAGCGCTCCACCAAAGATTCCATCCAGGGCATCATTGACGGCTTGAAATGGCTGGGGCTGGACTGGGACGAGGGCCCCAACTTCCAGAGCAGCGCCATAAAAGACCACCTGGCAGCGGCAGAGCAGCTGGTTGCATCGGGCCACGCCTACAAATGCTTCTGCACAAAGGAAGAGCTGGACCGGAAACGAGAGGCGGCCGTGGCCGCCAAACAGACCTATGTTTACGACGGGGCCTGCCGGGAACTGAGCCAGGACCGGGCCGCGGAAAAGGAGGCCCGGGGGCTGCCCTTTACCATCCGGCTGAAGGTGCCCCGGGACGGCGGCAGCCTGGTGTTTAAGGATGCGGTATACGGCCGGGTGGAAAAACGGTTCCAGGACCTGGAGGACTTCATTATTGTCCGGTCCAACGGCACCCCTCTGTACATTCTGTCCAATGCCGTGGATGATATCCGCGACAGGGTCACCCATATCATCCGGGGCCAGGACGGCCTGGCCAATACCCCCAAGCAGATCCTCCTCTACAAGGCCCTTGGGGCGCCGCTGCCGGTGTTTGCCCATATGTCCCTGACCCTGGATCCCAAAAAGGCAAAAATCTCCAAGCGCCGCCACGGCGAACTGGTGGCCATCCACCATTACAGAAACCAGGGATTTCTGCCCTGGGCCTTTGTGAATTTCCTCGTCCTCCTGGGCTGGGCCACCCCGGATTCACGGGAGATTTTCTCCAGGGACGAACTGATCGCGGCATTTTCCCTGGACGGCATCAGCCGGGCCAATTCCGTTTTCAATATCCGTCCGGGGGAGACCCGGTTCGCCACAGACCCCAAAGCCCTGAACATCAATGCCCACCACCTGAGGACCATGGATCTGGAGGCATTGTCAGATGCCGTCAAACCCTTCCTCCAAACAGAGGGCTTGTGGGACAGCGCCTATGAAGGCCAGGGGAAAGAACGATTTTTGGAAACCCTGGACCTGCTCCGCCAGCGCTTCCACCTGCTCACGGATTTCGCATCCATCGGCAGGGCCTGGTTTTCTGATGATTTTGAAATGGACCCCAAAGGCAAAGAAAAACACCTGACCGCCCATGCGCAGCTCCATGCCCCCCTGGCGGAACTGGGGCATAAAATACTGGCCATGGACAATTACACGGAAAAGGAGGTGGAAACCCTGCTCCGGGACACCCTGAAAACCCTAGATGTAAAGCCCGGTATCCTGATGAACGCCCTGCGCATGGTCCTGACCGGCCAGCCCAAAGGGCCGGATTTCATGAAAAGTTTGATGGTCATGGGCCGCAAACGGACGGGCGAACGGCTGGTAAACTTAGGGAATCCATGCTGAACAGTCAGATTGCCAAAGCAATATCCCCCTTGCATTCCGTATAGGAATCGGGATAATCATAAAGGTGATTTCCAATTTAGTGCCAACCTGTCCAACAAATGAAGGAGCGCAATGAATCGAATAAAGAATACCAGGTGGAAACACGCAATTACCGTGGCATCATTCCTGATCGTAATCAGCCTGCCATGTCTGCTCATGGCCCAGGACACCCCCACTCCGGAAAGCCTCTCTCTCAAAGGGCCGCGCATTCTGACAATCCCCAATACGGCGGATTATTCAATCGTCGTTTTCAATGCCGATAAAAAAAGCAAAGAAAACACTGAGGTGTTACTTTACCTGCCCAAAAACCTTAAGATTATTGGTGCAACACACAAGGGAACATTAACCCCTCCAAAAGGGGACCGCCCAACGACCATTACCTGGCCGCTGGGGAGCATCGCCCCAGGCAAACAAATTAAAATAAAATTCAGGGTGCAGGCGACAAAAAGAGGAAACGCATTGATTGATGCGACCTGTGTCGATTCAACCCAAACCACGCCCATAAAGGTTAGCACGACCACCATGATTATCGGCGTGCCGAATATCCAGATGAGTTGTTTTGATACAGAGGATCCTGTTGCTGTCGGGAAAAATACGACCTACGTACTTGAAATACAAAATGCCGGCTCTTCACCCGGCACCAATATAAAAATTGATTACCAGATCCCGGAACAGATGACATTCGTATCAGCGAATATCCCGCCAGGGCTTAAATACACCTCAGAGGGAAATCTGGTTAAGTTTTCACACTACCCCATTCTCGAGGCGGGCAAAAAAATCACCTATCGAATTGTATGCAAAGTGATCGATGAGGGTTCGGCAAAAAGCAAGGCCACCCTCACATATGACCAGAGTGAAAAACCGATGTTTGAGGAAGAAACAACATCCTGCTTCCGGTGATATGTAAAAAGGGGAGAGATGGCTGAAACCGTCCATGAATTTGAATACAGGCTCCAGGCTTGGGCCGTGCTTTTTATCGGCAGCGCCCTGGTCATGTTCGGCCTGATATTTGTATTTATGGCCGCGGTGAATACCACCGGAATAAGCAGCGACCTGATGACGCTTGACCCGGTCCAGGCTGGAATATTTTACTGGGGACTGGCAGCCCTGTTTTTTTTCAGTGCCGGGGCGCTGGCATGGATGGGAATCTGCCAGAAAAAAGCCGGCCGGGTCATCAGAATTTCCAAGGACGGCTTAAGCCTTCCCAGACGTCCCCTGTCCTCAAAAATCATCACCATCCCCCTGGACGATCTGATCCGGGCTGAGGTGGTTTCAAACCGGGGGATCGCTTTTATCAGTGTCCGGCACAGGCTGGGAACGCTGGCCATACCTGAGGGCCAGGTGGCCTCAAAGGCGGATTTCAAACAAATTTTTGAATTGATTTCCTCCCACTGCCCGGATCGCCCCTGAATCAGCCCCAGCAAGGAGAGCAATGGCTTCCATGGAAAGACTGACAGAAATTGTCGACAAACTGGGCATCGGGATTGACACCCCCTGGATCGTCTCTGCTCTGCCTTCAGCCATGGGGGCCCGGGCAGGACAGCAGCTCAATGAAATGACCGTCTACGCAGAAAGACTGTCAAACCTGAGCATGCCGCCTGACGGAGAGCAGGCGCTTGACGATGCGCTGCGGGCAATCGGAAACCCCATGGACAATGACGCCTCCTTCCAAGGCCGCAAAGGGGGATGCGGCGTATTGACCCGGGCAGGCTGGTTTAATGCCAACCCGGCCCTTGTCTTCTTTGCCCGAAACGAAACAAAAAACATGGAAGCCACCATCATGGCGCTGGCCAAGGAAGGCTGGATCAGCCAGAAAACAGCCCCCAAAGCCGTATTAAGATTTAAAAAAGCCCTGATCCGCCAAGGGATCGAATTCATTGCAACCCCGATACTTCCCCTGACCCGGATTGAGCTGCTTGACCACTGACAACACCTTCAACGCCTATGCAAGGAACGCAGCCGCCGAAAAATGGGCCGGGGCATTGCCGGCTGCAGTAATAACATTCTGATCGATAAGGGCTGTCGGGTCATCGACGTAATGAGATTGTCCAACGTAAACTGTTGAGTTGCCTGTCATGAAATTCGTCTTGTTCATCAGTTTCATAAAACCCGTGATCGCGTACTCAAAGAAGGGGGAAACCAGGTTTTTAAATGCCTGGTGAATTTCAGAGGATCATTAGAGTTCCGCTGGTGCAAGGTATCAAGGGTCGCAGACGGAATCATGATAACAGTGGAAGGCTTGGGAAGTATACAAGCGATTGAAAAATTCTAATAAAGGAGCCAACTATTTCGGCAGATCCTGCAGATCAAAATAATCATTTTTCCATATTTTCCAGTAGGTTCACTATTTCATGCTCGGCAATCTTTGCCGATTTCCATCATTCAAAGGAGAACTTTATGGCTATTATCAATTGTGCAGAATGCACCAGAAAAATTTCATCCAAAGCGACCTCTTGCCCTCATTGCGGAAACCCGGTAAATCAACAACCGACTGTCACTGTCGCCAAGAAATCCGGTGGTAAATGGGAAGCGGCCGGCTTCTTTCTGATCATAATCGGGCTCTTTCTCTGCTTCAAACTCTTAAACGCCGGCTTAACACTGATGTTTTTAGGGCTGGGGGTCTTTATTGTCGGCAGATTTAAATAACTGAAAAGGCCGTTTTGTACCTGATAAAAACTTCGGGGGCTCAACCCTGCCCGATCCTTAAGGAGTGTTTCCATGAACATCAAGCATTCTGTACTGACAATTTCTTTTTTCTTATTCCTCATTGCCGCCGTTTCAACGGCAGAAGCCGGGAGCGCACGATGGAAAACATCTGTCTCTGTAGATGAGATGACAGGTAAAACAAGTGCATATGCGTTTTCTCCCAGTGTCGGCCCCACAAAATCAATGAACTGGCCGTACCATACCGTAAAGGCATGGTTAGGAGTAGGCTGCGATGGAAAAAGCGAATGGGTGTATATCGGCTTTTCCGAAGCCCCGAATCTTTCCATTAGAGGTACGGAAGAAGGATACTATGTATTTGGGACGCGAGTTAAATGGGATAGCATCATCGAAAATGAAACTTTAACGCAAGGGTGGGGTGAGAATTTTATCCATTTCGAAGGAGACCGCTTCGCAATATCAAAAATAGAAAGCGGCAACTCCGTATTGGTAGAGCTGCCTTGGCACGGCAACGGCAAAGTGTATTTTAAATTCCCCCTAAACGGTTCATCGGCGGCCCTTAAATCCATGCGGGATAAGGTCAAAACCCCATGAGCGAGCTCCACATACCAACGCTAAGACGTGCGGCCCGAAAGTACCTCCGGGAAACAGGTCATGTCCCTAAAGGAATCATGGACTATATAATAAAGGATTGGGAAATTGACCTGGCCGCCTTCAAGGATCCCGAGTAGGCCCGCGACCTCTGGCGTAATTTGCTCATACTTTTTCTCCTGAACCCGAAAGCCTATGAAGACGCCTGCGACCAAATAAAACATATAGTTGATAACCACACCACAGATCCTGACGATCACATCCCGGACATAGTGGCATGACTCAGCAACGCCCGGATCCACCCGGCTATAGGCAAAAAGGGTTCGGCACAACTAAAAATATGGGGTAGCTATGTTGACCTTCCAAGTATTATTTACTATCTTTATCAAAACTATTTTGAATGACAATAATGGCGGATAGGAGTCACTTTCATAAATTTTTCTGTTTATCTAATTTCGAATCTAAAGGCACAAAATGAAATCAGGTATCTTTAATAAAATGTATATAGCGAATGTTGCATTTTCCATTCAACATGCACCGCACATAGATATAGAACGAGAGCTTGTTCGTTTCGAAGATGGACTTAAGAACCTGTTTGAGGAAGCGGGACAACTCACGAGGGTACCCCGTAATGCAGACCCTCAAATTCCAAGGTTTGTTTTTCAGAATAATTCAGGAAAAAGGTTAGAGATATCCCCTGTACGTTCTGTCCTCTCATTTAATTTCAAAAACATAGGCATAGATAAAGCATGCAGTCTTTTTAAAAAAAATGTAACGGATTTCTTTGCTTTTTTGAAAAAACAACCATGGCTGAAACTCGACGGGTTTAATTCTTATATAATTATCAACATGCCACTCAAGGACAAAACCCACAATATGTTGGAGGAAATAAAAAATCAGTTTATTAATTTCCAGGCTGAAGGACAGCTATTAAAAACGGCAGTATCAATTAAAGTTAAAAAAGAAAATCATAATTTTGAATATGTAATCGGAGAGTACAGTGAAATTAAACATGATATCAAAATAGATAAACAGAACATGTCTCCGAACCCACAGAAAGAGCTTTACATTAAACTCTCAAATGATAGCGGGACTCTTCTGGAGAAAGGCCTACGGCTTTCCATTATTGTAGAAGACATATTTAATTTCGAAGAAACTGAAAGCCCGGATATCAAAGCGTCTTTTGATTGCCATGTCAAAGACGTTATAAATGAGGTACAAATTGCTCCGCAAAAAATCATTTTTGAGAGGGAGTAATAATGGGGTCTAAAGTAACAGATCTGCCCAAGGTTGAAGGCTGGGATTATCTATATCCAGCTAATGAGCCGTCTCAAAGGAGATATCAAAGAGTAACTTCTGATCATCCTGTATCTGAAATAATAATTCACGATAATTCTTCCGATGTCCTTTTGATGATGGAACATTTTGATAGGGGAATCGGGAGGATAAGCGAACAACTGCATAAGCATGATAAAAAGGGGACAAAAGAAAGAAAGCTTTTGATGGATAAAATTGACTCTCTTGAAAAAGAAAATGCCTACTACAGGAGACAAATGACATCCATTTATTCCCCAGAAAAACTCCAAACTCGTTCTACATTAATATGTGTAGTATTTCTGTTTTTTCTATGTTTGAGTATTTTCTTTGATATTCAAATAGTCCACCCAATTTTATCAAGCACAGTGTCTTTTACCAGCTTTGTATTCCTTTTGATGTCATTTTTGATAAAGAAAGAAAAAAGTTCATGAAATTTTTTTCCACCGTCCTCGACAAACTATCTTCGCTTTCCGGCATTGAAATTCAAACAAGTGTTTTCTGGATCATACTGATGGGGATGGGTTGCATAACATTGATTATTGTTGTTGGAAAAATTCAAGGAGAAAAGCCCATTATCAGCGAGGTTATCGATTTTTTCAAAGATCTACTGAGCTATACCTATGGAGAAAAAGACGGTAAATTGTTTCAAAAGATGAATTTTGGCCTTTTTACTATTTTAGGGGTCGCTTCGTTGGCCTTTTTAGGGCTATTTTTTTGGGCTTGTCTAAAAAAAACAGAGCTGATGGAAATTTCAATAATTGGTATGATAACGTTTTTTTTAGTTCTATGTGTCATGACGCCACTCTGTATGAAATTCACTCGGCATTTTGGGTAATACAATATAATAAGGTAGCAACGTAGTCCCCAAAAAGTTGCCCTAAAGTCTGGTTGAAGTACGGACATCAAAACAGTTTTGAAATCGGCCTAGAAACGGAGCCCCCCACCCACCGGGTAATCCCACCGGGGACTAACTTATAACATGACTTCCCCTCCCAGTTATCCCCCCCCTGTACATCGTCTGCCGGAAATTGCAACGGTCAATGCAATGGTTGCCCGGACTCTGAATTCAGGCGGCATCCCTTGACGGCCCTAGGCTGATCCCGTATAATCCGAGCAATATTCGATTAAATTTCAATCCGTTCAGGCAATTTGGATACCGCTCCCTCCCAGTAATTTACAGTGTTCTCGCCACACGTTGCTCTCATCTGTTCGACGTTTTTCCAAGGCCCTGAACCGGCAGACGGTCAATGCAGCATACAGGAGGACCCATGTTTGAAAGCAGTCCCATCCGTCTACAGGTCAGTCAGGTATCGTCGGCCCTGGCGCACAATATTGAAAGCTGCTGCCATGCCCTGGAGGAGTTAAAGCGCGTTTCCCTTATCCTTTTTACCCGTACGCCAAGGGATAGCGCCGATATTCAGGCCTGGTACCGGCAGGACGGCTTCGGTGTGGATGATGACGGGTTCTGGATCTCCCTGCCGCTGCTGGCCGCTTTCAGGGGCGGCAGGGCCCCGGCCCATGCCGTCTCCTTTTCATGGCACCCGGACCTCCGGGACGATCCGGAGGCCTCATTTCGCATGTATTGTTTAAAAGATGTGGGACAATATCTGATGGAAGCCAGACAAAGGCTGCCCGGCACCGCCTGGATCTACTATCAGGATGTGACCAATACCTCGATGCAGTTCCCCTATATTGACCAGGTAACGGCCATTACCCCGGATTTTGACTGGTCTGCCTATCACACCTATGTGTCCGTGGCACCGGAAAATAATCCCCAAAGGGAGATCCGGTGGACCCGCCCCACCATTGATTATGCCGGAGAGGGGCTGATCATTTCCGCTTCCGTCCCCGTCTACCTTGATGACCGCTTTATCGGGCTGTGGAGTATTGATCTGCCCATGGCCTCCCTCTATAACAATTTTGATTTTAAGGGCTATCTCAAAGACCAGGTCAATTTCATCATCGACCGGGAAGGCTATATGGTGGCCCACCCTGCCATTGAGGCGGAAATCGATAAAGAAAAGGGCAGCGTATATCGCCGCCATATCCACCAGCTCGGCACCCGGTTCAAGGGTATTGAGCCCGGGGAGCTGCTGTCGGAGGGCAGCGGCCGCAGGCTTCTGTCCAACAGCCAGGGGGATGACCTGGTGGTATGGTTTGAGGTGATTCCGGGCATCCAGTGGATATTTTTTGCCACCGTTCCAAGGCAGTCCATGGAGGATGCCATCAACCAGAGAATCCGGAAAGCCCTGGACAGGGTGAAATCCGGGGACCTCTCCTACCGGATTAAAAACCTGTCGGAGATTGATCATGCCCGGCTGGTGGCAGAGGGGTTCAACCAGATGGCATCCGCCCTTGAAAACCAGGAACGGATCCGGCTGGAGGCCAGGGAGGAAAAAAAGCGGCTGGAAAAACGGCTCCAGCATTTCCAGCGCATGGAGGCCATCGGCACCCTTGCCGGGGGGATTGCCCACGATTTCAACAATATCCTGTTCCCGATCCTGGGATATTCGGAACTATTACTCCAGGACCTGGCCGGGGGCAGTCCGGAATATGAAATGATGAAACAGATTTACCAGGCCGCCGGCAGGGCCAGGGACCTGACCCGCCAGATCCTGACCTTCAGCCGGCAGACGGAAATGGAGAATACAGCGGTTTCCTTCCAGAGCATTGTCAAGGAGGCCCTCAAGCTTTTGCGGGCATCCGTTCCCCGGACCATTGAGATACACCAGAAAATCGACAAGGACTGTCCGCCGGTGCTGGGGGATGCCACACTGCTGCACCAGATCATCATGAACCTGTGTACCAATGCCTTCCATGCGGTTGAGGAGACCGACGGCAGCTTCGAAGTCTCCCTGAAACCCGTTGAAGTCCCTGCCCTGCCGGAGCCGGGGTTCGAAAACCTTTCGCCGGGGCACCATATCCGGCTGACCGTATCGGACAACGGCCCGGGCATGGATGAAGAGACATTGACAAAGATATTTGATCCCTATTTTACCACCAAGTCCGAGGGGAAGGGCACGGGACTCGGCCTTGCCGTGACCTACGGGATCGTCCAGAAACTGAACGGAGAAATAAAGGTATACAGCGAAACGGGCCAGGGCACCACCTTCCAGGTATTTCTGCCGGTGGCGGATTTCACACCCAACAATGAGAACCTGCCGGATCCGGCCATTTCAGGGGGCGTCGGCCGTGTCCTCCTGGTGGACGATGAAGAGAGCATCACCACCCTGGGAACCCGCTTTCTGGAAAAGTACGGGTATTCGGTAACCGCCTTTACCGACAGCAGAAAGGCCCTTGAGGCCTTTGCAAGGGCCCCCCACGCCTTTGACATTGTGGTCACCGACATGACTATGCCCCGGATGACAGGAGATATCCTGGCCGCCCGCCTCAAGGAGCTGCGAAGGGATATCCCGGTGATTCTATGCACGGGATTCAGTGAAAAAATTTCAAGTAATAAATACAAAGAGTCTGTGATTAACGCCTTTCTGATGAAACCCATTTCCATAAAAGATATTCACCAGACCATCCGGAAGCTCCTTGACACCTCCGGAAAAACCAGGGGAAACGGATGACCATTGCCGGTTCTCCCTGAGGGACGGCGGACAAAAAAATCCGCCGCCCCTTTAAAGCGCCCCGCCTGTCAACTGGGGCCTAGAGGATGCACCCCCCGCCGCAGACTGCCAACTCAAAGACACACCTTTGGCAGCAGACGTCCAACCGCCCCACGTCAGCCATAAAAAATTCCCTTAATTTATCAGCCGGTTAAGCACCGCCCATGGGTTGTCCCGGCCCAATGGCACACCCTTTGCTCCTGATCCGGGCAGAAAAATGACAACCATCAAAGGAGTTAAAATGAACAGAACAATTATTGCCCCCCTTTCCGTTTTGACCGGAATCCTGGGAGTTGTTGTGCTGGCGGCCACCACCCATTTGTTCAGCCCGGTGGTGGCCTTTATCCACAATTGGGATGCCATCACCCCCGCGGGCGTGGCTGCCTGCGTGCTGTTCACCGTTGCGGGATTCTGGGCCGCATTAAAACTGCTGCACATTGTCTGCAGCTATTTTGTGCCCCGGCTGGAAGAAAAACCGGGATATGAAAACGGTTCAGCCCCCCATTGAGTAAGGGTATTCTTTTAACCATTTATTATAATTAAGGAGGCGTTATGCCACGAATTAAGGATAACATGCCCGTCATCATCATGGGCGTGTTTCTGCTTGTCTACGGACTGATTGTCAATACCGGGGTGCTGCTGCCCGCCATGAAGTATCTGCACACCCATAAATCCATGGACCTCCAGGTGATGATGAGTTTCATCCTGGGCGGACTGGCCCTGGTCGGTGCCCTGATCAACTCCGCCAAGGAACCCGGGAACTCCGTGTTTGACCGGTTTTTCCTCCAGCCCCTGGGCGGGGTCATCATGATCCTTCTCATGGCCATGGCCATCCGGTGGTACCTGGAACCCATGGTCAAAATCATGAGTGCATCCCTGCAGCCGGTTCTGGGCTTTAAACTATATAAGGTCCTCAACCTCAACTACGTTGTCCTGGGTATTCTGGCCGGGGTGGTGCTGACCAACTCCTACGGCATCCCCAAATTTGCCGAAGCCGGCGTTAAATGTGCCCGGTTCGTCCTCAAAATGGGGGTCATCATGCTGGGGGCCCGGTACTCCTTTGCCGAACTGGCCAAGCTGGGGGTTTACTCGGTATGGCTCATCGGCTTTTTCGTTTTGGGCACGGTATTCCTGGTCCTCTGGCTGGGGAACCTCTTTAAGCAGCCCAAATCCATGACCGGCGTTCTTTCCGCGGGCATGGGGGTCTGCGGGGTTTCCGCCACCGTTGCCGTGGCCCCCGTGGTCAAGGCCAAAAGTACTGAAATGGCCTATACCATCGGCACCATCCTCTCCTTCGGCATCATCTGCATGTTTGTCTTCCCCACCATCGGCAAGCTGGCCGGGATGAATGCCGTGCAGTTCGGTGCCTGGGCCGGTACCGGCATCCTCAACTCCGCCCAGGTTGCCGCCGCAGCCCTGGCCTTTAACGCCGTTGATATCAAAACCTTGAAGGTTGCCGAAATTTTCAACATCACCCGTGTACTCTTCCTGCCCGTCATCGTTCTTGTCCTGGCCACCTGGTTCGGCAAGGAAACCGGCCAGAAGCTGAGCTTCAAATCCGTTGTCATCGACAAATTCCCCCTCTTCATCCTGGGCTTTCTGATTCTTTTCGGAATGTCTTCCGCCGGGCTGTTCTCCCCTCCGGGCCACTATAAGGGCAAATACATTGACGTGTCCTACAATGACCGGACCCAGGTGACCCCCGAAGAATGGGAAGTGCTGAACAAAGCCATGGCCGCCGGTGAATTCAAAGGCCTCACCGCTGAACAGATGGCGGCAGTCAATGACCTGATCCACCAGCGCCAGATCGCCGGCAACTACCAGGACCGCAATGACAAAACCAAGTTCGACCAGGTGGGCCGTGCCCGCATGACCGAGCTTGAGGGCATCCTGGCCGCCGCCAAGGCCAAGACGGTCTCCATTTCCGCGGAAGTGAAGAGTGCCATCAAGCATGCGGTGAAACAGGTACACAAAAAGTCAAAGACCGTTGTCACCCTCACTGACTTCATGATCTGGTTCTTTGCCTTCGGCCTCATCGGCCTGGGCATGCAGATTACCAAAAAATCCATTACCCAGGCAGGGGGATGGCCCATCGTAATGGGCGTCATTTCCGGGACCACCAAAGCAACACTTTCCTTCTTTGTCGTCCTCTGGCTGGTTAAAGACGTTGTATTGCATTAAAGGAGAAAAACATGAGCGAAAAAAATATGACTGAAAACAAGGCCGACGCTAACGAAGAACGGGCATTGTCTGTTTTCTCCAGCGAACGGAACGAAGATCTCACCGCCCTGGTATTCTGCCTGATCACCACATTTATGGTACTGCTGTTCACCAAGTGGCTGGCCTAGGCTATATTTGGACATAGTTAACACCCCCTGTTGCGGCTGCCGATAACGGTGGCCGCAACAGGCCATTTACTTTAAACTGCAGGAAAGCCCAATGTTTAAACACATTTTACTTTGTACCCACAGCACCGAGGGGGCACAAAAGGCCGAAGCCTTTGTGTTCGACCGGCTTGAAAAGGACCCCGCCCTCAGGGTCAGCGTACTCACCGTCCTGGACGAAGACTGGCGGGGCATGACCGGCGACGACTGGCTCAACTCCAGCAAGTCCCACGCCACATTTCTCGACCATGTGGAAACCCAGGTCACCGAAGAAATCCAGGAGGAATGGGACCGGATCAGGGCCGCCTACCCCGCTGGCGCCCGGGCGGAATTTTACCAGCAAATCGGCAACATCGCCGAAACCATTGCCCGTGCCGCCGGGGCCCTGGGATGCGACCTCATTGTGATCGGCCCCTGGCAGAAATCCAAAGGCCTGCTGGACAACAGCCGGAGCAAGGGCCTCAGGGACAGAATTAAAAACAAAGACCTTCATCCGTTACTGCCATGCCCGCTGATGATCATTCCTTAGACAAGGGGGAGGCCTTCTTCTCCCGGGAGGTTGACCTGGGCCTTGGGGTGCCGGAGGGATTCACTGCCGCACCGCTTTTTCCCGGCGACCGGATACTCCGCCTCCACCCCAATTGGTTTATCCTGGACTTTGAACGGGAGGGGGACGGATTCACGGCCCGGATAAAGGACTATGCCACCGAAGCCGAATCAGACCTCTCGGGGACCATGGCGTTCACCGGCAGGGGCGGACAGCTCATTGCGCTCACCCTTGACGGGGAGGCTGACACCCGAATCTGCTTTTTCAGCAAAACGGGCCGGCTCCATGTCCGGCTGGAGGCCAGGGCCGAACCAGCCCCGACAGACCCTGTGCTGCTCTGGATTAAAGCGGTAAGGGAATACCTGAGAATCTACCTGAAAACCACCCCGGCCACCCTGTTCTGGCGGCTGGTGATGAACCGGATCATCCTCACCATGAATCCCTCCCAGCGGAAAATCTGCCTCATGATTGCCCGGTTTACCCTGCTGGAAGTCCTGGTGATCCTCCTCATTGTGATCGGTTATTGTATATTTGTATTATAGCGGATTAAAACCCCTCCAGTTTCCGGCAGAACCGGCAGGGGGATGGCGGGGGATGTGCCTCAAACCCTCTGGCGATTTTCCCCCTGGCCCGGGCCAGTTGTTCCGTTCCCTCCATGCCGTACCCCACCGTTGACAATGCCCTGGCATAAAGGGCCGTCCGTTCCGTGAATGCCCTGCGGAATGCGGCATACTCTTCCCCCCTGTATACGGCATCTAGCCCCTGGTCCATGAGGTTGCCGAAAACCACCGGTGCCTGCACAGCCGTTTCATTCCCTTTTTTCCAGGCTATGCCTCCGGCCACAGGGGGATTGAGGAACACGCAGGGGGAAACGCTGCCATCAACAGATACAAAGCAGGTCCCACCGGGATTTTTATCGCAGACGGGCAGCGGCTCAGGAGAAAACGGCCTCAGGGAAAAACAAAAGCTGCTACGGCCCAGGGCCCGGAAATTGGAGAAAAACCGCACCCATTTTTGGGACAGGGTCAGGGCGGATGGGAAAAACTGGAGGGCCTCCTGGCCGGGGTGGACGGCCTGGGTCAGGTGAACCGTGGCCAGTTGGTCGATGCTCGATCTCCTGCACCATCCCACCACCCTGGGAAGCTCGGCAACACTTTTGGGGGTGAGCAGGTAGGAAATGGCCACCTTGATCCTTCCGCTCTCTCCGGCCGTTGCCCGCCGGTCCAGAAAAAGGGCGACGGACGCGTTAAGGCGGCGAAAACTTCCCCGGCCACGGACCGCATCCTGGGTGACTTCTCCGCCGCCGGCCATGGAAAAGGTGATGGCGTCCAGCCCCGCTTCAATGAGCCGGTCCGCCAGCCCCCTGTCCATAAATGACCCGTTGGTGGTAAAGCTGACCACAAGTCCCCGGGCCTTGCAGACCCGGATCATGGCCGGGAGATCCGGGTGAAGCAAAGGCTCCCCCCAGCCCTGGAGATGGACAGAGGAAACGCCGGGACTATTGGCCAGAACAGTATCAAGCCGGTCCGGGGACATATGGCATTCAATCCACTTATCCCTGTAGACCGGCTTGATGCAGGAGGTACACTCCAGGTTGCACCGGGTGGTGGGCTCAACCTGGATGTGGGTAATCTGCGGGTCAGGCTCTGATGGCACGGGGCTCACACAGGCCTGATTTTTTCGATCCGGAGGTGCCGCACTTTCCGCAGAAATAGGAAGGTGAAACCTCCTGTGGACGGCAGACCTCTTCGGCTCTCATACTCTGCTTATTGCAGGATTCGCAAACATAAAGGGTTGAAACGCTGTTTTCGACCGGGTCACAGACCTTGCCTTTATCAGACGAGATTTTTCCGCATGTCTGGCATTGGTAATTGCTCATGGTGCCCTCTCACTTTCAAAGTATATCTTGGATAAGCCTAAGCTTATTTTGATTGCCTATAAACACATAGTTGTGAGAATTTGCCGTTTGTCAACCCTTTTTTTCACAGCTGGATTATTTCATTCAACGCCATTTCCCGGATTTGTGTGCCGGGGCAGTCCTGTTGAACCCTGTGGACAAAGTCAGAGATATCCACCGTCTGTGAAACCGGGGGATAGAAATCGTCCTGGTGGTGGGGAATGACCATGCCCGGCTCAAGGAACCGCACATGCCGGGCCCCCTTGGCACAGATCTTCGAATGGCCCTGGAGGGGCAGCATAAGGATATCCACCTCCCCTTTTCCGATCCCTTCAAGCTCCTTGTCACTGGCACCGGCACTGCCGAAAAAGCGGATACGACGGCCTTCCAATTCAAACTGCCAGCTTAAAACCTGGCCGCAGGGAAAATTGGCAAACAAAGGGATGATGTCGGGCAGCCGGCGGCCCACCCTTGCCAGGGTGGCGGCCATGAGGCGGAAATCAAACCGGATATGCCGGCTGTAAAAGGCCTGGGCCCGGATCCCGCTGAAATCGGCCTCTGCCCCGTTGTGCTCCACGGTCCGGATCTGCCCCGGGGCAAGCCCCATATCTTCAAGGGTGCGGGCCGCCGTGGGGCTGCACCAGACCTCTGCCCCTGTCTGACGGGCAACGGCCGGCACATCCAAAAGATGATCAAAATGACCGTGGGAAACAAAAATATGGGATGCCGGCGCCAGATCGGCCGGTCTCAACTCCTGCCGGGGGTCGGCGCCGGGGTTCCGGCTCAGATAAGGGTCAATTAAAAACGAAGCCGTTGATGTCGCTATCCTGAATCCTGCCGTACCCAGCCATTGAATTTCCATGGGATTCCTCCTGACAATTTTCCGGACCGGCACAAAAGCGTAACTGAACGGGGAATATCATCTCTGCCCCGGCGCATAGCCTGCCAGATCAAAATAAATGGCCCCCACCACCACCTTGATCCGGATCCTCACAGGGATTTTGCGTGCGTCATCGGTGATCCAGACCCGGACCGTGGGGTCCTTGCTTTTCTTAAACACCCCTGAAAAATGGGTGACCCAGGGCACCACCACAACGGTGTCATATTCCCCGGACTCAAGTATTATCCGCTCCCTGCCGACGATATCCCCCTTCTGGATAAAGGCTTTTTTCCCGTCGGTCACGGGAAAGGAAAGGGTACCGCTATCCCCCAGGCTGAAACACCTCATTTTAAAATAGCTGGACAGGGGGTCAAAGCTGCCCTGTGGTATATCTATGGGGTCCCGGTGCTCGTTAAAATTGGAATAGGCAGCGGTGGTGCGGTCCGGAGAAAATGCCACCCGTATCTCTTTTTTCTTTTTTCCCATGCCTGCATACCGGTATCCCACGGACCCGGTAAATTCTCCATCGACAAATCCCTGGATATGATCCCTGACCTTGAAAAAAAGATCGATAAATTTATTGGATTCGGCCATGAGTTCAAAATGCCAGGCCTGGCTTCCGTTGACCTGGGTGAAAGGCAGCACCCGGACCCGGGCCTCCCCGGCCCTGTACATCTGCCAGCGGACATCGTAACGGATCTCCTCTCCGGGGGCAAAGGGCAGGGAAGGGGATTTAAGGCCGGCCATGGCGGGAAAAGCGGCCGACCATAAAAGACTGCCGGCGACCAGGGCCCAAAGGGCCGGGCGCCGGCAGAAAAATAACAGCGGTTTACTCCATGGACTCGGCAATGGTCACGGTCCGGTCCCCCATCATGTTCACATAGGAGGCCATTTCATTGTCATACCAGCCGTAGATCACAGCCTGGGTAACCTGGATACGGCCCACATGGTCCTTGATGCTTTCCAGAACCTCTTTTTCAATCCCCTGCATCTGCGAAAGATTAATGGAGATGGACCCGGTGCGGGTGTGGGTTTCGTGCCCCTCAATAACGGCCGCGGCCCTGGGGGTGCCGATGATATCCGAAGAGACGTTCTGCTTGCCTGAATAGACCAGGTAGCCGTTTTCGCAGCGCTGGGCCGCATCCTGGTAAATCTGATTGATCATGTCCCTGCGGATGGGTTCTTTGTTCAGCTCCTCCTGGAGATTGACCACCAGAATGATCAGGGAGCCGGTGGAGGTGGGAATGCGAACGGATTCGGCAATGAAACCGATGCTGCCCATTTCCGGAATGACCAGCTGCAGGGCCTTGGCCGCCCCGGTGGTGGTCAGTATAATATTATTCATGATGGACCGGTTTTTCCTCAGATCCGTCTTTCCGGCCGCAGGCAGGCGGTCCAGCACCTGCTGGGAACCGGTGGCCGCATGGACCGTGGCCATGGAAGCGGACAATACCCGGTCCACCCCGAAGGCGTCCAGGAGGGGCTTGACCATGTGGGAAAGGCAGGTGGTGGTACAGGAGGCATTGGAGATCACGGAATGGCGAACCGGATCATAGTCCTTGTCATTGATGCCCATGACCGTTGTCACCGCATCCTCTGGCATCACCGCCCCCTGTTTCAGCTTAAAGGGAGCCGAGGCAATCACCTTGCGGGCGCCGGCTTCCAGGTGGCCCCGGATGGATCCTTTGGCATCGTCCGCCGGCATGTTGGGGTCCAGAAACTGCCCGGTGGTATCCACCACAATATCCACGTTGTGGTCGGCCCACTCAATGTCTTTGGGATTTCGATTGTTTTTAAGAATCTTCACCGGAATCCCGTTCACCTTCATGGTGGAGGCATCGGCATCCACATCGGTGACGGCCGGTTTTCCCTGGAATCCGTGCAGGAATGCTTCCAGGCGGCCGTAGGTGGAGTCCCGTTCAATATAGTGGATAATATCCTCCATGGAGGTGCCCACTTCCCGGCCCACATTGATCACAATTTCATCAAAATATTTCCTGCCCGCATGGTGCCACAGGGACAGCTTTCCGATCCTTCCCAAACCGTTAACACCCAGTACCTTAGTCATTTTTCCTATTCCTTATAATTAATATGTCAACTCAGCGCTTGGATGAAAATTTGCCCATATACACGCTTTTGCAGCAAAGAAGTAGATGGGTAAATTTTCATTCAAGCCACCACTGTCAGCTGGCCCTGGTATACGAGCCCCTTATACCCGTTGATGCTGATGAAATCCCCCGTATTCATGGTCACGCCGCCCAGTTCACAGGTCCGTTCCTCTTCATTGCAGATCAGTTTTTCACACCCCACCACACAGGTCTTGCCCAGGTTATAGGCCACCACGGCCGCATGGGAGGTCAGCCCCCCCCTGGCCGTAAGAATACCGTCCGCCGCATCAATCTCCAGGATGTCGTCGGGCACGGTATCGTTTCTCACCAGAATCAGCCTGGCGTCGGGATCCTGGCGCCGGAACCCGTCGATTTCCTCCAGGGTAAAGACAATCCGGCCGCTCATGGCCCCGCCGGAGACCCCGATACCCTGGCCCAGATAGGCCTTTTCAAGCGCATGGCCGTCTGCGTCAAACCGCTCTATCTTTTTGGTATCCCGAAGGGAGAGGTCCCTGGCCTGAAGGATGAACAGGTCGTCGCCCTCAGCCCCTTCAAAGGTAAACTCTATCTCCTGGGGATTCCACCCGCCCTCGTAAATCAGCCGCCGGACAATGGCCCGGAGCTGCTCATAAATTTTTGGAAACCGGGTTTCCAGGCTGATCTTGGTATCCCGCTTTTCCAATTCCCGCTGGATCTCGGAAATGGGCAAGGTTTTTACCAGACCGGATACCACATCTTCCCCCTGGTTGCCAATGGTAAAATCCCCCCAGAGCCGTATGGCGTCCCCCGGCAGCTTGGGGCTGTGGGTGAAAGCCACCCCGGATCCGGACTCCCGGGACCGGTTGCCGAACACCATGGACTGGACGGTCACGGCCGTACCCCAGTCGTCGGAAATTCCGATAATTTTTCGGTAATCCTTGGCCCGCTTGGAATTCCAGGAGGAAAACACCTTGCTGATGGCCAGAAAAAGCTGGTCCATGGGCGATTCGATCAGCGCCACCCCCTCGTCCAGCAGCAGCCGCTTATAGGCCATGGCCACCTCCCGCATCTGGGAGCCGGTGAAATACCGCTTGAATGTGATACCGGCACGGTCTTTGAACCGTTTAATAATTTCGTCGAAACGGTCCCGCTGGATGCCGTAGACCATGCCGTAGGCCTGGATAAACCGGCGGTAGGAATCCCAGGCAAACCAGGGGTTACCCGACTTTTCCGCCAGGCTGGCGGCGATCTCTTCGTTGATGCCCACATTTAAAAATGAATCCAGCATCCCGGGCTGGGAAATGGAGGCGCCGGAGCGGACCGAAAGGAGAAGCGGATTTTCCCTGTCCCCGAACTTGCGGCCCGTGGTCTCTTCAAGCTGCCCCAGCATCTTGGTCACCAGCTGTTTGAAATTCACCGATGCAGGGATATAGGAATCAATGAGATCCAGGCATTTAAATACCTCGGTGGTGATGATGAACCCGTTTGGCACGGCCACGCCCAGGTCCTTGAGCTTGATCAGGTTCAGCCCCTTGTTGCCCAGGTAGATAATGTTGTGGCTGAACTGCTTGCCGCCGCCGATGGTGGAAATCGCCGCCTTGGGGTCGTAATTGAGCAGGGCGGAGAGTTCATCCTGGGAGAGCCGCTCGGACTGGCGGAAAAGGGTGCTGAGAATCCGGTTCAAAAAAACATCCAATTGCTGGAGGCCCAGGGAGGTGGCGATGCGGTCCCTGAAAAAAATGTCCGCCACCCGCTGGTCCAGCTTTTTGGCCATTTTGGCGTTGAACTCCGTATTCTTGGCATAGCCCTGGGGCAGGTACTTGTCCAGAATCTTGTCCCGGCCGATGCGCCGGTCGATGTGGGAAAGATTCCGGGAGTGGAGGTTGTTGAAATGATCGTTGACGGCATCGGCCACGGCCCGGGTAAAGCCCTTGAAAATATCCAGGTACTGGGTAAAGGAACAGGTGGTGATGTTGATGGAATATTTTAGAAATTCCATCTGGGTGTCCAGCTTGTTGGAGACAATGCCGTCCAGGGCCAGGGCCTGGCGGAAAAGCCTCAGAACCCGGAAAATCCTCACAAAGGTGGGTTTGGTGATCAGCCGCAGGTCAATGGAATTGATCAGGTCTTCAAAAAGCACATTGACCACGCTTTCGATCCTCAGGGTCAGCCCCAGGGCGTCAAACTTGGCCTCGCTGTAGGAGCCGTACATGGAGGGGATGTCCACGGCGATGTGGCGTTTGTGGTAGATGGCCTCGTTCACGGGGAAGGCCCTGTCCGACAGGATAATGTCACGCAATTCGGCCATATAGGCCAACAGGCTTTCGATCCGGGCTTCCAGGTTATCCTCCCCCATGGCGGTGATGGCATCCGATGGATCGGGCAGGCCTTCGGCCCTGTGGGCGGCCAGGTAGTCTTTGAGATCCAGGTTGTCGGTACCGTATTTCTGGTTGAGCAGTTTAAAAAACCTGAGCATGAGCTTTGACCGGGTCCGGTCCAGTTCCGTCACCCCGTCCACCCGGTCCACCATGGCCTCCAGCTCCTCCTGGGAGGTGAGCAGATAATCGGAAGGGGTGGCCAGCTTGTTATAGGCCAGGGCCTGGAAAATGGCGTGGGGCCCGTCCACATATTTGCCCGAAGGTTCGATTTCCCCATAGATGGAGGGGGGGACATAGGGCGCAAGGGCGGATTTATCCCGGGTCGTCCAGAAGGCCATGACCTCCTGGATAAACTCCACGATGCGCGACGAACTTTCCACATGGCACTGCTTCCTTAAAAAATGAATCAGCCGGTCCCGGCGGAAGCAGGCCTCGTCCAGCTGGGTGGAAATATCCCTCAGCTCCCCCTCGGCCCCGATTTCATTGAAAAAGGCCGGCAGCAGCCGGGAAAGCTGCTTGACCAGGTTGTACACCGGCCCGATATCGGTATTGAGGAACTTGGTAATATCCCGGGGAAAGAGGTCGGTGTCCCGGATGAACACCCCGCCCACGGCCAGGGAGGTGATCAGGGCCGAAAGCAGGCGCTTGGACTTTTTGGGGTGCTTGCCCACCAGGTTGAGGAAAACCCGGATATTTTTCACATGGGCCATGTTACCCTTGATCTGCCAGTCGTCTCCGGTGCCACGGATCATGGGAAACTGGAACCCGTGGTCCACGGACCGGTCGATGAAATGGTTGATCAGCTCAATTTCGTCGGTGTTGTACACCGCATCCCCGATTTTGTGGATACACTCCAGCACCGTGCCCGGATACCGGCCCTTATGCTCCTTGAGCAGGGCAAAGGTCTGGTCCACAATGGGGATATCCTTTTTGTAGTCCCGCTCCCCGATGAGGCGGATCAGGGTCCGGTGGATGTCCCCCAGGGCCTCCCGGTGGATAATGGAAAGGCCGGAGGCATGGATAATATAAAAGAGGAAGGTGAGCTTGAAATACTTGCCGTAGGTCCGGCCGTCCGCCAGGGTCAGGATCTGCCGGGGCATCTCCCGGAACAGCTTGACCACATCCCTGTGTCCGGGCAGGGCCGTCAGGGCCGCCGTGGCTTCCGCCCCGGCCGGATCCATGGACTTGACCTCTCCCAGCCGGCCCTGCCACTCCCGGATCCGGTCATGGGAAACGGTGTCCAGCAATTCGATCATCTCCGGGCTCAGCCGCCACTCGTCAATATTCTCCCTCATCCACACCTTGGGATCGTCCTGGGTGAGCCAGAAGGCAAATGAGGCATCATAGAACCGGATCAGCAGCCGGTTCAGGGGCAGGAGCAGTTCGCCGCAGTCCCCGTACAGCTCCCCCTCCCCCAGAATCCGTGCCATGCGGTCAGGCTGGTAATATGAGACCACAATATAAAAGAAATCCTCATCTCCCCAGGAGAGTATGTGGTTCAGTTCCCGCACCATAAGGTCCTTGAAGCGGGCCAGGCCATCTTTGCCGTCCTTGGCTATGTGGTGGAGGACCAGCATGAGGTTGTCTGCGGCATTTGCCTTGATGTCGGGGGAGTCCACGGTTTCAAAGGCCACGGCAAAGATATCGCAGAAAAGGGCCATGGCCTGCCGCCCCCGGTCCCGGGATTTGTACAGATGAAAATAATGCAGGGCAAAATGCCTGGACTCGGTCACAATAAACCCCCAGTTCCGGTAGGGGTGGGAGAGTTCCTTTAAAAAGGTTTCCAGCCGGTTCAGTATCCCCACATACCCGTCGAAAAAATCCAGGAGCAGTTCATATTTTTCATCCACGGCCACCTCGGCCCGCGTATCGGAAAGATTGACCTCAAGGGCTTTTGACTTCACTATGTCCTCTCTTTGGCACTTGCGCACCGGGTATTGAAAATTAGGGCCAGTGTAACATTTCAACGGCAGCTTGAAAAGCCGGAAGAGAGGTATTGCCAGGGCTCATGCCCCCGGATACGATGCAAAGAAGAGGGGAGGGTTGACGCTTTTTTCCATTTTTCCAAGGAGGCATGGACCCGGCCTCGGCACGGGGGAATCAGTAAGTAAATTGAACCTCGGCATTTTATGACTGCCACAATATATTATCATTGGATAATCTCTCTGAACATCATCAATGATGGACAAAAGGTTCTTTTTTTCTTGACTAAACTTTTGCAGTTTAATATTGAAAATCAACTTTTGCTAGAAAGCAAAGAACAATTTCGTCCAATTTTTAAAATCAGCCGAAGCAGCTTGAGTTCTGCCTAGGGCATCTAAAAGAATTAACCATGAAGGTTCAGGCGTTTACCGCATACCGGACCTTTGTGGTTTTTTTTTGGGTATGCCGCACGATACGATTGACTAGGAGCAGAGAACAATGGCAGCCTTTGGCAGAGACAAGCTTAAAAACAGGATTGAACGATACTGGAACTGGAGAAGCGCAAGTTACGAACTGGATCATGCAAAATCTGTCGAAACCGTAAAAAACTGGGAATCCACCATCAAAGATTTGGTGTCCCATGTCCAAGGCAAGGGAATTTGCGCCCTTGATCTAGGAACCGGTCCTGGACAGCTGGCGTTTTACCTTGCCCAGGAAGGGTTTCAAGTGACGGGCATCGACATCTCCCCCGGCATGATAAGACAAGCCCGGCAGAAAGCCAAAGAATTCGGGCTTTGTGTTGATTTCAGGACCGGGGATGCTGAAAATCTACCCTTTGAAAACGACTCCTTTGATGTCGTCACCACCCGGAATCTTGTGTGGACCCTCCCCCATCCAGAAGCAGCCGTTAAAGAGTGGCACAGGGTGTTAAGACCCGGGGGCCGCATCATTATTTCCGACGGTTATTGGCGCAATATCACCTGGTCCAGAATCCACCATTTGGTGCTAAAAACGGCAAAAGGGTTCCTCAGAACCCGCAGATTGATCTCATGCCGCTTTTTTTCCCACTATTCTTCCCTGATTCCTTCCCTTCCCCTCTACGAGGGCGTCACCTTGAGGGATGTAGGCCACCTGATGGAAAAGGCCGGATTTGAGCAGGTGCTTACCTGTGACATCAATAAGTATTTCGGGGTGAACCCCTATGGGAGAGACAGATATTCTCCACCACCATTTTTTGTTGTCTACGGAAACAAATGAGTCTCTTTGTTTGTTTTCTCTTTTTATTAACTTTATCCAAGGAAAAGTAAATGAAACATGTAAGACTGTTGTTGTGTAGTATTGTAATCTCTCTGGCCCTATGCGCCCCTGCCTGGGCTGGAACCGAGGCAGATCCGTCCACGGATCAGGGGGCTGTCGAAACTGACAAGAGCTGCGAGCTTGAGGGGATGACGGTTATTGCCACCAAAACGCCCAAGGCGCCTCTGGATTCACCGGCATCGGTTTCCGTGATTTCCGAAAATGAAATTGATGCCTTTAATTCGGAACACCCTTTTAAACCCTTGTTCCGGACGGAAGGGATCTACCCGCGCCAGTACAGGGGCCTGGCCGATTACTGGTCCCGGCCCATGATCCGCGGCAACAGGGCCCTTGTTATGGTTGACGGGCTCAACTGGTACGATTACGGCCATTACTATAACACAGGCGCCATCCCCATGAAGGATGTGGAAAAAATCGAGGTGGTGCGGGGACCTTTTTCTTCCCTTTACGGCACCCTTGCCCAGACCGGTGTCATCAATTATGAGACCAAAATCCCCTATGATATGGAGGCGGAGGCCTCTTTTACCTACGGCACCGACAATACCCAGTTTTTCAGCGCACGTATTGCCGACCGCCCATTCTCCCCGACCGATTCTGAAAATCTTTCCTGGGCGGATAAAACACTTGGAGACAAATTTTTCTACTCCATGAGTTTTAAATACAGGACCACGGACGGGTATGAAACGAACCCGACTGTCAGATCGCTGACAAGCCCTGTAGTCGGGCCACTGGACCCAGCAACCCCCATTGCGACGAACACAGCCACGGACATTGACCCCACCAACGGTGATACCCGGGCCATCATAGGAACCCAGGGAGAAAACTGGTATGAGGATTACGGGGCGTTTATAAAAACCGGATTGGAGCTTTCTGAAGACTCCAAACTCTGGTACAGCTTTAATATCAGCCAGTTCGAAAATGGATGGAGCGGCGGCCACAGCTATTTAACGGACGCCAGCGGCAACGCCATCGGGGCCGGGGATGTCTATATCCAGAATGGTGGCAACTACTATGAGATCAACCAAAGCGCCACCTCGTTTACAGGCACCACCTACCAAAAAGAATCCAATGTCCACACCCTTCATTATGACTACTCCGTGCCGGGCCAGCTGGATGTCACGGCCCTGGTGGGATACAATGGCAAGGAGACCCAGGAACATTCCGTTTCAAGCGCCAAAACCACAGTCAAAGACAACGATCTGCTTCAGGCAGACTTGTCCGGCACCTTTCACCTGATGGACAACCGGTTTCTTTTAACCCTGGGCACCCAGGGGGTAAAAGAGACTGCCACGGACACCAAATATACCCTGTTCAATGCCAGTGACAAGGACAGCTGGGCCTCTGCTGATTATGAAACAACCGGGGAAAGCCTGACCTGGGGTACGTTTATCCAGGCGGAATATACGCCCATTGAGTCCACCACCCTGTATCTTGGGGGACGGTATGACCATTGGTGGGGCACGGATACCGAATATACAAATAACGCCGGCAACCATGTGACCTATGAAGACATGGATGACGGACAGTTCAGCCCCAAGGCCTCTGTGCTTTTCAGGCTGACGGACAACGGCGTGCTGCGGGGCTCTTACGGGAAATCCTTTACTGCCCCCTCCCTGTATTACAGAATCGCCAACTATGAATATGTAAATGGGGGGGAAATCTATACCTGTTCGCCAAACCCGGATCTTAAGGCGACCACAAACACATCCTGGGAAGTGGGCACAGAGTGGGAGTTCCTGAACAAACGCTTGCGCGCCAAAGCAACATATTTCCAGAACAATCTGGAGGACATGATTACATCACAGACAACCAGTTATACCAATACCAGCGGCGTCGTTGTTCACGAATCAAAACGGATCAACGCAGGAGAGGCCGAAGTTGACGGCATTGAACTCGGCATTGAAGCCAACCTGCCCTGGAACCTTAAGGGAGGGATCCACTATACCCACCACTGGTCCGAATATACTGTGATTTCAGATGCAAGTAAACTTGGCAAAGAGGTAGATGAGGTGCCAACCGATATCTTTAACTTCTGGTTAGGCTATTTTACCGACGTGCTGGACGCCTCTGTCAACTTGCGATACTCTGACAGTGTTATGCGGGATGAACGGACGGCCTATGCCGATTCCGGATATAAGGACTACTCAGACTCTTTTGTCGTGGATTCCCAGGTCACGTACAGGCCCAGTAAAAAACTGGCCTTCACCCTGTCCGTGGATAACCTGTTCGATGAAGAGTATTATGAATACTATGCGGCACAGGGCCGGACCGTCATGGCCACCGTGTCAGTATCCCTGTAATAAGGAATTTATGGATAATTTAAATGCACAACCTTCCCCTGCCGGACCGGGCCTTTTTGCCTGGCCCGGCAGGGCCGTCCTCTGTCTGGTGCTCTGCCTGTGGGCGTCCATCGCCTTGTGCGCAGACTCTTTTACCATTGCCAAACCCTTTGGCCCCACGAGTTCCAGCCTGGACCCGGCAAGGGGGTCAAACGGCTGGTATGCCAGTGAGGCCGGTATCACGGAAACCCTGTTTGCCCTTGATTTTGATATGAGCCTGAAACCCTGGCTGGCCCGGGGGTTCAAGAATCTATCTCCCCAGACCTGGGAAATCCGCCTCCGGGATAATATTTCTTTTCACACCGGGGCCCCGATGACGGCCCAGGCGGTGAAAAACTCCCTTGAACGCCTGATCGATGAAAAAAGCGATGGATTTAACAAGCGGATCCAGGGTCTTTTGGATATAAAATCCATCCAGGTCACAGGGGACCTTTCCCTGACCGTGGAGACCTGCCATCCCCATGCCGGCTTTATTTACAATCTAACCTCGCCGGAAACGGCAATCGTTGACCCGTCCGGAAACAAACTTGCCGCGACAGGTCCGTTTAAACTTAAAAAGATCGTGCCCAGCGAGAAAACCATTGTCACCGCCTTTGACGGATATTGGGGCGGCACTCCCAAAATTGAGCAGGCTGAACTTTTTATCATCAAAAATCCGGTATCCCGGATGCTGGCCTTTGAGTCGGGTAAAATCGACATGGCCACCAACTTTCCGGAACTGGATGCCCTGCGCCTGATGCAGCAGGGCAAAAGCAGGATTGAACACCGTCCCACAGCCCGGCTTTGTTTTTTCTTTGTAAGGGTCAAGGACGGCCCCCTGGCCGACCCCATAATCCGCAAAGCCCTTAATTTCGCCATTGACCGCAGCCAGATCCTTGACTCAGTGCTGGGCAGCATCGGCGGAAAAGTGGGGGCGTCGGTCTTTCCCAAAGTACTGCCCTGGTGCCGCACAGACCTTTCCCCTTACCCCTATGATCCTGAAAAGGCGGTTTCCCTTCTGGAATCGGCCGGGGCCAGGGATCTGGACGGTGACGGAATAAGGGAAAAGGACAATAACCCCCTGCATATAGAGATGTGGACATACGAAACCCGGGCCGCATTGAAACCGACCCTGGAACTGATCAAGTCCCAGCTGGCCCGGGTGGGCATTGATGCCGGCATCCGGGTGACCAAAAAAGGGTCTCCCATCAACCAGGCCATGGGGCAGGGCCGGGTCCACCTCAACCTACAGATGTGGAACACCGCCCCCCAGGGAGATCCGGATGCATTTCTTTCAGATGTGTTCATGACCGGGGCAAGGTCAAATTTCATGGGCTATGCCAACCCGGAACTGGACAGACTGCTCAAGGAGGCCAGGACCTGCTTTGACCCGGCAGACCGTATCCGCCTGTACAACCAGGTCCAGAAGATCATCTATGATGAGAGCCCGGTCATCGTCCTTTTTCACAAAGCCATGGTCACAGCCATGTCAGACCGTGTCAATGGATACAGGATCCATCCGGCTGAAAAATACCTCTTAACCCATACCATTGGCAAAGAATAGCGGTATGACCGGTACACACCAGCCAGGCCCAAACATTCTGAGCGTCACCCGGCTTAACGTGGCGGTCCGGGCCAAAAAAGAGAACCGGGTCCTGTTAAAGGATGTGGATTTCTGCCTTGCCCGGGGGGAGATCCATGGGCTTGTGGGGGAATCCGGGTGCGGAAAAAGCCTTTTTGCCCGGAGTCTTGTCCGGCTGGAGGCCCCGGCCCGTATTATATCCGGCGCCATTCTGATTGATGGCGTCAATGTGGCGGACAATGCAGCACGGGCCGCAGACCCTTTCCGGGGGACAAAGATATCCCTGGTGCTCCAGAATCCGGAATCGGCCATGGACCCGGTATTTACCATGGCCAACCAGTTCCGGGATGCCCTTTCCATCCTTCCCAAACCTGCACAATCCATGGACCGGGTGTATCATCTGCTGGAAGAGGTGGGCATTGCGTCTCCAAAATTACGGTGCCGCCAATACCCCCACCAGTGGAGCCGGGGCATGCTCCAGCGGGCCCAGCTGGTCATGGCCCTGCTGGCCGCTCCCAGTGCCATGATTCTGGATGAGGTCACCTCAGCCCTTGATCCCACCATTGCCCTGCAGATCATTGAACTGATTTCCCGGCTCAGGCAGACCCGGCAGACAGCCTTTATCCTCATCACCCATGACCTGGCCATGGCGGCCCATGTCTGCGACCGGATATCGGTGATGCACCAGGGCACCATCCTTGAAACCCAGGATGTGGAAGCCCTCTTTAACCACCCGGAACATGAGTACACAAGCCAGCTCATATCCGGCACCGGCATCAGTGAGGAAAACCTGTGCCCGACCCATTGATTCAAATTGAAAATTTTGGCGTCGCCTTCAGGGCACAATCCCGCAGGTTCGGCCGCAGTTCCCTGTTCTGGGGAGTCAAACAGATCTGCTTAACCCTGGAAAAAGGGGATTCCTTCTGCCTGATCGGCGAAAGCGGATCAGGCAAGAGCACCCTTGCCCTGGCCCTTGCAGGACTGCAGTCCTTTCAGGAGGGGCACCTGATGTTCAAGGGGAAGAAAATAACAAGATCCGGCAACAGGAACCATAAGATGCTGATGAAAAAAACCCAGATGGTATTCCAGGATCCTGTGCAGGCGTTAAACCCTTTCCAGCCCTTGCGCCGGTCCCTTGAAGAACCCCTGGCCGCCAGGGGGATCAGGCCGTCAGAGCGGCAGGCCCTTCTTGCCCCGCTCATCCGGGATACCGGTCTGACAACCGATCTGCTGGAACGAAAGCCGGTTCAGGCATCCGGCGGCCAGAACCAGCGGGTCTGCATCGCAAGATCTCTGGCCACCCGGCCTGAACTACTCATCCTGGATGAACCCCTGACAGCCCTGGACAGCCTGATCAAGACCCGGATCACCCGTCTGCTGTGCCGGATCAAGGAAAAGTATCCCATAACCTGCTTTACCATTACCCATGACATGGCCCTGGTCAAGGCCATGGCCACCCGGATAGGGGTCATCTACCTTGGACGGATTCTGGAAACCGGCTCAAAATCCACCCTTTTGTCTGAACCGGCCCATCCCTACACCCGGGCGCTTTTGTCTGCCTCTTTTACGCCGGGGATCTGGAAGGGAAAACGGCTGGTGCTCAAGGGGGAGGCGCCGTCTGCCCAGGACCTGCCCCGGGGCTGTATTTTCCATACCCGGTGCCCCGAGGCTGCAGCCGTGTGCAGAAAAAAGGCGCCGGATGCTGTCCGGCTTTCATCCACTCACTATGTATCCTGCCATATGTACGGGGAGCATCCATGTCGGGTCTTTTAATCAAAAAAACAGCAGGAATGGCATTGGTGCTCTTCGGGGCCTCCTTTCTCACCTATGCCATGATTCTTCTGGCCCCGGGGGATGCAGCAAGGGAGATCGCCGTTGCCAGGTACGGGGGGGAAAGCCAACTGGACAGCGCCACCGTGGAATGGATCAGGGAAAAAGAGGGACTGGACCAGCCCTTTCTTGTCCAGTACGGTCGATGGCTCTCCCATGTTGTCCGGCTTGATTTCGGATACTCCCTGGTGGAAGAAGCAAATGTTTTTCATCTGATCTGTCAAAGATTTTCAAAAACCTTTGAACTGGCCGCAGTCTCCATTCTCATCGCCCTGGCCGTGGCCCTGCCCCTGGGAACCCTGGCAGGTCTTAACCGGGGGTCCTGGCTGGATTCGGTATCGGTTTCCCTGTCCGTGCTGGGACTTTCCATCCCCAATTTCTGGCTGGGGATTCTCCTGATCACCTTTTTTGCGGTGCACCTTCACTGGCTCCCCAGTTTCGGAACCGGGGGATGGCAGCATCTGATCATGCCCGCCCTGACCCTGGGTACATCCATTACCGCTTATATTGCCAGGCTGCTGCGCCTTTCCATCATCCAGACCCTGGCGTCAGACCATATCCTTGCCCTGAGGGCCAGGGGGACAGACGCTCCAAGGGTTCTGGGAAAACATGTGCTCAAGAACACCCTGATCCCGCTGGTCACCATTGTCGGCCTGGAATTCGGCCTGATCCTTGAAGGGGCTGTGATAACGGAAGTGGTGTTTTCATGGCCGGGACTGGGCAGCCTCATGGTGGACGCCATCTGCAACCGGGACTATCCCCTGATTCAGGGGGTGGTATTATTTACCGGGACGATTTTTGTTTTGATCAATTTCACCGTGGATCTGATCTGCGGCACACTGGACCCAAGGATACGGATACAATGAGTTTACGGCACAGGCTGCCCTCCTTCAGGCATCTTATGGTCTCAGCGGCCCGAAATCCTCTGGGCAGCATGGCTTCCGGGGTGTTAATCCTTCTGGTCGTTATGGTTTTCGCAGGGCCTGGCCTGGCCCCCAATGATCCCCTGGCCCCGAATCCTGCCATGCGGCTCAGTCCGCCCTGCATGCAATTTCCCATGGGCTGCGATGCGTTGGGCCGGTGCCTGTTTTCCCGGATTCTTTGCGGCGCCAGGGCCTCCCTAGGTATTGGGTTTGCCGCCGTTGCCCTCTCTGCAGGTCTGGGAACAGCCATCGGGCTGGCTGCCGGGTATTTCAAAGGCTGGGCAGACGAAATTTTCATGCGCATTACCGACATGTTCCTGGCATTTCCTGAGATGGTGGCCGCCATAGCCCTGGCCGGCATCATGGGGCCGGGAGACCTGAACCTGATTTTTGCCATCAGCTGTGTGTCATGGACCAAATACGCCCGCCTGTCCCGTGGTATTGCCCTGACCACCCGGGAGGCCCTCTACGTAAAATCAGCCCGCCTGTCCGGGGTATCTCCTGGCATGATCATTTTCCGTCATCTTTTGCCCACGGTCCGGCCTGCCATGACGGTCCTGGCCACAGTGGGCATGGCCAAGGGTATCTTAAGCGTTTCCGCCCTGGGGTTTCTCGGGTTCGGGGTCCAGCCCCCAGATCCGGAGTGGGGGACCCTGCTCATGGAAGGCAAGGATTATCTGTTCACGGCCCCTCACCTGTCCATATTTCCAGGCCTTTGCATCATGGCTGCGGTCATGGGCTTTAATCTTCTGGGAAATTTGATGGAGCAACAAGCCCAAAAGGCTTGATCAGGATATTTTCACACTAACCGGAGTAATTTGCACTTTAATTCTCATCAATGAGTTCGCTGATAATTTTCAACGCCTTACTAAACGCGTAGCGCTCATGGGGAATTAATTATAATATGAATCAATTATCTTTTTTATTATTCCCTCGTCCTTCGCCTTTTTTATTTCTGAATCAAAATCCTTCAATATTTCTTTATATGCAGATCTTTTACCGACACAAAGGTAAAAGCCTATGGACGAAATGGGATGGGGCAACACAACAACGCTGTCCTGATATCCACAGTTTTTAATCGTATTGATCCCCACCTCCGATACAATCACGGCATCGGCTTTTCCTTGTAACAGGAAAGTAAAAATCGCCTCGTAATTGGGCAGCCAGTAAACGTTCAGCTCTTTCAATGCTTTTTTGGCCCATCCGTTTCCAAGATAATCCACCAGTTTAAAGTCCTTTAATCCGTCAACGGAGGTCACCTGTTTCAATTCATAAAGTTTATTGTGATCCGCTGGTGCCGCAATAAAAGTTTCAAATTTAAATAGCGGTTCCCTGCTTATGAATGTATAGGTCCTTCTTTCAGGTGTGGGAACCGTAACAAACGCATCGAATTCACCGTTCTTTACCATCACTTGAGCCCGTGCCCACGGAAACCCCTCATGAATGACATCTATACCCATTCGATCTTTGACCACAATATCGATGATATCAATGATAATACCGGTCATTTTCCCTTCGGTCCTGTAGGAGCGGGGCGGATAATTGTCAAAATAGGCAAACTTCATTGGTTCGGACCTGGAAAATGAAGGGAATAATAAAATAAGGAAAAAAATAATCCCAAGTCCTTTTGAAACGTTCATATTTCCTCCCTGTCATTTCCTTTGGTCGAGGACTGTCGCGAATGGACCCTGCAAATTTTCACAAAATTTAAACGACTGGCAAGTCACTCATCATACAAAAGAATATGATATATCGCAATCGTCTATTCGTGGGCCAGGGCAATTGCATGATCAGCATAAAAATGGGAGGCTCACTCCAAATGAATGAGCCTCCTCAAGTAAACACAAAAAAAATCAGACGAAATTATTATGCCAGTTTGGAAAGAACGTGATCCATAACCTCACTATGTTCGTGCTCAGGACTAAACAAAATCATTTCAGTATCCTTATCTGCTTTGATCGTATGGCCAGGAGGCCAGAAAAACAAATCACTTTCACTGACGGTTTCAGAATGGCCGTCTGAAAAGTCAACTGTCAATTGCCCTTCAATAATAAACCCCCAGTGAGGAGACTGGCAGAGGTCTCCTTCAAGTCCCTTTAGTAAAGGCGCAAGGTCGGTTCCGGAAGACAGAGAAAAATATTCGCCGCCAATCTTCCCATAGCCTGTTGCATCCCCAAAATCTTTAATTTGCCGGGCTGTAGCCCCGGGCACATCAATTCTAATGGGTACATTATTCTTTGCTATTTTCATTTTAACACTCCCTAGAAATATTCTTTGTTTAATTTCTGTATAAGCATTGGTCAACAGGAGAATAGACGAATTTTGAATAACGGCAGGTACAGAAATACTTCCCTTAAAATATACCACAATGTGCCATTTTCAAGGGGAAGCAGATTTTATCGGCCGTTGAGGAATACAAACGTGTTGATCATACCCGGGGTCACCCCATGCCGCCACTTGCATTCTCATATGGCATGCTGTGGCAGGTCATACGGTTTAAACCGTGGCGGCAGGCCGTTGCCCGGTTTCAGGACCGGATGCGGGTGGTTTTCCGAATCTTGTATTTCTTCATTTTATTCAGCAGGGCCGGATGGGAAATCTGGAGCACCCGGGCGGCCTGGCGGATGGTGTGATGGGTCTTGAGTGCACTGACAATGATTTTTTTCTCCAGTTCACCCACCTGGGACTTGAGGGAGGACTGGGTCAGGGCCGGGCTGTGGTTCATGGGAATCGCGCTGTGGGGCATCTCATGGCTGAAAAGGATGCTGTCCACATCGATTGAACGGCCTTCGCTCAATATGGCGGCCCGTTCCACCACATTTTTAAGTTCCCTGATATTGCCCGGCCAGAGGTGCTGTTTCAACTTGTCGTAGGCAGAGGCGGTGAGGCCGGGCATCTGCTTTTCCAGCCTGGAGGTCAGGGTAAAAAGGAAATGCTCCACCAGCAGGGGGATATCATCCAGCCGCTGGCTCAGGGGGGGGATGTGGATGGGCAGCACAGAGATGCGGTAGTATAAATCCTTGCGGAATTTCTTGTCCTCCACCCGCTGCTCAAGGTTCTTGTTGGTGGCCGTGATGATCCTTGCGTTGATGGGGATTTCCTTTGATCCCCCCACCCGGCGCACCGCCCCCTCCTGGATCAGGCGGAGCAGCTTGGCCTGGGAGGCCAGGGACATGTCCGCAATTTCATCCAGGAATACCGTGCCCTCCCGGGCCGTCTCAAACAATCCGGCCTTGCCCTCTTTTTTGCCCCCGGTAAAGGTGCCGCTTTCATATCCGAAGAGTTCGCTTTCCAAGAGGGGATCGGGAAGGGCGGCGCAATTGATGGGCACAAAGCTGCCCGACCGCCGGCTCGCCGTGTGGATGGCCCGGGCGAACAATTCCTTGCCCGTGCCCGAAGCGCCCCGGATGGCAATGGGCGCACCGGTGACGGCCACCTTCTGGGCAAAGGTGATGGCGGCCTTGATCACGGAATTTTTACCGATAATGTCGCTGAAGCCGATCTGGGCGGGTTCGGAAAAGCTTTTGGCCATTTTCTTGATTTCATGCATGTCCTTTGCAATTTCCACTGCGCCGACGATCATGCCCGAGGAGTCCCGCAAGGGGCGGCAGGTGGAGATATACTGATACCTGCCCTGGGAGGTGATCAGGTTCTGCTTGACGTTTTTCAGGCTCTGGCCTTCCAGACTCTCCAGTATGGCGTACTGGGGCAGGTCGATATCCCGTATATTCCGCCCGATGACCTGATCGGGGGAAAGGTTGTACACCTGGGCCGCGACCTTGTTGATGGTGGTGATCCGTCCCTCCCGGTCTATGGAAATCACCCCGTCGCTGATATTGTCCAGCACCACCCGGAACCGGTCCTCCCGCTCTTCCTGGGGCAGGGTGTCGATTAAATTGACCTCCTGGAAATTCGCTGTACCCTTGAGGCCCTCTATCACCGTATCCAGTTCATCCTGGAGCAGCCGGCCTTCAATTTCCATGAATACAACGGCGGTGTCGTCCTTTCGGACCACCTCCATAAACACGATGTTTAATCCGCTGGCGGCAACGATCTGGGAAACATCGGCCACAATGCCGATGCGGTCCTTGTAGCGGAGCCTGAGTTTGAGCTTCATCCGGTTTTCCTTTCGGGCGGCAGCACAGTCTTCCCCCGGCAGAGGCCGGCAGGGCAATTATTAAGGAACTAAAGGATTTAAAGGGATTAGTCAAATATTGGAAAAAAAATTTATCCGGAACGGATACCGGATTTTAAAACAAAGACAAAAAAAGCAAACGCCCGGCACGAAAGGACTGTACCGGGCGCTTTTTTATTCAGGAGCGGCAGATACCGCCGTCAAACAATCTAAAGGAAGTTTTCAACGGGGGTGTACTCAAGGTCAAAGGCCTCTGCAACGGCCTTGTATACGATCTTGCCATTAATGACGTTGGCGCCCAGTTTGATTTCCTTATTGTCCTGCATGGCTTTTTTCCAGCCCTTGTTTGCAATTTCAATGGCATAGGGAAGGGTGGCATTGGTCAGGGCCCGGGTGGAGGTCCTGGCAACGGCACCGGGCATGTTGGCCACACAATAGTGGATAACGCCCTCTTCCTCGTAAACCGGTTCCGCGTGGGTGGTGGCCCGGGAGGTTTCAAAGCAGCCGCCCTGGTCAATGGCAACGTCCACAATAACAGAGCCTTTTTTCATGGTCTTGAGCATTTCACGGGTGAGCAGCTTGGGCGCCTTTGCGCCGGCAACCAGGACGGCGCCGATGACGGCATCGGCCTTGGCGACCAGTTCAGCCAGGATGGCGGGGTTGGACATGACAGGGAAGCAGTTGGCGGGCATGACGTCGTCAAGGTAGGCCAGCCGTTCCAGGTTGGTATCCAGAATATAGACTTTTGCGCCCAGGCCGCAGGCCATCTTGGCCGCATTGATCCCAACCACACCGCCGCCGATGACCACCACAGTGGCGGGCTCGACGCCGGTGACCCCGCCCAGAAGAACGCCCATGCCCCCCTGGGGCATTTCAAGGTATTTGGCGGCTTCCTGGGTGGCCATGCGGCCGGCGACTTCGGACATGGGCACCAGCAGGGGCAGGGACCCATTGTCTTTTTCAATGGTTTCGTAGGCGATGCAGACGGCGTTGGATTTGATCAGGCCATGGGTCTGCTGTTCGTCGGCCGCCAGGTGAAGGTAAGTAAAAACAATCTGGTCTTCGCGGATCATATCGTATTCAGAAGGCTGGGGTTCCTTCACGTGCATGACCATGTCACACTCGGCAAAAACCTGTGCAGGGGTATCCGCGATGGCGGCACCGGCAGCAATGTATTCGGAGTCGGGAAACCCGGCGCCGGCACCGGCATCTTTTTCAACCATTACCTCATGGCCGTTCTGTTTCATGGCGATAACGCCGGCAGGGGTCATACATACTCTTTTTTCCAGTACTTTGATTTCTTTTAAAATACCTACACGCATGTTTTTTCTCCTTGTTCTGATTTCACTTTATGCCGCCCGGAACGGGTGGACGCCTTTAATGCCGACTTAAAGAGTGCAAAGAGCAGGCCGGGCCCGCCAAAAAGGGCAGTTTTCCCACACCGCCCCTCGAAAAGAAATTGATTTAATCTTTAATTTCAGTTAATTACAAACACCTCCCCAATGAAAAACTGACCGTATTCCCCGCGGCGGGGCCGATCCAGCCGGCCTGCCATGGCAGAAAACTGGTAATTTTAATTACCGTTTTATTATTTTATTCAATTTTTTCAAGTACTCAAAGGGCATTCAGAGGCTTGTAACGAAACCAACCATTGGTAATATTTATTACCAGTCTATATATATGATCCGGCACACCCACCAGGGTCCTCCCCCCTGCCATCCGGAGCCAGCCATATCTCCTGCCAAGGCGGCATGAATGACCCTGCGCCAGGGGCCGGGGGACCGGTGTTCCCATATCCCCCTGCCCCGCTTTGATTGCTTGTATTTCCTGAATATTTTGTGTTATGTTTCCTAGGTTTTTGCGGCCGATACCAATAGTGCAATTGAATTTAAGGATATCCACATGCTGTCAAAGCTCAATAACATGCCCATCCGCCCCAAACTGGTCCTCGCCTTCATACTGACCGGCATCCTCCCCCTCATCATCACCGGATACTACGCCTCCACCCTGGCCACGGACGCCTTAATGGAAAAGTCCTTCAGCCAGATGGAAGCTGTGCAGACCCTGAGAAGCGCCTATATCGAAGCCGTGTTTCAGGAACGGTTCGGCGAGCTTAAGCGTCTGGCCAGGAGCAACCAGATGCTCTCCATGAGCCAGAACCTCATCCGCTACCATGACCGGAAAGGGGTTTCGCCTGATTTCATTTCAAGGGTGTATAAAACCACCATCGAAGAGAACCTGGACCACCTCCAGCGTTTTTCAGACGCATTCGGATGCACGGACCTCCTCATCATCGGCCGGGACTACGGACGCATTCTTTTTGCGCTGAATGACCAGAATATCATCGGCCAGCGGATGAACCAGTCCTCCTGGTCCGGCACCCGGCTTGCCCTGGCCTATAAATCGATTCTGACCACAGACCATGGGGTGGTACTGGATTTCCACCCCTTTGAGCCGGACAGGGGCAGGGAAACGGCCTTTTTTGCCGAACCGGTGATTGATGCCGACGGCCGGATGGTCTCCATTGTGGTGGCAAAACTGGCACCGGACTTCATCGAAAAATTCATGGAATCCAGAAAAGGCCTGGGCACCACCGGTGAATCCTATCTCCTTGAATACAACCTCCTTGAAAAAACATTTGAATTGAGAAGCGCCCTGAAAACCATGGGCGACGGCGCCTATGTCCTGGGCTTCAGCCTGGACAAAGTGCTGGATTACTGGACAGATGCCGCTGAGTCGGGACTTGAAGGCGGCGCAGGGATTTACGCGGACTCCGCCGGCAACAGCGTTCTGGCCGCCTACAAAAAACTGAATATCCAAGGGCTGAACTGGTACCTGATTTCAAAAATAGACAAATATGAGGTGGAAAATACGGTCAGAAAAATTCTGGGCAAAACCATGGGCCTTTCCATTGTGCTCATGGCCCTCATCGGGACCTGTGCCTACTTCATTGCCCGGACCATTTCCAATCCCATCATCAAAGGTGTCGCCTTTGCCCAGGACATTGCACGGGGCAATTTCAACACCGCCATAGAGATCCGGCAGCGGGATGAACTGGGCAAGCTGGCCGGCGCCCTGAACCACATGGCCGGCACCCTCAGGGATTCGGACTGGCTCAAACAGGGAAAGGAAGGCCTGGACCGCACCCTGCGGGGCGAACTGGACGAAAGGGAACTGGGCCGGCGGTTCGTCACCTATATCTCCAAACACACCGGAGCGGACCTGGGCGCCCTTTATGTATTTGACCAGGACCGCCTCCATCTCTATGCCTCCTACGCATTTTCCGACCGCCGGGGCAACTTCAACAAACTGAAACCCGGAGAAGGCCTGGTGGGCCAGGCCGCCCTGGAGAAGGAAATTATCATGTTCACCGACGTGGACTCTGAGGCCCCCCCAATCAATTACGGGGCCGGAGAGAAGCCGGCCAAAGCCTACATGGTCGTCCCCCTGGTCTATGAAAACGACTGCCTGGGGGTGGTGCTCCTGGGCGCCCAGACCCAATTCACCGACCTGGCAAAAAGCTACATTGAGCAGATCACAAAAAGTTCAGCCATCCTCCTGAATACAGCCAAATCCCGCCGGACCATCAACCATCTCCTCCAGGAAGCCCAGGACAGCCAGAAGGAACTGGCCCAAAAGAATAAAACCCTGGAAGAACAGACCAATGCCCTCAAGGAATCCCAGGCGGAACTCCAGGCCCAGCAGGAGGAATTGAGAGTGGTCAACGAAGAGCTGGAAGAACAGACCCGGGCCCTCAAGGAATCCGAGGCCGAACTCCAGTCCCAGCACGAGGAACTCCAGGTCACCAACGAAGAGCTTGAGGAGCAGGCCCATGCCCTGGAGGAGCAGAAGGATAGCATCAACGCCAAGAATATCGAACTCCTGGAAGCCCAGGAATCCATCCAGAGCAAGGCCGAAGAGCTGGAAATCGCCAGTAAATACAAATCCGAATTCCTGGCCAATATGTCCCATGAGCTGAGAACCCCCCTGAACAGCATCCTCATCCTCTCCCAGCTCCTGTCAGGGAACAAGGACAACACCCTCACCGAAAAGCAGATCGAATCGGCCCGGGCCATCCACTCCTCCGGAGAGGACCTGCTCACCCTGATCAACGAAATCCTGGATCTCTCCAAGGTGGAGGCAGGCAAGGTGGAACTCATGCCCGAGGACCTGCCCCTGCAGACCCTGATTGCCGACCTGGAGCGGATTTTCAGGAACCTGGCCGAAGACCAGGAGATTGATTTCACCATCAACACCCACGGATCCGTATCCGTGGAACACACCATGTACACCGATCCTTTGCGCCTCCAGCAGGTTTTAAGGAACCTGCTGACCAACGCCTTTAAATTCACGGACAAGGGCCGGGTCAGCCTGGCCATATCCCGGCCGGCAGCAGACCTGTGCAGCCCCCATGGCCTGGACCCGGAGACCGCCCTTGCCTTTGCCGTTGAAGATTCCGGGATCGGCATCCCCAAGGAGCAGCAGGCCGTGATCTTTGAAGCCTTCCAGCAGGCCGACGGCAGCACCTCCAGAAAATACGGGGGCACGGGCCTGGGGCTGTCCATTTCCAGAGAGCTGTCCAAACTTCTGGGCGGATTCATCACCCTGGACAGCGAACCGGGCAAGGGGTCCGTATTCACCGTGGTCATTCCGGAACGGATAGAAAAAACCGGGGACCAGGAGGCACCGGCCCAGGCTCCGCCGCAGCCCGCAGCCCAGGCGGCCCCTGCCCAGGCAACGGACCAGGCAACGGACCAGGCAACGCCCCCGACGCCGGCCCCCCAGACAGCCCCGACGCCGGCCCCCCAGACAGCCCCGACGCCGGCCCCCCCGGTCATCCGGGATTTTGTGCCGGATGACAGAAAAGAGACGGCCCCGTCGGACAAGAGCCTGCTGATCATTGAAGATGATCCCAGTTCCGCCAAGATCATGAGGGATTTCGCCAGGGAGCGGGATTTTAAGTGCATCATTGCCGATGACGGGGAAACCGGACTTCATTTTGCCGACTATTACAGGCCCAGCGCCATTATGCTGGACATCGGCCTGCCCGGCATTGACGGATGGACTGTCCTGGAACGGCTCAAGGCCAACACCGAACTGCGCCACATCCCGGTCCATTTCATGTCCGCCGCCGACGCCTCCATGGATGCCATGCGCATGGGCGCCGTGGGCTTCCTCACCAAGCCGGTGACCCTGGAAAAGGTGGAAGACACCTTTTCCAAAATCGAAAACATCATCACCCGGCCGGTGCGCAAGCTTCTGGTGGTGGAGGACGACGAGGTACAGTCCCAGAGTATCCGGGACCTCATCGGCAACGGAGACGTTGAAACCGATATCGTTCCCACTGGCGCCCAGGCCTTTGAGGCCCTGACCTCGGGCCATTACGACTGCATGATCCTGGATCTGGGGCTGGGGGACATGTCCGGATTCGATCTGCTGGATCAGATCCGCCAGGACCCGGCCTGCGCCGGCATACCGGTGATCGTCTACACGGGCCGGGAACTGACAGAAGAGGAGGACCGTCAGCTTCGCCAATACACGGAAAGCATCATCATCAAAGGGGTGAAATCCCCGGAACGGCTCCTGGAAGAATCCGCACTCTTCCTCCACCGGGTGGAGGCGGACCTGCCCAAGGAAAAACAGAAAATGCTCAAGATGGTCCACGGCAGGGAAAAGGTCCTGGCCGACAAAACCGTTCTCCTGGTGGACGACGACATGCGCAATGTCTTTGCCCTCAGCTCGGTGCTGGAAGAAAAGAACATGAACGTCATCATCGCCCGGGACGGGGTGGAAGGGGTGGAGCAAACCAATGCCCACCCGGAAATCGACATCATCCTCATGGATATCATGATGCCCAAAATGGACGGATACGAGGCCACGGCCGAGATCCGGAAAACCCATAAAACCCTTCCCATCATCGCCCTCACCGCCAAGGCCATGAAGGGGGACCGGAACAAATGCATCGACGCAGGCGCCAGCGACTACCTGGCCAAGCCTGTGGATACGGATAAACTCATTTCAATGCTAAGGGTATGGCTCTACGCATGACAAAAGACAATGAAGCCATAGAAATCCGGCTCCTCCTCGAGGCCATCCACCTCAAGTACGGGTTTAATTTCAAGGACTATGCCAATGCCCACACCAAGCGGCGGCTGAGAAACCGGCTGGAACGGAGCAGCCTGGACAATTTCTCCCAGATGACCCGCCGGGTCCTCTACGACGAAAATTTTTTCAACACCCTGCTCATGGACCTTTCCATCAACGTGACCGAGATGTTCAGGGACCCCTGGTTTTACAAAAAAGTGAGGGAGGAGCTGATCCCCCGGCTTAAAACCTACTCCTTTATCAAAGTCTGGCATGCAGGCTGCTCCGCCGGCCAGGAAGTCTACTCCATGTCCATCCTCCTGGAAGAGGAAAAGATGAAAAAACGGGTCCAGGTCTACGCCACGGACTTCAACGAGATGATCCTTGAAAAGGCAAAGGCCGGGATCTACCCCCTGGATGTGATGAAAACCTATACGACCAACTATCAGCAGGCCGGGGGGACCAAAGAGTTTTCAGACTATTACGCGGCGGACAATGAAAATGTCATCATCCGGCGGTTCATCAGGGATAAAATTCTGTTTTCCTCCCACAACCTGGTCACCGACGGGGTCTTCGGGGAAATGCATATGATCTTTTGCAGGAACGTACTCATCTATTTCAATAAAAAACTGCAAAACCATGTCCTCAGACTCTTTTACGACAGCCTGATCCCCGGGGGATACCTCTGCCTGGGCTCCAAGGAAAGCCTGAAATTCACGGAAATGGCCGATAAATTCGATGTCGTCTGTAAAAAGGAAAAAATTTATAGAAAAAAACGATGATCACCTCCCAGTCTCCATACCGGACCCAATACACGGCCCTGGCAGTCGGCGTCTCCGCCGGCGGGCTCAAGGCCCTGTCCGCCATACTGCCCCGCCTTTCCCCGGCCATGGAACCGCCCGTCATCATTGTCCAGCACATGAGCCCGGATTCCGATGATTTTCTGATCCATCACTTTGACAAATTGTGCCGCCTCAGGGTAAAAGAGGCTGAAGATAAAATGCCGGTGGAAAGAGGCACCATTTACTTTGCCCCGGCCAATTATCATCTTCTGGTGGAAGAGGACTTAAGCTTTGCCCTGTCCACGGAAGCGCGGGTCCAGTATTCAAGGCCCTCCATCGACGTGCTGTTTGAAACGGCAGCCGAAGCATTCGGGGAGGGCCTGGCCGGGCTCATCCTCACCGGGGCCAATACAGACGGGGCCAGGGGGATTACCGCGGTCCGCCGGCACGGGGGATTTGCCATTGCCCAGTCCCCGGATACTGCCGAAGCCGACGCCATGCCCCTGGCAGCCATTGCCGCAGGTGTGGATGCTGTTGTAGATCTTGATGATATTGCACCCTTTATCAACCGGTTGATGTCCGGAGGAGGCAGCCAGGAATAAATGAAAAACCCAAGTATTCTCATTGTTGATGACCGGCCCGAGAACCTTCTCACCCTTGAACAGGTACTTGAATCTCCGGATGTGGATATCATCCGTGCCGAATCCGGCCACGAGGCTTTGGAAAAGACCCTGGACCACGAATTCGCCCTCATTCTCCTGGATGTACAGATGCCCGTCATGGACGGTTATGAAACCGCCACCCTGCTCCGTGGAAACAAGCGGACCAAAAACATCCCCATTATCTTTGTCACCGCCGCCAACAAGGAAGAGGCCCATGTCTTCCGGGGGTACGGTTCCGGTGCCGTGGACTATCTGTTCAAACCCCTGGCCACGGACGTGCTCACCTCAAAGGTAAAAATTTTCCTGGAGCTACACAACCAGCGCCAGCTGCTGGAGGAAAAAACCCGGGAGCTGGATGCCAAGGTGGTGGAGCTGGAAACCCTGAAGCAGGAGCTGGAAGAGTCCAATGAAAAGCTCAGGCAGCTCTCCTCACTGGACGGCCTCACTGACCTGCCCAACCGGCGGTTTTTCGATGAAACCCTGGTCCGGGAATGGCAGCGGGGCCGCCGGCGCAAAACCCCCCTGACCCTGATCATCGCAGACATCGACCATTTCAAGGCCTACAACGACGCCTACGGCCACGTCATCGGAGACGACTGCCTGAAAAAGGTGGCCGCCGGCCTGGACAAAAGCATCCTCAGGGATGTGGATGCCATCGCCCGGTACGGCGGCGAGGAATTTGCCGCCATCCTCCCGGAAACCAACAAGGAGGGCGGCACCCTCATTGCAAAACGGATGCTGGAAACCATCAACAAGCTGAACATCACCCACGAACACTCCCCCACGGCGGCCCACGTCACCATCAGCCTGGGGCTGGCCACCATCATTCCGGGCCGGGAGAGCAACGCCACCCGCCTGATCCAGTCGGCGGACCAGGCCCTGTACAAAGCAAAGGAAGCCGGGCGGAACCAGTTTGTGTCGGATTGATTGGCTCATTGAATTTTCACTGAATATCAAACAACCTGTAACGGTCTAAAACGGCCAGATCCAACACCGGCCCGGGGTGGCCTGCCGCTCCGCAGGGCGAAGCAACGATTTTTGTTGTTTCATCTTTTTGCTAACTGATCGGTCTCTGAGCCACAATACTGTCCAATAATTTTGAAATCGAGAAATGTTCTGAATCAGCTCGGATCGCTTCCACAAAATTAGAATTTTCAAGAATGATGTGAACCAAATTTTCAGAGGTTGTATGGGCATCTGCACCCAACTTTGAGGAAATTGAGTGTTTAATTGTTTCTGCGAATGATGGTTGTAATGTTCTAAACCATGGAAATTTTATTCCTGGATGATCATTTTCAAAATGTTCTATTTTAAACTGCTCCATATCTGCAATATGCTCAATTGGGTAAAAAAAACACTCTTAATTACAAGGATTAATATGCTGATGTGCAAAGTGTCAATCAAGAAAACCTGATTTTTATGGTATTGTTTATATAACAATCTTATAAAAATACAGGATGCGCTCAAATTCCTTTTTCAATTAATCGAACGCTGCAACAAACGGAATCGCTGTTTCGCCCTCTGAGGCCCGTGATGTGCTGCGGCGGAGCCTTCAGGCGGGATTCCGTACAGCCTCTTAATGGAGAGAAGCGGTTAAAAGGAAAAGATGTCTGACCGAAGGGAGTTCTTTTCCTTGAGCGAAACGGAATTTAGAGGCTGTCGGAATTCTTCGTCCTGCGGAGCCGCAGTACATCACGGGCCGGTGTCTGGTATCCCATCAGCCTGATTCCGGCAATTTTACAGCGGTTAAACACCCCATATGTTTTTCTTGGGTTTTTATTCGCCGCCGGCCCTTGACACGGATTCCGTCTTGCTTATCTTAACTGTCTTTTATATGATATAGCCTGAATCCATCGGCATTATTATCAGTTAGAACGAAAACGATTTTCTTAAGTATACCAACCTTTAACAAAGGAGTGATACGCATGAACACCGATCCTTCTCAATTCACTTTGTACACCGGCGGCCACAGGGGCGCTGAAGCGGAATTCGGCAAACTGGCGGAAAAATACGGAGTAAAAGAAGTGACCTTTTCCTTTGAAGGCCATAATCTGGCACGGGAGTCCGGCATCCGGATCCTGAACCAGGAAGAACTGGAAAAAGGCAATATCTCCATGGATATCGTATCCACCCGCCTGAGCAGATCCTTTTCCAAGGGCAATAAAATCCGGAAGGTCATCCAGTCCATTTTCCACATGGTCAACAACGGCTATGACATTTTTACCGTGGGATGGATACTGCCGGACAAAACCGTAAAAGGCGGCACCGGCTGGGCAGTTGAGCTGGGCAAATTGTTCAACCGCCCCATTTTCGTCTACGAACAGGACCGCAAAGCCTGGTTTTCCTGGATAGATAACGACTGGCAGGCGGTGACCCCGGTGATCCACCACAAAACCTTTGCCGGCACCGGCACCCGGAACCTCACCGAGGATGCCATTGCCGCCATGGAGGACCTGTTCAAACGCTCCTTCACCTAATGTCTGAACGAAAATCCACAAGGCTGAAATCCTCGCGTGCAAAAGTACGCTCCGGTTTCAGCCTTGCTTGGCTCTGACCTTTTGGTTACGCCTTGCATCTGGACAATGTTTCGTCCAAACAAGGCATTTCTGTCAAAGGTTAAATTATTTCCACTCCAGCCGCTTGCATTTCCTTTAAAGCGGCCTGGGTGGTTTCCTTTGCCACCCCCCGGCATAGATCCGCGACCAGCCGCACCTCAAACCCTAAAGTAATGGCATCCATGGCCGTGGCCCTGGCGCAGTAATCCGTGGTCAGACCGTAAATAATCAGCTTGGTTATATTCCGGTCCTTCAACTGCTTTTCCAGCCCTGTGGCCTGTCCGCCGTCGTCAAAAAATCCGGAATAGGAATCAAAGGCCGGGTCCGTCCCCTTGGGAACAATGGCCTCAAATAGGGAATTGTCCACCAGTACCCGGGCATTGGCCGTATCCTGGATGCAGTGGGGGGGCCAGAGGACCTGGGGTCGCCCGTTGATCTTTACGATATCAAAGACACCGGCATCCTTATGGTTGGTAAAAAAGGAGATATGGTTTTCAGGATGCCAGTCCTGGGTGGCAAAGACTGGAAATCCAAGCGCCCTCAGCCTGCGGGTTTCTTCTTCCACCTGGTTAAGATAGGCCTGGTCAGTCCCCTTCACCGCCAGGCTCCCCTGCCGGCATTCCATGAAATCCCCCTGGATATCCACCACAATCACGGCGGTATACGCTTCTTTTTTCTCAATGTGCATGGTTGCTGTCTTGTCCCCCGTCTTTGGTCTAATTGGGTTTATGCTTAAGTTTAAGGCGGTTCCCATGGCGATTCAACCCCAAATCACCGGCCGCTCCTTTTATACTTTTACAAATCCGCTGCCACAGGCTATATTCCAGGCAAGATATTGAACACACGGAAAGATACCCCATGATCCTCAGCATCCTTGATAATGATTTATATAAATTTACCATGCAGCAGGCGGTCTGCCGTCTCTATCCCCATGCCCGGGCCGAATATGAACTGACCAACCGGGGGGCCACCCCTTTCCCCCCGGGCTTTGCAGATGCCGTGCAGGGAGAAATCCAAAAAATGGCAGACCTGGCCCTGGACAGCAAACAGAAGAAGTGGCTGGCCCGCACCTGCCCCTTTTTCAGCCCGGACTACCTGGACTTTCTTTCAGCCTATGCCTTTGACCCCGCCCAGGTCTCCATTACCCAGGAAAAAGGTAACCTCTCCGTTATTATCAGGGGACGCTGGGCAGAGACCATCCTCTGGGAAGTCCCGGTCATGGCCGTCATCAGCGAGACCTATTTTACCATGACCGGCCAGCCCCCCGCAGCCAGGGACGAGATCCGCCGGAAAAATATGGAAAAGGCCAAGATCCTGGCTGAAAACGGCGTCTCATTTGTGGATTTCGGCACCCGGCGGCGGTATTCCGCCGCCAACCACCGCCGCCTGCTCAGGGACATGCTCGATGTCCCCGGACACACACTGGCCGGCACCTCAAATGTCCACCTGGCCATGGCATTCGGCATTGCTCCGGTGGGCACCCTGGCCCATGAATGGATCATGTTCCACTCGGCCCTGGACGGATGCACCCGGGCCAATGCCCTGGCCATGGCGGCCTGGACAAAGATTTACCCCGATGTCCTGGGCATCGCCCTGACCGACACCTATACCACGGATAATTTTCTGGAGGATTTCACGGAAGAATGGGCCCGGCAGTTCACCGGGGTCCGCCAGGATTCGGGGGATCCCCTGGCATTTACCCGGAGAATGCTGGCCCACTACCAACGGCTGAATATCGATCCTCTGGAAAAGACCATTGTCTTTTCCGACGGCCTGGATGTGGACAAGACCCTGTCCATCCACAGATTCTGCAATGGCAGAATCCGGGACGCCTACGGCATCGGCACCAGCCTGACCAATGACGTGGGGGTGACGCCCTTAAATATCGTCATCAAACTGAAACGCTGCGCCCCCTGTTTGGATGCCGGCCCGGACACCGACTGGCAGGACACCGTCAAACTCTCCGACGATCCGGGCAAGCACACCGGGGAAACAAAGGCCATCAACCAATGCCTGGCGGAATTGGATCTGTAAAACAGGCGATAAACAAAATTTAATTGATCTTGGAATTTCCTGCCAGCCACCCCTCAAAATCCAATTCAATGGGGCTGGGCTGCGGCGTTTCTTCCACACTTTCCGGCGGCGGTTCCATGGGCACAGGCACGAACACATGGGGTTCAGCCACCACGGAGGCGGCAGGGGGCGGTGTTTCGGCAGGCTCGGGATGCCGGCCCAACATTTCCTTGACCTCGCGCATCTCATCCAGCAGCCGGCCCATTTTATCCTCAATGGTACCCAGGCGGCTTTCCAGGGCCTGCCGCTGGGCGTCGCTATCCTTTCCTGACTGGGAGGCCGGGGAGGCATCGGTGTGGGGACGCTTCCGGTTTAAGAAATCCAGGCACTGGTCCCAGAATGCTTCCACGGGCATGCCTTCCCCTGGATTCTTGACCAGTTTCAAGGCCATGGCCCGGACACAGCGGGATGCCGGGGTATCGGGAAAAAGTTTCATAAAGGGGATCTGGGAGACCACGGCAATGGGCACATTGGGATCCTTGACCAGCACCCCCAGGGGGGCCAGTTTCACTGCCAGGAATTTTTGAACTGTTTTTTTGAGCTTGGAATAGGCCAGCTTGGCGGCCTCTGCCGACTGGACCTGGTTGATCACCACCCGGATCCGGGGCATGCTATTGCTGCGGGCAAGCACCTTGAGCAGGGAATAGGCGTCGGTGAGGGAGGTGGGTTCGGTGGTGGCCACCAGAATCATCTCGTGGCAGGTCCGGCAGAAGGCAAGCACCTGGGCGGATATGCCGGCGGAGGTGTCCAGAATAAAATAATCGTAGTCCGGCAGTTCCAGAAATCCCCGGATCATGCGTTCTGCCTGGGAAGCGGTGAGGTCTGCCAGTTTTTCCACCCCGGAACTTCCCGGGATAATATCAATGCCGTTGAAATTCCGGATCATGATCTCAGCCAGCTTTTTTTCGCCGGTGAGGATTTCGGCCAGTCCGTATTCCGGATACAGCCCGGTGAGGATATTGACATTGGCCAGGCCGAGGTCGGCGTCAAAGAGGCAGACCCGGTATCCGGCCTTGGCCAGGGCCAGTGACAGGTTCAGGCTGATACTTGTCTTGCCCACGCCCCCTTTGCCCGACGCGACGGTGAGCACCTTTGCCATGATTATTCCCCCTTGGTTCCAGGCAGGGCCGTCACCACCGTGCGGCCGTCTTTGTGTTTCAAGGAAAATTCAACGGATCTGCAGTTGAACTTTTCCGCAATTTCCCTGTGGTTTCTCCGGATGAATTCAAAAAAAAGGATCCGGCGTTCCATATTTATATCCGAGTCCATAATCGTGCCCGGGGTGGCGGCGGCCGAGCCCAGCCCGCAGCAGGTTTCATAGCGCTCAAACAGGGCGTTCAGCGCCTCTTCATCCCGGTCGGGGTCAATGACGGTAACGGAAAAATCAAAGGGATCGGACAGTTCGCCGCCCTTGTTCCTGGGCGCCCCGTTCACCGGCTCGGCAGCGGGGTCGGCAGAGAGCCAGGAATCTTTGTAAATCAGTTTATAAAACCAGGTAAATCCGGAAAAAGTGATGAAAACCGGGGTAAACCGGTATTGGGGAAATCCCCGGTCCAGATCCCTTAAAAAAACCAAATTGGCCGGATCCGTGATGCCCATGACCAGATTATTGCCCGACAGCTGCAGGGGGACCATCTTGTGCCGGGCGGCCCGGACCCGGTCCAGGACACCGGCCAGAAGCGTGCGGCTATCCTCGCTGAATACAATATCGCTCACGGACCTGAAGGGGATGTGAAAAAGTTCGAACAGGATCTGCTTGAGCTGGGCCTTGGACAGGACCCCGGCCTCCAGGAGCCCGGAAATAAAAGGGATTTCCTTCTGGGCGGCATGGGCCTCCACTTCTTCCAGCCGGGCCTCGGGGGCAATATTTTTCTGGACAAGAAAATCCTTGACCGAGACCACCTTCTTGTATTTTTCCAGGACGCAGTAATTGTCCATGGGCGTGACCAGGTTCAGGTCGCAGAGCACCTTGCCGAAAAGCCGGTCTTTTGACCGGGAATCTTTGCTCTGGATGGACAGGGCCTGGTCCACATCTTCGGGACAGACCAGTCCTTCATCCACCATGATATCTCCGATTCTAGCCATGGGCCGCCTCTTTTTCAGAACGGGTCACGCCCTGGTCCGGGGCCAGGGGCAGGAAGACGGAAAATGCAGTGCCCCCTCCTTCCTGGTCGTCGCAGGTAATCCGGCCCTGCATCTCCTTGACGATGGAGTGGACAATGGCAAGGCCCAGCCCGGAATTGGTCCCGTTCTTTTTGCTGGAGTTATAAGGTTCGAACAGCCGTTCCCGGATATGGGGCGGAATCCCCGGCCCGTTATCTTCTATGCGGATTTCCACATACCCTGGTATTTTTCTTTTTTCATCAATCATCACCTTGGCGGACCCGGGCAGCAGCCGGGTGCTGATATGAATATCACCGCCTTTCACCATGGCCTCGGCCGCATTTTTCACCAGGTTAATCAGGATCTGTTTCAGGCCGTTGCCATCCATCCGGACGTCGGGGACCTCCTTGTCAAACTGGGTATGGGCGGAAATCTGGCGGGGCAGGAGCAGGGATTTTTTCAATACATCCATCACCCGCGCCACCACCTGGTTCAGGCTGATGACCTCAAGGCCGCCGACCTTGGGTTTTGAAAAGGAGGTCAGCCCTTCCAGCAGGGTTGAAACCCGGTACATCTCTTCCCCCACCACGGAAAGTTCCTCCTGGGCCGGATGCTTGTCCGGCAGCTTGAGTTTGAGGCTTTCCAGATAATTTTTAATAATGGCAATGGGGTTGTTGATTTCGTGGACCACCTTGTCCGTGAGGGCGGCATAGGCTTCCATTTTTTTATCGTTCATGTCCCTGGCATAGGCCCGGTGGAATTCGATATTTTCCAGGCAGATCCCGGTCTGGCGGGAAAACAGCCCCACCACCCCCTGGCTGTTGTTCAGTTCTTCCACAAGGCCCTCGTCCACGCCCAGGGCAATGGCGCCCACGGCGCGGCCCGAGGCTGTGATGGGGATGCAGTACAGCCCCTCGGTTTCCAGCAACCTGATGATCTGGGCATCGGAAACCGCAAGCTCATCCCGGCCGAACCCGGTCTGGACCAGCCCGGTGTTCATGGCCCTGACCAGCAGGCTGGACGTATTGTCCACGGGCAGGGCAATGCTGCGCACGATATTATGGTGGCGGTCTTCTCTGCCGGTGATGCCGGTGAGTATTTTCTTTTCCCTGTCCAGAAGAAAGAAAAAGACCCGGGGCACATGGAAGATGATTTCCAGCCCCTTTTGCACGGCATCCAGTACGGCGGGCACATCCCGGGCCTCCAGCAGGCTGTCCATGGTGCCGTAAAACAGGGACAGCTCCTTGATTTCCCCGGCAACGGCCCGGTCCTGTTCCTGTGTTTCCCTGACCTTGTCCCGGTCGGGTTCTAGGTTGACCCCCAGCTGCCTGGCCATGGTTTCGACCTCGTCTTCGGCTTCGGTGAGGATCTGGCCCAGGCGGAGTTCGGGGATATCTGTAAGCCTGAGGATATCCGGCATCCGCTCCATGGCCCCGGACCCGGCCAGGGCATTGGCTGCATATAAAATTCTGACATGGAGGAGTTCCCCCTGGATCCTGTCCAGGGACTCGTTCATGAACATCACCGCATCGGAGGTCATGGGGTTCAGGTTCCACTGGCCGAAAAGCCAGGCCGAGACCTGGGGGGTATCCACCCCGAACTGGCCGGTTTCGGCATCGCCAAGGGGCTTGCCGGCGGCTGTCTCATGGAGTACGGCTTCATAGGCCTTGGGAAAGGTGCGCATGAGCACCAGGCAGCCGATATCGTGGAGGAGCCCGGCCAGAAAATATTCATCCGGTGCGGTCTGGCTTTCCTCGGCGGCGATACGCCGGGCCAGGATGGCGCATTTATAGGAATGATACCAGAACCGGTTAATGTCAAACCGCGGCAGCGCCTTGGCCATCTTGAAAAAATGCATGGCAGAGGAAGAGATGGCGATGTTGCGGATGGTATCCAGGCCCAGGTAAACCACGGCCGTCTTAATGGTGTTCACCTGCTTGGGCAGGTTGACATAGGGGGAGGCGATGATCTGCAGCAGCTTTGACGCCAGGGCCGGATCTGCGGCAATGATCCGGGTCAGCTCGTCAACATCCGATTTTTCATCGCTGCAGGCCCGGACCAGCTTCAGCATAACCTGGGGCAGGTGGGGCAGATGATTGGCGGTTTTTATTTTTTCAAATATCTTTTCCATATCCTTTGGCGACCCTTTGAAGAGATATCCTTTTCTCTTTGATTATTGTTCTATAGGGGGTTTGTGGTGATAAATCAACATTTTTACTAAAAAAGGACACAATATAACGGGATTTCATGATCAAGTATTTCAAATCCCCTGCCGATTATATATAATTCCCTCGAATTTCATAACCGCCGGACCAGCATAAGGACACCGCCATGTTTACCCTCAACGACCTCTTGGATATTGCAGTTAAAATGGAAGAAAACGGTAAAAGCGTCTATTCAAGGGCCCTGGAAGATACGGACAACAGGCAGCTTAAAGAATTGCTCAAATGGATGGCCCGTGAGGAAGACTGCCACGCCTCCTGGTTTCTTAACCAGAAAGCAAAAATAGCCGGGGGACAGGAGGACCTTGAAGTCATGCTCCCGGACGTGCTCAGGGAAATGATGGGGGACAACACCCTTTCCCTGGATGAGGTGGATTTTTCATCCATCACCACCCGGGAACAGATGATCAAGACCTTTATCATGTTTGAAAATGACACCATCCTTTTCTACGAATTCCTAGAAACTTTTATCGACTCCGCCGGGGTAAAGGCGGGGCTGAAAAAAATCATCGCCGAAGAAATTGACCACGTAAAAAAACTGACCCTCATGCTTCCCCCGGTTGAAGACTGAAAAACCAGTCTTATATTGTTAGGCAACCCTTACAACAAACATAACACCGAGGGACTGCCATGACACCCCACCCGCCCCCAGCACTGTCGTCCATACTGAATTTTGACAACCGGTTTACCCGCTGCCTGCCCGGGGATTCCGAGCCGGGCAATTTCCGCCGCCAGGTCCAAGGCGCCTGTTATTCCCGGGTGCTTCCCACCCCGGTAAAGGCACCGGAAACCCTTGCCGTCTCCGGGGAGGCAGCACAGCTTTTGGACCTGGATGAACAGGACTGCGGGTCACGGGAATTCACCCAGGTCTTTTCCGGCAACCGGGTCCTGCCGGCCATGGATCCCTTTGCCATGTGCTACGGCGGCCACCAGTTCGGCAACTGGGCCGGCCAGCTGGGGGACGGCCGGGCCATCAACCTGGGAGAGGTGGTCAATGCCGCGGGGGAGCGGTGGATGATCCAGCTCAAGGGCGCCGGCCCCACCCCCTACTCAAGGACCGCCGACGGCCTGGCCGTGCTCCGCTCCTCCATCCGGGAATTCCTCTGTTCCGAGGCCATGTTCCATTTGGGCATCCCCACCACCCGGGCCCTGAGCCTTACGACCACCGGCCAGCCCGTGGAGCGGGACATGTTCTACGACGGCCATCCCAGGGAGGAACCGGGCGCCGTGGTCTGCCGCCTGGCCCCCTCCTTCACCCGGTTCGGCAATTTTGAAATCCTGGCCGCCCGGGGGGAGACCGCCCTGCTCCGACAACTCATGGACTACACCATTGAAACCGACTTTCCCCACCTGGCGCCAAAGGATTATACGTCCTGGTTCATGGAAATATCCCGGCGGACCATGGAGATGGTGGTCCACTGGATGCGGACGGGATTCGTCCACGGGGTGATGAACACCGACAATATGTCTGTCCTGGGCCTGACCATCGACTTTGGCCCCTACGGGTGGCTGGATGACTACAATCCCCTCTGGACCCCCAACACCACAGATCTGCCCGGCCGCCGCTACTGCTTTCAGAACCAACCCCGGATCGCCCTGTGGAACCTGGGCCGTCTGGCCGGGGCCATCCTGCCGGTGACGGGCAGTCCCGGGCCCCTCCAGGAGATCCTGGATGATACCGTCAAGGAATTCACCCATACCCACCGCAATATGCTGGCCGCCAAACTGGGCCTCAACCGCCACGACCCGGCAGCTGACGCGGAACTGGTATCCTCCTTGTTCGCCCTGCTCACTGCCGTGGAGACCGACTACACCCTCTTTTTCAGGGGGCTCTCCCGATTCGACCCGGCCAAGGACACAGATCCCGCCACCCTTCCGGACTGGCTGTCCCCGGCCCTCTACCGGCCGGAACAGGCCGGCCCGGATTATCTGGACCGGCTGGGCCAATGGCTGAAAATCTACGGGTTAAGGCTGAAAGAGGAAGGCCGCCCCCCCGAAGAGAGGAAAAAAGAAATGGACCGGGTCAATCCCAAGTATATCCTGAGGAACTATCTCAGCCAGCAGGCCATCGACAAGGCTGAAAAAGGCGATTTTTCACGAATCCACGAACTGCTTGAACTGGTCCGCCGTCCCTACGACGAACAGCCGGACAAGGAAAAGTTTGCAGCCAGGCGCCCGGAATGGGCCCGGAATAAGCCCGGCTGCTCCATGCTCTCCTGTTCTTCCTGAGTTTTTAACCGGGCTGAAAATGCAAATGATCGAATCCATGCCGTCCTGGCGATCCGCTCATTTACACCGCTCTGTCCCTTTACCCTGCCGGCCTGGCCCCCCGGGTTCAACAACCCGGGCCGGCCGGCAGACGGCATTAAATCATTACTCGCCCTTGTGAATAACCATCTGGGGAAAGGGAATTTCCCAGTCATTGAGTGTGGCGGCATCCACGCACCAGCGCTGGATCGCCCGGTTCAGGCGGTTGTACAGGGGGGCCATCTTGCCCTTGAAGTCGGCGATAACCACCATGTCCAGGGAACAGGCCCCGGCTTCGGCAAATTCCACCCTCAGGTTCAGCAGGTCGTCGGTATAGCCCTCGGCCCCAATCTGCTCCTGGATATGGGACTGGAGCAGTTCGGGAATGCGGGATGTGGCCGCTTCCTGGTGGTTATAACTGATGCCGAAGGGGATTTTCAGCCTGAAGTTCACGGAAAGATTCAGGGGCGTCATGCCAAGAAAATCTGCGGTGAGGTAGGTCTTCCGGGCACCGCCCCGGAGTACCAGGTCCACGGTTTCATGGGAAAGGTGGGTCACCCCGCCCCGGGTGCCGTCGGAGAGGATCACCCAGTCGTCCTTGCGGCAGGGGAACCAGGCTTCGGAAGGGTGGTACTCCCGGGAGGTCTTGTTCATGAGTTCCTCGATGGGTACCCGAAGCTTCACCCCCAGGGTGGGATTCTCAAGGATGGAGTAGACATTGATATGCTTTACCAGCCATGGAACGCCCAGGTACATGATCCGCTCCCCCTCCCGTACCGCCCCGATATTGAGCATGAGACGGCTCTGGTGGAGATATTTGGGCAGGGTGTTTTTGGCGGCCCACCCGATGCCCATGAGAAAGATAATGGCCAGGGAGAGCAGTACCCAGTCCTCGAATATATAAAAGACGGCGATGACGGCCAGGAGGGTCAACAGAACCGTCAGAACCCGGAAGAGCAGCTCAACTAACCGGATGTGAAAGGGCCGGTATTTTGATTTATAACCGGGCATGAGCTTGAGGATATTCCGGCTGAAAAGTCTCAGGAAGAGGACAACCCCGATGCAGGCGGCCAGGGCAATGGCCAGGAAGAGTCCCCGGGTCCTGAAAAAATTCTTCACCGAATCCTGGGTGCTGTCGATGACCGAAGCCTCCTCCCGGGTGATTTCCTCCAGCTGCAGCCTGACCAGGTCCAGCTTGTTCTGGATCTGGCTTTCCACCCCTTTGTATTCCGGAAGCAGTTCCTGCAAAGACCTTTTCAGATTTTTATCCTTGGCTTCCGCGATCAGGCCCTCAATACGGGTACGGGCCTTCACTGCAACGGGCAGCAGGCTTTCGTATGAAGAAAATTCATCCTTGAGTTTGGATTTGCGCCGGGCCTTCACCGTCAACCGCTTAATTTCCATGATCCCGGGCTCTGCAAGGGAGAGGACCTCGTTTTTCCAGTTAAAGGGCTCGGCCTCTTTTTTGGCGAAAAGGGAGATATCCACGCCGGTGGCGATGCGTTCAAAGTCCATCACCGCACCGGCCATCTGTTTATCGATCTCTTCCAGCTCGTTTTTCAGTATCCCTTTTTCCGTCTCGGACCCGGCCTTTTTGATCATCTTCTTTTTATCGGCCATCCGTTTTTTAAGGTCGTTTTTCAGTGCCACGATGGAATGGAGCATTTCCAGGGTGCCCTTTTCTTTTTCCCCCTCGGCCTGGGCCGCTGCCTGTTCGGGCGCAGCCTTGCCCCCGTCCTTTTCCTCTTGTGCAAACCCGGCGGCCGCCGGCCCCATTACCAGAATAAACACCAAGAATAAGATTATTTTTTTCACGACCTCACCTTGCATTATGGATTTTCAATATTGATGGAACGACTATACCTGAACAGGTATAACGAAACGGCCCTTTTTGCAAGGGCAAGTTAAATTCCGGCCAGGGAGCTGACCTGCTGTTGAATCAGGTCCCTGGCCCCACGGACACGCTCCTGTTCCCCGGCAGCCGCCGGGGGAATCTCCCAGACGGCCCATGGGGTGAGCCCTTCCGGCAGTTCATCCCGGCGCCCCAGCCAGACCACCCGGTCCCTTTCACCCAAAGCGGTCCTGATCTCATCCCAAGACAGGGCGGTCTTATACTTTATATCCAGGCCAAGGGATGCCATGGCGGTTACGGCTTCAGGCAGGGGAGCCTCCCCGGCCCCGAGCCCGGCCGCCGCCACCCGGAGCCTGCCCTTTGATAGTTCCTTGGCAAATGCGGCGGCCATGGGGCTCCGGCACTGGCCGTGGGAAGAGAGAAAAATCAATTGTTTTTTTTCCATTTCCGGGACCAGCAGGTGGGCGGCCGCCTCCCTGATCTCTGTTTCCAGTTCCGGCCGGACAATGATCGCCCCGGCATCTTCCACCTTCTTATAGGTGAGGGAGCCTGAAAAATCCGCGGACAGGGCATCGAAAAAATACTTGGCCGTCAATTCCACCCCCTCAAAGAGACGCTTTCCCCCTGAGGCGGCCACGGAGAGCAAAAAACCCTTCCGGGAAAACCGGTCCGGGTCCTTGAGCCCCATCTTGTACTTCCGCCCCCAGAACATCTGGCACCGGTCAATAAAGAGTTTGGCCTGGGCCGAGACATTGTAAAAAAAGATGGGGGAGGCCAGCACCACCACATCGGCCTGTTTCACCGGCCCGTATCCCCTGGTCTCCATCTCGTCTTTTATGGGGCAGAACCCTTTTTTCTCGCAGACCACCAGCTCCCTGCAGGGCTGGACGGCCAGGTCCGGGGCATGGATGGTCTGAGTCCGCGCCCCATGGGATTCGCATTCCTTTAAAAAGGATGAAAGCAGATAGTTTGAATTACCGTTTTTCCGGGGGCTTCCCTGGATGCCAAGCACAAACATCGCGGCCTCCTTTTTTCATTATATATTTAAAACCATCTAGGCCTTTTTTCCTGAGGCTGCCATCCCCTTTTCTTCATCCACCCGGGAAAGAATCAGCCCGCCGATGACGAAAAAGAGAATCACCACGGAAATGCCCGCCCGCTGGGAGTCAAAGGCCTGGGTGAGAATGCCCAGGAGCAGGGGGCCGAAAAAGGCCGTGAGCTTGCCGGAAAAGGCGAAAAAACCGAAAAACTGGTTTTCCTTTTCCCGGGGCACGAACCGCCCCAGCAGGGAACGGCTGGCGCTCTGGTTGGGGCCGGCAAAAAATCCCACCATAATCCCGGCCGCCCAGAACAGAGGCTTGCCCGGTGCCAGCACGGCCAGCAGGGCCGCCAGGGCCAGGATGACATTGGAGATCTGGATGGTTTTCTTGCCCCCCAGCTTATCGTCAAAGACGCCCATGACCAGGGCGCCGGCCCCGGCCGCCACATTCAGGACAATGCCGAAAATCATGATCTCCTGGAAGGTGAACCCGAAGGTGCCGGCGGCATAGATCCCGCCGAATGCGAAAATGGTGACAATCCCGTCATTGTAGATCATCCGGGCGATGAGCAGCTTAACGATCTCCGTGTAGGCCCGGATGTCCTTGAAGGTGGTTTTGATGTCAGCGATCCCGGACCGGATCAGCTTACCGGCCCCGCCCGCCGGTTTCTCCGGTGCCGGCCGGGATTTCACAAGGAAAAACAGGGGAAGGGCAAAGAGGCCGTACCAAACGGCCACCAGAACATTGGTGGCCCGGATATGGGCCCCGGTCTCCCTGGCCAGTCCGAACCAGGGCACATCGGGGTTGATGAAGCCGGCCATGGCGACAAACATGGCCAGCAGCCCCCCCACATACCCCACGCCCCACCCCACCCCGGAGATCCGGCCGATGGTGGACGGGGTGGAGATATCCGGCAGAAAGGCATTGTAAAAGACCATGCCCAGTTCAAAGGCCACATTGGAAATCACAAACCAGACCAGGGCCCGGCCCACCTCCCCGGGCATGACGAAATTGAGCATGGCCGTGCCCCCGACGCAGACCAGGGTGGAAAACAACAGGAATAGCTTGCGCAGCCGGCCCTGGTCGGCCACCGCCCCCAGCAGGGGGGACAAAAAGGCCACGGACAGGGCCGTAATGGTCACCCCCCTGGACCAGAGGGCCGTGCCCGAAATCTTGTCCGGGGCAATGGCCGATACAAAGTAGGTGGCATAGATAAAAGTGACCACCAGGGTGGTGTAGGCGGAGTTGGCAAAGTCATACATCACCCATCCGAAAACCTGCTTTTTGTCTGTCCGGCTGCGCATCTCGTCCATAATCTCTCCAGATCTGTACGGGTTAAAAGGGAGGTTCGCATCCCCGGTAAACCAGGGCATGTATATCCGGCTCGCCGAGCCAGGCGGTAAATCCGTTTTCCGGCAGGGCCGGCCGTATCCGGGGCATCCCGGAATGGGACAGGGCATCCTGCACCCGTCCCCGGGCCAGCTCCCCGGCAATGATTGCCAGAACCTGTTTCGCCGATGCCGCGGCCTCACGGATCATGGCGGCCAAGGTGGTTGAAGCGGGCGCCCCTGAACAGGGGTCGCGATAGGCCAGTGTCCCGCTGAAAAAGGGCAGGTATTGGGGCCGCCCAAAGGGATAGACCAGTCCGGCGTATTTTTCCGGCAAAGAACGGTTCATCCGGTTCAGGGCGGTCAGCCCCTGGCGTATCCAGGATGAAGAAAACAGGGCCTGTATCCGCCGGTGCCAATCCAGGGCCGCCAGGGGCGCCCCCTCCCCCGGGCAGGGGCCGGGCCGGTATAAATCAGCCAGGAGCCGGCGCAATTGCCCTTTGGGGATTTCAACCCCGGCCGCCACCCGGTTCAGCCGGGTTTCACCCCGGAAAAGATGCCAGAAGTGGACATCCATGGCGGTTTCAAAGGTCCGGTGCCTGCCGGTGGCCCCGGGGTGTACCCCGTCCATGCCGGCATAATAATAGACCAGGGGGTGGAACCGGGTATCCGCCGCAAGGTGGCAGACCACCCCGGCGGCCAGGGCCAGGGCGGGCCCGGACGAATTCCGGTCCAGAAAGGCCGCCACCGGTTCCAGGGCCCGGCCGTCGGTCCGGTGGAAGGGCAGGCTCAAATCCTCCACCTTTTTCCGGTGCCGTCCCGCCAGATAATAAAAGGGGATATCCGGGGCAATGGCCCCCAGCAAAAACAAATGGGGAAACCGGTGTACCGGTTCATAAAAGGGGGAGCTTGAAGTCAGCGCGCGGGCCAGGCACCCGGCCAGGGCAAAATGGGTCATCTCTTTGGGCATGGACTATCCCTTTTATTTGGCGGGCCCCTTCCGGTCCCGGTCATCATCGATTTCGGTTATGGATATGTCATAGCAAATAAGCGCGCCGGATGCGAGGGCATATCCGTGAAAATTTTTATTTTCACGGATAGTTAACAATGGTTGGTATCGGTTGGTATTGTCTCAAAAATCAAAGATGAGTATTTCATATTGACAAATACACACCGATTCAATAATTGAAATCCCATTCCCTGCAAAGATCCGCAGGTGCATGCCAACAACTTACAAAAAGGAAAGACCCCATGCGAGATTTAAAACTGAAACTGACGATTGTGTTTTCCATCCTGGCATTTGCCTTTTTCACCGGGAACGGGCTGGCCGGCCCGTGCAAAGCCTCCTACGGCACCGCTGACCAAGTTTTCCGACTGGCCACGGGCAGCCCCGGGGAACTGGGCCTGCTCAAGGAACTGGCCGATACATTCAACGCCACCCACAACACCACCATGTGCTGGGTAAAGGCCGGTTCAGGCAAATCCCTGAAGCTGCTGAAAAATAAAGAGGTGGATGCCATCATGGTCCACGCCCCGGCCGCCGAGAAAAAAGCCGTGGCAGATGGCTGGGCCGTGAAACGCTCCCTGATCGGATCCAATGAATTTTATATTGTGGGGCCGAAAAACGATCCCGCCGGTATCGCCTCGGCCACATCCGCCGCCGATGCCTATGCCAGAATCGCCAAGGCCGGAGCCAATTTCCTCTCCCGGGGGGACAACTCGGGCACCAATAAAAAGGAATTGGCCGTATGGAAAAAAGCCGGTGTCCAGCCCCGGGGCGACTGGTACATCATCACCAAGGATTTCATGATGGCCACCCTGAAAAAGGCCAATGCAGTCAACGGCTACTTCATGACCGACTCCTCCACCTGGGTGGCGGGCAAAAAGGGGCTGGACAACCTCAAGGTGCTGTTCAAAGGCGACCCCATGCTCATCAACACCTACCACGGGCTGTGCCAGCCGGCCGGCGCCACCCAAGCCCAGCCGGCGGCTGCCGCATTCATCGATTTCCTGGGGTCTGAAAAGGGCCAGTCTCTGATCCGGGATTACGGCAAAACCCTGTACGGTGAAGCCATGTACAACGACGCCGTTTACGCCAAGCAGTACGACCATTAGAATCTGAAGGCTTCGAGGGGCCGTCCGGCCCCTCGCCCCTGCCAGGTTCTCCATGGCAGAAAAACAAGACGGGCATTGGTTACCCGCCCTGGCCGCCCCGGTGATTCCACACCTTGACGGAAATCGTAATTTTATAGAGAAGGGTGAGAATAAACAGCCCCATGGCGGTGACCCCTGCGGAGATAACAAGTTCATGGCCGCTGGGAAAGTACTCGGTGACATGGTGGAGGGGGGAGGGAACAAACCCCCCGGAAATCATCCCCATCCCCTTGTCGATCCATGTGCCGCAAAAGAGGAAGACGGCGGCCAGGGCCAGCAGGGGCGGGCTCTTCCGCAAAGACGGAATCAGCAGGAGGCAGGCCGCCGTCACCATTAAAAACACCGAGGTCCACATCCAGGGGACCATGCCGTTCTTTCCGTGGAGCCCCGCGTACAGGTAGGTAAAATGGGCCGTGTGGGCGGGAATGGCCGAATAAAAGACCACAAAGACCTCGCAAATCATGAAAAACAGGTTGGCACAGAGCCCGTAGGCTGCAATGACGGCCAGGGACTGGATCGCCTTTTCACCGGCGTCAAAGGGGGTGACCCTTCGGATGACCATGGCCAGAAGAATGAGCAGGGCCGGCCCCGAGGCAAAGGCGGAGGCCAAAAATCTGGGCGCCAGAATCGCCGTGAGCCAGAATCCCCGCCCCGGAAGCCCGCAATAAATAAATGCGGTCATGGTATGGATGGAAAAGGCCATTGGAATGGAGAGGTAAACCAGGGGTTTTACCCAGGCCGGGGGCGCCGTTCCGTTGTACTCGGCTTCAATGACCTTCCAGCCGATGATAATGTTCAGGATGAGGTAGCCCGTGAGCACATTCCCGTCCCAGAACAGCATGGACCAGGGGGTGGGATACAAAAAGATATTCAGGGCCCGGGTGGGCTGGCCCAGGTGGACCAGCAGGTAGGTCAGGCACATGACCATTGATGCCACGGCAAGGAATTCCCCCAGAATGGTAATCCGGCCGAACACCTTATAATCATGGAGGTAATAGGGAAGCACCAGCATCACCCCGCCGGCGGCCACCCCCACCAGAAAGGTCATCTGGGCCGTGTAAAACCCCCAGGAAACGTCCCGGCTCTGGTTGGTGACCATCAGTCCGTGTTCCCATTGGTCCAGATAAAACACAAAACCTGCGGCCATGACCAGAACCAAGCCCCCCATCCACATCCAATACGCCCGGTTTCCCTTCAACGCGAGTTCCAGCATAGGTATTTCCTTTCAATTCTTGTCATCGGATACGGCCTCCGGCTGCCAAAGACCGGCGCCATGGGCACACTTATATGAGACAGGGACTAAATTCAGACTAAATCCGGACTGAATCGGCAGGAAAAAAAGAAGATAAACCTAAAGAAACGGACCTCCGAATGCATCGGACGTCCCTAGGTTGGGGCAATCAGAGTTGACGGGACATGATATCGCTGAAGAGCATCCGGGTTTTGGGGCTCACCCGGCAGTCCATGCTTTCCATTTGGCGGCGGCAGTGTTCATAGCACCGGGCCACCCGGTCATACTGCCCCAGGCCGGCGTATGCGGACATCAGGGTCTGGTGCATGGCTTCGTCAAAGGGGTCCGCCCCAAGGCCGGTCCGGGTCCATTTCACCATCCCCTCCCAATCCCCGCGGTCTTGGCAGCAGCGGATCAACTGCCTGAGAATGCGGCAGTATTCCATGGTCATTGCCTCCCGTTTCCGGTTGCACCAGTCTTCGTAAAGGGTGTCTTCCAGAAAGGGACCCCGGTATTGGGCGGCGGCCTCAAGGCAGTGGCCTTCCCGGGCGCCGGGATCAGCCCCGTCCTGGGTGCGGGCGGCCCCGGCATGGAAAAGAAAGCGCTCCAGGTCGCAGGAGCCCCCCGGCCCCAGGCTGAGGCGGTACTGGTCCCGCCGGCGGAGAATATAGGCGGACCTGGCCCTGGGAGGCAGGTTGGGTTCCAGAATTTTGCGCAGCCGGCTGGTGGCCACATTAAACCGCTTTGCGGTCCGGCGGGCGTCCTGTTCCGGCCAGAGCACCTCCATCAACAGGTCTTTGGGCAGGTAGCCCTTGTCCCGGTGGGCGGCCAGGTATTTAAACAGATGAAGGGCATTGGCGTGGGTCCAGTCGTCGGGGCGGATCTCCCGGTCCCCCACGGCCAGTTGGAACCGCCCCAGCAGTTGAATCCTCAGCCCCCCGGGCTGGTCTCCCGATTCCGGAGCCTTGGCCCGGCAGGCCGGCACCCTTTGGATTTTCTTTTCCTCCTGGAGATCATGGGAGAGGATGCAGCTTTCAGCCCAGTCCGCCCAGCCGGCTTTCCCGCCAAAACGGCGAATGCGCTCCACCGCCATGTCGTATGCCTCGGGGCCGGCTTTTCCCAGGGCAATTCGGCATTTTGCCGTCAGCAGCCGGGCCAGCCCCTGATAATGGGCAGCCTTTTCCAGGGCCGCCTCCAGGGGCGCCAATACCGCCAATGCCCCCTGGTAATCCTTCCGGCAGAACAGGATACGGGCCCGGGTCAGCTGGACGATGGCCATGGGAAAGTCTATGCCCCGGTCCCGGATCACCCCCAGGGCCCGGTCGATGTATTCTTCTGCTTCAGACAGGCGGTGGTGCCGCATGGACAGCCGGGCCAGCACATTCAGGGCATTGGCCTCCCCCCACCGGTTGCCCGGCCCCTGGAAAATCTCCAGCCCCCTGCGGACCAGGGCCCCGGCCCGCTTCCATTGTTCCAGCCCCATGCAGTTTTCCGCCCATGCCAGGTAAATCCACCCCTTCTGGCTGTCCCTGAGGTGGATCTGCTCCGCCGTCCGGATCCCCTCCCGGGCGTTGGCCGCCCCGGCCTCATAGCGTCCCAGGTAATAGTCAGTGGTCGCACTCTGGTAATAGGCCAGGGGCAGGCAGGCGGCAAATCCGGTCCGCTTGCTTTCTTTGACGAGCCATTGGTTCAACCGGGAGGATTTCAGCATTTCCCCGGTGATATAAAGGCGGTAGGTCACCGAGGTGCCGATAAGGATTTCCGCAGCCCGCCGCTGGGGTTCCGGGTAAAGCCCCACCACTTCCCTGGCGTCGGATTCATATTTTTCTGATAATTCAATCTCACCCAGCACCCCGGCGAAAAAAACCAAATAGGTCATGACCAGAATATAGGTGGGAGAATCCGGCCGGATCCCAGAAAGCACCTGCTCCATCAATCCTTTTGCCTCGGGAATGCAGCCCGTATAATAATACTGGGCCCCCAGATCGGCCAGGCATTTTACGGCCTGTTCCGGTTCTTCCTGTTCCAGAAAAAGCCGGCGGGCTGATATCAGGCTCTCAATGGCCCTGTCCGGCCGGCCGTAATAGGAGGCCTGCTTGGCGGACATAAACAGGATCTGGGGCTGGGCCGCCCGTATCCGGGCCGGGATCCGCTCCAGGCATTCCTTGACAAAGGGCATCTGTCCCTTGAGCAGGAACTGGACTTCCAGGTCCGACAGCATACCGGCGGCAGCCGCATAATCCCCGGCCTCGATATAGTGATGAAGGGCCAGGGGATGCTGTTGCCCGGCCAGTATGGTGGCGGCAGCCAGATGGACCCGGCCCAGGGTTTCCGGGCCCAGCACCTCCGCCGCCTTTGCCCGGAGAAAATCCCTGAACAGATGGTGGTAGTAAAATCCGGTTTCGCTGCCGTCAACGGGGAAGACCATGAGGTGTTGAGACGCCATTTCCCTGAAAATATCTCCCGACTCCCGGATCCCCAGAACCCCGTCGCAGAAATCCGTATCCATGAACTCCAGAACGGCAGTTTTGACCATGAATGCCTGGCGTTCCGGGGACTGGGCCTCAAAGATATTCTCTTCCAGGTAATCGAACACATGGGTCCGGGATTCGGGCAGCCGGCCCAAATCCTTGCTGATGTCTTTTAACCGCTGGGTCCCCATGGCACAGGAAAACAGCACCAGGCCCGCCGCCCACCCCTGGGTTTTTTTGTGGATGGCCCCCAGGGCCGACGGGTCCGGGAAACGGCTGCTGCCGGCCTCTGTGAAAAACCGCCGGGTCTCTTCCTCGGTAAAGGCCAGGTCCTTTTCATGGATATCCAACACCCGCCGGCCGGCCCTGAGCCGGGAGATCTTCAATCCGGGCGGCCGGCGGCTGATGAGCATCAGGGAGGTCCCCCGGGGCAGGCGGTCCAGAATAAATTCAACCGCCGTGTTGATCTCCCCTTCAACAAGATGGTAGTCGTCCAGCACGATGACACAGTTTCCGGGGATGCCGGCATCCAGGGCCGCAGTCCACTCCAGCAGCCAGCGTTTCTGCTTTCCGGCCGGCATGGCCGGCGACGGCGGCGGGGGCAGCTTCAGGTCCGAACCGGGAAACGCGGCTTCCAGGGCCTTTGTCATATAGGTCATGAACAATGAAAAATCCCGGTCGAATTCATCCAGGCGGTACCATGCCGTTCTGGTTTCCGATGCCGCCAGCATCTGGGCGGCCAGGGTGGTCTTCCCGAACCCGGCACCGGCAACGATCTGGGTCAGGGTGATATCGTCAGAGGAGATAAACCCATCGGCCAATCTGTTTCGGGACAGGGTATTGCCCGGAACGGGAGGAATTAATTTGGACCTTAGAATTGACATGAACCGGTTATAGGACATTCCGCCGCCGGTTTCAATACGGGTTAGGCCGGATTCACAGGGGAGCGGACCTGTTTTTTTGTTCCGGGCCGGGGCACCAGGATTCCCCCGGCCCGGAGATGCCGGACCAGAAAGGCTGTTTTCGGAAATCCGGCGGATTAATCCCCCGGGGGATGGCACGCCCCCGGGGAATTAATATACTGAAAAAAAGCTGCTGAACATCACGTCCCAAAGGACAGTTCAGGCATCTCCACCACGGCCCCGTCCATGGCCTTGATGGCATCCATCTTCCCCTGGGTCACCGGCAGGATGGACCGGATAAAATACCGGGCCGTGGTGAGCTGGCCCTGGTAAAATGCCGCTTCCTTATTTTTTTCCAGGAAGGCGGCCAGATCGGCACCGGTTTTCTCCCCGGTCAGCTTTGCCAGGGGGGCCACGGCGGTGTTGGCCCGCCAGAGCAGCATCCAGGCGGCCACCACATCCCCCATCACATCCAGGAAGGGGCAGGCATGGGCAAAGGCGGTTTTGAATTTTTCGGACATGGCCGTCATCCCCATGTGCTGAGCCGTTTCAGAGAGGCGGTTCACACAGGCCTCAAGATCGCCGGCAAGGCGGCTGAGCACAGGCACTTCCCTGGCGGAATCGATGGTTTTGCGGATTTCAGCCATGAGATTCATGAAAACCTTGCCCTGGTCGAGGCCCAGCTTGCGGCCCAGAAGATCCATGGCCTGGATGCCGTTGGTCCCTTCGTAGATGGGGGCGATGCGGGCGTCCCGCAGCAGCTGCTCCACGGGATAGTCTTTGGTGTAGCCGTATCCGCCGAACACCTGGATGGCCTGGGAGCAGATCTCCACCCCACGGTCCGTGCAATAGGCCTTGAGCACCGGGGTCAGCAGGTCCAGCAGCCCCTTGTGGTAGGCCTTGTCCTTTTCGTCCCGGGCCAGGTTTTCTTTTTCCACCAGGGAAATCCCGTAGTAGATCATGGAGCGGACAGCCTCCACATGGGCCTTCATCCACAGCAGCATCCGCCGCACATCGGGGTGCTGGATGATGTTGACCTGGGGGGCCTCGGGATCCAGGGCGTTTTCCAGGGCCCGGCCCTGGAGGCGCTCCCGGGCATATCCCAGGGCGTGGCTGTAGGAGGCGGCCGCGCAGTTGAGGCCGATGGCCGCCACCATGAGCCGGGCGTCATTCATCATCTGGAACATCACCTTCATGCCGCGGTTTTCCTCCCCCAGCAGCAGCCCCCGGCATCCTCCTTTGGACCCGTAGGTCAGGGCGCAGGTGGCGGACCCGTGGATCCCCATCTTTTCTTCAATGCCCGTGCAAACGATATCGTTGTCCCCGCCCAGGCTGCCGTCCTCGTTCACCCAGATCTTGGGCACGATGAACAGGCTGATGCCCCGGGTCCCGGCCGGCGCCCCTTCGATGCGGGCCAGCACCGGGTGGATGATGTTCTCCACCAGGTCCTGTTCCCCGGAGGTGATGAAAATCTTGCTGCCGGTGATGGAATAGGTGCCGTCCTCATTTTTCACCGCCGTGGTGGTCAACGCCCCCACATCGGATCCGGCCCCGGGCTCGGTGAGGTCCATGGTGCCCCCCCACTCCCCGGAGTACATTTTTTTCAAAAACAGCTGTTTCTGAAGCTCGGTGCCGAAGACCTCGATCATCCGCCCGGCGGCATGGCCCTCAAACCCGTAAAGGCCGAAGGCGTAGTTGGCCCCGCAGAGGTATTCCGAGGCCGCCGCTGCGATCATCTGGGGCAGGCCCTGGCCCCCCAGTTCCGGATCGGCGGTCATGGCGGTCCATTCGCCCTCCACGAAAAGCTTATAGGGCCGCCTGAAGCATTGGGGCACCCTTACCCGGCCGTTTTCAAATACCGCCCCCGTCTCATCGGCTTCCTGCAGTGTGGGCAGAATCTCCTTCACGGCCAGTTTCCGGGCCTCTGAGATGATCATGTCAAAGGTTTTTTTGTTGAAGTCCGCATATTTTTCATGGCTGCAGATTTCCTGGATCCTGAACTGCTCGTAGAGAACAAAGTCAATGTCCCGCCGGTCGGCGATTACGTGGGTCATGGTCGGCTCCTTATAGGCTTAAATGATGTTTTCCTGTTTGAACTGCTCAATCTCCTCCCGGGTATAGCCCAGTTCCGCCAGCACCGCCTCTGTGCTCTGGCCGAAGGATTCCGGCGGGGTCCGGACAGCCCCCGGGGTGGCGCTCAGTTTCACGGGCACCCCGATGGTGGGGAGGGTGCTGCCGTCATGCCCGGGCAGGTCCACTACCATTTCCCGGGACCGGTACAGGCCGCCGTCCATGGCCTCGGCCATGGTCTTGACCCGGGAGCAGCAGACATCGGCCCCTTCCAGGAGGTCCTCCCAGTGGGCCGCGGTCCGGCTTTTAAACACATCCGAAAGCCAGTCAATGACCTCCTCCCGCCGGGTTTCGTCATACTGCAACGGGATATATTCCGGGGCGTCCAGCAATGTGCACAGCCGCTGCCAGAAAACAGCTTCCACCGCCCCCAGGGCCAAATAATTGCCGTCCCGGGTTTCATAGGTATTGTAGCAGGCAAAGCGGTGGGAAAGCATGCCTTTGGACCGCTGCTGGGGCATGCCGAAAAGCTGCTCAAAAAACTGGGGCAGAATCAGGAACCCCGCCACCCCGTCGGTCATGGAGATATCGATATACTGCCCCGTCCCCGTATTGTTCCGGGCCACCAGGGCCAGGAGAATGCCGATGGCCGCATTCATGGCGCCGCCGGCGATATCCGCCATCTGCACCCCTGGGATGGCCGGGGGCTTGCCCCATTCTCCCATGAGATCCAGGATGCCCGATTCGCAGAGGAAATTCACGTCATGGCCCACCCGGTCCTTTAGGGGCCCGGTCTGGCCGAAACCGGTGATGGAGCAATAGACGATGCCGGGATTCACGGCCCGCACCGCGTCGTAGCCCACGCCCAGGCGGCTCACCACCCCGGGCCGGAACCCTTCCAGGATCACGTCGGCGGTCCTGGCCAGACGAAAGAAAATCGCCTTGCCCCTTTCGCTTTTCAGGTTCAGGGACATATGCCGCTTGTTCCGGTTCACCCCGTTGAAAAAAATCTCCCCGGCCTGCTTTGTCCCGTCCTCAATGGCAATGACCTCGGCCCCGTGGTCGGCCAGGATCATGGAGCAGAACGGGCCGGGCAGCAGCCGGGAGAGATCCAGCACCTTGATGCCGGCCAGGGCGCCTGTAATGTTTTCCATATTTGCCTTCCTTCAGTATTTGCGCAGTTGGTAATCGCCTTTTGTCACGGCCACCACATTCCCTTGGGCGTCCTTCACCTCCCCTTCCAGAGCGAAGTCGGCCTTGCCCGCCTCCCGGGCCCTTGCTTCCAGCCGGGCGGCCCTGTCCTTGTCCATCGTGAACTCAACAGTGACGTCGGAGGTGGCCGGCTTGAGATATTTAATATTCATTTCCCTGACCACCGGGTAAAACCGGGTGCCGTCAAACAGGGTAAAGGCCAGGATCCCGCCGGGCACTTCGGCAAGGGTAAACAAAGCCCCGGCCCAAACCGTGCCCAGGTGGTTTTCATTCCCCTGTTTGGGCAGCATCAGGCGCACCCGGCCCGGTTCAATATCCAGCACCCTGAGTCCCATATTTTTTAAGAAGTCGAACTGGGTTTCCACGATATTTTTCAGTTCTGTGAGATCCATTGATTCCTCCTCCCTTTATAGCCCCATGGTCTTGGCGATGATGGTTTTCATAATCTCATTGGTGCCGGCAAAAATGGAGGTCACCCGGGCGTCCCGAAAGGCCCGGGACAGGCCGCAGCTTTCCAGGGCCGCTTCGGATCCCATGATGTCCAGGCAGCGGGAAGCCATGAGTTTGGCCATCTCCGTTGCCCTGTATTTGGCCATGGAGGTCTCCTTGATCACATTTTTCCCGGCCATGTGGTCGTGGAGGAGGACATAGGCAAAATTTTTCTGGATTTCCAGTTCCGTGGCCATTTCCACCAGGGCGAACTGGACGGACTGGTGTTTGCTCAAGGGTTTGCCCTTGCGGGTCCGGGTTTGGCAGAAGGCCGTCACTTTCTCCAGCATGGCCTCGGCACCGAAGACCCCGCCCACGGCGCAGACCAGCCGCTCCTGCTGGAGTTTCTGCATGAGCATGATAAACCCCTCCCCCGCATTGCCCAGGCGGTTGGCCGCCGGGATCCGGCAGTCGGAAAAAAACAGTTCCGCCGTATCCTGGCTGGCCCATCCCATTTTTTCAAAGGGCGCCCCCTTGGTGAACCCGGGGGTGCCCTCCTCCACCAGGTAAAGGGAGATGGCCTGGTACCGGTTCTCCACCTCGGGGTTCCGGGCCGCCACCACCACCAGGCCGCAGTTTACCCCGTTGGAGATAAAGGTCTTGGATCCGTTGAGGATGACCTCATTGCCCTCCTGCACTGCCGTGGTCTCCATGGCGGCCACATCGGACCCGGCCCCGGGCTCGGTCATGGCCACGGCCGTGATGGTGTCGCCGGAGGCGCAGCCGGGCAGGTATTTTCGCTTCAGGTTTTCCGTGCCGAAGGAGTGGATATAGGGCACCACGATGTCCGAGTGCAGGCCCGCAGCCAGCCCGGTGAAATTAATCCTGGCGATCTCATCCCAGACAATCACCGAGTGGAGAAAATCCAGCCCCGGCCCCCCGTACTCTTTTTCCATCCAGGGGCAGAGGAACCCGTTTTTTCCCATGGCCCGCCACATGGACCTGGGGGTGAGATGGTCTTTTTCGCACTGGTCGATGAGGGGGACCACCTCTGCGGCCAGAAAACCGGCCAGACGCTCCCTGTAAGCCTGGTGTGCCTCGGTGAATTTCAAAATTTCCATGGCCCCTCCTTATTTAACTTTGCCGATGACAGCGCCGGCAATGATGTCCCGGCGCTGATCCGGATTGGAACAGAACAGTCTTAAGAACTTGGCATCCCGGTAAAAATGCTCCACCTCGCCTTCGTGCATATACCCGTAGCCCCCGTGGATCTGGACGGCCTCGTCCGCCACCTCTTCGGCGGCCCGGCAGGCATAGTCCATGGCCATGGCAGGGAGCACCGGATTGCGGTTGTTGTTGTCCCAGGCCCGGGCCGCCCCGTAGGTGATGCCCCGGGCCAGTTCAATCCGGGTGGCCATCTCTGCAATCTTGTGGCGCAGGCTCTGGAAAACGGCGATTTTCCGGCCGAACTGCTCCCGCTCTTTGGCATAGGTGACGGTCCTGTCCATGGCGCCCTGGGCGATACCCAGGGCCATGCCGGCGTTGACCAGACTGGCCTGGTTTAAAAAGGCGGATACCAGTTTACGCCCTTTTCCCGGACTGCCCAGCACCCGGTCCGGTCCGATTTTCACATGGTCCAGTTCAAGTTCGGCCCAGGGGGTCATGGTGTTGCCCAGCTTCCGGGCCATGGGGATCACAGAAAGCCCCGGCGCATCTTTTTCCACCAGGACCAGCAGGCCGCCGGTCTCCCCTTCCATTTCACAGAGTACCGGGTAAAAGGCGGCATCCATTCCATTGGGAACCCGTGTCTTTTTCCCGGTGACCGTCCACAGGTCTCCGTCACGGACGGCCCGGGTCTCCAGCCCTTCCAGTTCATACCCCTTTTCCGGCTCAAAAAAGGCCCCGCCGCAAAGGGCCTCCCCCAGGGCCAGGGGTTCCAGGAACGTTTCCTTTTGGCCACCGGTCCCGGCATCCATCACCAGTTCACCGGCAAATCCCGCCAGCATAAGTGCCGTGCCGCAGGCGGAATCCCTGCGGCAGAAGGCTTCGGCCGTGAGAAGGGTGTCGAACATCCCCAGCCCTCCCCCTGAAAAATTTTCCTCAAAATGGAGCCCGATAAACCCGAGGTCGGCGGCTTTTTTCCAGATGCGTTCAGGAAACCGGCCCGATTTTTCCAGGTCCAGGAGTACGTCCCTGTCGAACTCGCCCCGGGCGAATTCCCAGGCCGCCTTCTGGATCTGCTTTTGGGATTTGTCCAGTTCATACATGGATGGCCTACTCCTTGTTAAGTTTTGTTAGAATATCCTTGCGCAAATCCTTTTTAAGCACCTTGCCCACCGGGTTTCTCGGAATCATCTCAAGGAGTTCGAGGCGCTCGGGATGCTTGTACCTGGCCACCCCCTGGGCCTCCAGAAAACGCACCAGGTCTTCCAGGGTCAGGTCCGCCCCCTCTGCGGGCACGGCATAGACACACATCTTTTCCCCCATTTTGTCGTCGGGCATGCCCACCACGGCCGCATCCTGGACCTTGGGATGGGCCATGAGGTAATTTTCAATTTCCTGGGAGCTGATGTTGAAACCGCCCCGGATGATGATATCCTTGGCCCTTTCGTAAAAGGAAATGCAGTCGTTCTCCTCGATTTTAAAAATATCCCCGGTTCTCAGGAACCCGTCTTCGGTAAAGGCCTTTCGGGTCAGTTCCGGGGCCTTGTAATACCCGGCCATGACGCCGGGGCCCTTGTAGACCAGTTCCCCGACTTCGCCGATCTTGGTCACCTCCCGGCCAAAGGGATCAATGAGCTTGACCTCCAGGTACTTGGCGGCCACGGTCTTCCATGCAACCCCGGGCTTGCCGTAATGGGGAAATGAGGCCGCCCGCATCTCCATATCCGGCACGTCTTCGATGCCGGATATGAATCCGGTGCCCTCGTTCTGGCCCCAGATATTGCCGATGTCGATGTCCCAGCGTTTCTTGAATTCCTGCATGGTCCACACCGAAGGCGGGGCCGACCCCAGGGTAATAGTCCGGAAGGAGGTCAGATCAAACTGGTCCACGGCCGGATGTTTGGCAATCATATTGGCCAGGGCCGGCACCAGGAGGCTGTAGTTGGGCTTTTCCGTCATGATCTGCTGCATGAAGGCGCCGGGATCAAAGGGGTGGTGAAGGACCATGGTCCCCCCCAGCACGATCCAGGGAATCATGATGGTGCCCACGGCCCCCATGTTCACCAGGGGGCCCGCCGTGAGCATGACATCACCGGGCCGGATACCGGCGGCATCCTGGATCAGGGCCATGCCCGCCCAATTGTTGTGGCTCAGGGGACAGCCCTTGGACATGGCCTCGGTACCCGAAGTCCAGCAGATGGTGAAAATATCGTTGGCATCCACTTTAATATGGTCCAGGCTGACATCCGATTCCCTCTGGCTCATGGCCCGGACCTGTTCCAGGCTCAGCACATGGGAAAGGGCCGGGTACTTTGACGCCAGCCGCTTTCCCATGTCCATGTGGGAAAAATGGTTGAATTCATCCAGGGTGATGAACATTGTTGCCCCGGTATGGCCGGCAATATGGGAAAGTTCCGCCTCCCGCCAGAGCACAGGCACAGGAGAGATGATTCCCCCGGCCTTGGATACGGCAAAATAGAGCATGACCAGTTCCCAGGAATTGGGCAGCTGAACCATCACCACCTCGTCCTTTTGCAGGCCCAGCTCCACCAGCCCTTTGGCCGTATTGTCGATGGCGGCCTGGAACTGCGCATAGGTGAGGCGCTCGGGGTCAACCCCGTTGAGTTCCTTCCTGTTGGGCGGATCGGCAATGCAGTTTTGGCCGGCGCCTTTTTTACATGGGCCGCCAGACGGTCCATTAGGGTGAGGTCGGAATACACACCCGCCTGGGTGTAATGATCAATGGTTTCCCTGGATGCTAAAATCATCTTTCCCCCCTTGATTTGAATTAATGATGCGAATCCCCGTATTTACCCACGATGGAAATACTGCAGACATTGGACATGGGAAAGCCCCCGAGGTTGTGGGTCAGCCCCAGCTTGGGATCTTCCAGCTGGCGTTCCCCGGCCCGCCCGTTAAGCTGCAGGTACATCTCATAGAGCATGCGCAGGCCCGAAGCGCCGATGGGATGGCCGAAGCATTTCAGCCCGCCGTCCACCTGGCAGGGCACCCCACCATCACTGTCGTAGAACCCGTCCAGAATGTCGTGGACGGCCCGGCCCCGCTCGGAAATGTGCAGATCCTCCATGGTCACCAGCTCGGTGATGGAAAAGCAGTCATGGACCTCCATCATGGAAATTTCCTTGCGGGGGTCGGTGATGCCGGCTTCTTCGTATGCCTTGCGGCTGCACCGGGTGGTGGTCATGAAATGGTCGCCGTCCCAGTCGTTGTAGGCCATTTCTTCGCCGGAACTCAACGCCAGCTGGAGGGCCTTGACTGAAATAATATCTTTTTTGCCCAGCTTTTTAGCAATCTCCGGCGTGGTAACGATGGCGCAGGCCGATCCGTCGCTCACCCCGCAGCAGTCGAAAAGCCCCAGGGGATGGGCAATAATGGGCGAGTTCATCACCTGGTCGACGGTCACTTCCTTGCGCAGGTGGGCCTTGGGGTTTTTGACCCCGTTGGCATGGCTCTTGGCGGAAATATGGGCCATGGCCCGTTTAATGTCCTTGGCGTCCACCTTGAACTTGGCCCCGTAGGCCGAGGCCAGCTGGGCAAAGCAGCCGGGCGCCGTCATATTGGGAAACCACTGCCAGGTCAGGCTGCCGGCATTGGAGCCGGTGAACGAGGGCAGGCCACCGAACCCGGTGTCCTTAAGCTTTTCAACCCCCAGGGCCAGGCAGATGTCGTAGGCCCCGGAGGCCACGGCGTAGCAGGCCCCCCTGAAGGCTTCCGATCCCGTGGCGCAATAATTTTCAACCCGGGTTGCCGGGATGAAGGGCAGGCGGAGCGTCGTGGTCAGCGGCAAAGCGCTTTTACCCACGGATCCCTCGTCAAAGCAGGTGCCGAACCAGGCGGCCTCGATCTGCTGTTTTTCGATGCCGGCGTCCTCAAGGCACTCCATGAAGGCTTCCACCATGAGTTCCTCCGCCCCCACGTCCCAGCGCTCGCCGAACTTGGTACATCCCATTCCGATGATTGCAACTTTATCTCTTATTCCTGTGGCCATGGCTGCCTCCTTAACTGATCTTAAACAGCTTTTCGATAAGCTGGGATTTCATGATATCCCCTTCGATAATCAATTTGCCCGATGTATAGGCCTGCATGGGGGGAAGGGACCCGGTCATCATTTCGGTGAAGGGCCCTGCCTCCATCTTCAGGATACAGCCGGGGCTGCCGTGCTGGCCTTCGCTGATTTCGCAGGTGTTGTTCTTGATGGCGCAGGCATAGTCCCCGCCGCCGGAACCGGAGATATTGAACTGGAACACCACGTCCACCCCGGATGCCGCTTCAGGATCGAAATTCTCTGCCATCCGGGCAAAAATCTCATCCAAATCCGCCCCGGCGTCATTTCCTGATTCCGCCTCCTTCTTACCGGTATCCGGTTTGGGCGGATTGAGGATGGCCCCCAGGGCCGCATTAATTTCGTCAAATTCCCGGGCGCCTTCCAGGGTATTGATCCGCTCCCAGTTTTCAAGAATCATCTCCGCCGTGGGCGGCACTTTGCCTTCGCCCAGAAGGACCGATGGTCCGGTAACCACGGCGGCCTTGTTGAAATATCCCATGCCCGCATTGAGAATGGCACCGGTCTGGTCGCATTGATCAGACGCCAGATACAGAACCAGGGGCGCCACGAATTCGGGCTTCATCTTTTCAAGCAGATCCGGAGGCAGGATGTCTTCGGTGAGCCGGGAGGCGGCCATTGGGGCCACGGTGTTAATCTTGATATTGTACTTGGCCCCTTCGATTTTCAGGGTATTCATCAGGCCCACAATGCCCATCTTGGCGGCTGAATAATTGGTCTGGCCGAAATTGCCGTAAAGGCCGGCCGCCGAGGTGGTCATGATGATCCGGCCGAAGCCTTTTTCTTTCATGACGGGGAAGGCGTGACGGGTGACGTTGTAGGCACCGTTGAGGTGTACATCCAGGACCGCGGCCCAGTTTTCCGGTTCCATTTTTACAAAACTCTTATCCCTCAGGATACCCGCGTTATTGATGAGGATATCGACGGAACCGAAGGCCTCCAGTGCGGCTTTAACGATGTTTTCACCGCCCTCGGCGGTTGCCACGTTGTCAAAATTGGCCACGGCCCTGCCGCCCAGGGCCTGGATTTCCTCCACCACTTTCTGGGCCGGGGTGGATGAGCCCGAACCGGAACCGTCCCGGGCCCCGCCCAGATCATTGACCAGGATGTTGGCCCCGCGCTTGGCCAGTTCAAGGGCATAGGTTCTGCCCAGACCGGCGCCGGCACCGGTGACGATGGCGGTGCGGCCGGAAAAGTCCAGGTCGGCAGGCCGGTCGGCCGCGCCGGGCACGGGTACCGCCTTCCAATAATAGTTGACCATGCCCCGTTCCTTGTCCACGTTTTTCCGCTTGAATTCCAGGGTCACGGGCAGGCCCACCCGGATCCCCTCCTGGGTGCAGTCGGTGAAGTCGGCAAACATCCGGCCGCCCCCCTCGAACTGGATCATCCCGTATATGGCCGGGGGATCCACGGACACCGCCAGCATATCGGCGGTATAGGATTTGACCTTGGCCGGGATATCGGCGAATTCATAGTCTTCCTGGGATTTAAAGGCCCCGCACTCCGGATTGACGCAGATATCCATCTTGGGATACTGGGCCGTGCCGCATTTAGTGCATTTGCCCCCCACAAGCCCCAGAATCATCTTGTTTTTCCGGTACAGAACCGTCATGGCGGTCTGGGAGGGGGACTCGGCCCGGATGCCCATTTCCGTCTGCATCAATTCCCGGAACTTGAGATATTTATTGTAGTTGTCCAGGGATTTCTTGTTTTCAATGGACCCGGCAAACCCCTTGCGGGGGGCAAGGTTCAGAATATTGTCCGTCACCTTGAAATAAAGGGCGTTGGCCCCCTGGCCGTAGCCGGCCACAAGGATGCGGTCACCGGGTCTGGCCTTTTCCAGGGCCGATACCAGCATGACAAAGGGGTGGGCCGCACCGGTTTCCCCGCAGACCTCATGGAGGTTATCCGTAAGTTTTTCCGGGGTTGCCCCCAGTTTTTTGGCGATTTTCCTATGGTCGCCCTTGAAAAAGCAGGGATAAACCAGGGTATCCACATCCGCCATGGTGATGTTCAGCTTGTCAAAGAGGCCGGTGATGACCCGGGGCAGAATCTTGCCGTATCCCTCATCCCGGCTCCATCTTTCTTCCCAGTAATAATCGAAATCACTGAGCGCCCCCCTGTAATGGTCGGTAAAGTCGGCGGAAACGGAATAGGAGCCAAGGTATTCGGCGATGACATTGTCGTTGCCCACGCTCAGCGCCCCGGCCCCGTCGCCGAACCACATTTCATAAAAATAGGCGGACTTGGTTTCCCGCTTGTCCGAGGCCGCGATCATAATGTTGCTGCGCTCCCCGCTTTTCACGGCCTCCAATGCCGTAATCAATGCCGTGGTGCCCACCTTCTGGGAGGCGGTAAAGTCCGTTGAAATCAATTCTTCTTTCAGGTTCAGGGCCGCCCCGACCACGCCCGCGTTCTGCCGGTCGGAAAAAGGCAGGGTGGTGGAAGCCAGATACAGGGCGTCCAGCTGTGATTTGTCCATGCCTTTGAGGCAGTCCCTGGCCGCTGCCACGGCCATGGTCAGGGTGTCCTCGTCCCAGTTGCACACGGACCGCTCCCCCTGGGATACAGCCATGATGGCCGGTGCAAACCAGCCCATGGACTGGACTATGGAAGACCGGTTCAGTCTCAGCCGCGGAATATATGCGCCGTATGAAGTGATGCCTATCATCGTAAGATCTCCTCTTAAATTTGGTTAAGGTACCGGTCTCTATTTGGCCGGGGCAAACCTGGCCATGACCTCGCCGATCATCTCGTTAAGATGGCCCAGGGGCTTGGCCCCCTCCATGGAGAGGATGCCGTCCAATTGCTGAATGACCTCTTCGGGGGCGGGGATATCCCTGCCGTTGCCGACAACGGCGCCGGGGCCCGTGACCACGGCGGCCCGGTTAAAGCAGCCGGCCCCCACATTGTAAATATTGCCGGTGACCGGGCAGTCTTCCGAAGCCAACAGCACGGTGAAAGGAGAGACAAACTCCGGCTTCAATTTGGCAAACATTTCCTCGGGCATCACATCTTCGGTAAGCCGTGAGGCCGCCAGGGGGGCCACGGTGTTAACCTTGATATCGTATTTGGTCCCCTCCAGCTTCAAGGAGTTCATCAACCCCGCCAGGGCCAGCTTGGCGGCTGAATAGTTGGTCTGGCCGAAGTTCCCGTAAAGGCCGGCGGCGGATGCAGTGAAGACGATGCGGCCGTAGCCCTTTTCCTTCATGATTTCAAAGGCCGGCCGGGTGACATGAAAGGCCCCGTTGAGATGGACATCCATAACGGCCTGCCAGTTATCTTGGGTCATTTTGACAAAGCTTTTATCCCGAAGGATACCGGCGTTATTGATCAGCACATCAATGGTGCCAAAGGCGTTAAGGGCGCTTGCCACAATGCCTTTGCCCCCTTCTGCCGTGGCCACGTTGTCGTAGTTGGCCACCGCTTCACCACCGGCGGCCCGGATCTCGGCCACCACATCGTCGGCCGGTGAGGCGGAACCGCTGCCGGAACCGTCCCTGGCACAGCCGTAATCGTTGACCACCACCTTGGCCCCCCGCCGGGCCAGTTCCAGGGCGTAGACCCGGCCCAGGCCGGCACCGGCGCCGGTGACCACGGCCACCCGGTCATCAAAGCGGATATATTCGTTCCGGGCGTCCCCGTATTCAAAGATCCCGTTGGTAATTATCTCTTCGCGGGTTTCCTTATTAATGGTTTTCCAGAGGGCCCGGCCCTCCTCGCCCTTCCATATATGGGTTTCAATGGGTTCGCCGGGGTAAAGGGTCTTGGAAAACCGGCAGCCCATGCGGCGGGCCTGTTCCGGAGCCCCGGGGATAAGGCTGCCCACCAGGGCCCGGCAGGCGTAACCATGGGTGCAGAGCCCGTGCATGATGGGCTTTTCAAACCCGGAGGCTTTGGCAAAATCCGGGTCGGCATGGAGCTGGAAGAGATCTCCGGAGAGACGGTAAAGCAGGGGCTGGTTTTCTGTGGGCCGGCCGTCCACCACAAAATCAGGCTCCCGGTCCGGAAAGACCACTTCGGCGGCCGGTGCCCCGGGACCGCCGAAATTCCCGTCCAGGCGGGAAAATATGGTGGCGATGCTGGTGAAAAGCTTCTGTCCGTTGGAATGGAAGGTGTCGAATTCCGCCACGACCAGCGCCCCCTTGTCCCCCTTATCGTACATGTGGGTAATCTTGCCCTCGGTGGTCAGGGTGCCCTCAACCGGGATGGGATTATGGAAAATCAGCTCCTGCTCCCCGTGGAGGATGCCGGCCAGATTGAGGTTGGCCGACTGGGCAATGGAAGAGAGAAACCCAAAATCCGCAATGGATGCGAAGGAAAAACTGGGAATGACCTTGAGGTCCTTTTCGTAACAATACTCCAGATCGGAAAAACCTGCACCCACGCCCATGGCATACAGGACCACATCGTTCCACGTGTAATCCCGGGTATGGGGGCCGATTTTCTTTCCGATGGATTCCAGATTGAGCGCCATGGCTGTCTCCTTTTTTTAAAAAACGAGTTCATGTGCTTGGAAAATCGATAAATGATATACGTAAGTAACACTTACTTACACTAAAATCCGATATCAGAAAGCCGCTTTAAGTGTCAAGCAAAAAATTCAATATTTTTATTCAGGCCCAATAAATTTTATTTATAAATAGCCTATTGAATGGCGCCATAGAAGGGGGACGGCCGTCCCATGCCACAAAGGTGTCGCACCGACATCCAAAACAAAATTAAAAAAATGCCGGCATTGACAGCAGTGCAAGTAAGTGTTACTTGCATTATAAACCTCCATCAAAAGCCGGCCCTTAAATTAGCGTCGGCACGGAATTGACCGGCTGAGTTTTTCCAGGTATATATACCCTCCGGAGGATATGAGTTATGGATCTTGATAAGACGATAAAATTGAATCTGGCAGCGGCCAAACAGAGTGAGAACACCCTGCCCCCCAGCATGATCAAACTGGCCGACGCCCTGGAGAAACTGCTGGGTGAAAAGGATTTCAACTCCATTTCGGCGGCGGAAATCTCCAGGACCGCCGAGGTCAACGAATCTCTGCTCTACAGGTACTACAAAGACAAACGGGGGGTGCTCCACTTTATTCTCCACAATTACATGGTCGCCTTTATGAGCGAAATCGGCCGCCGGGTCAAGGAAGCAAAAGGGGCACTGAACAAACTCCAGGTGCTGGTCCGGGGGCATATTGCCATGTACGACACCAACCGGGTATTTGCCAAGATCCTCCTGCTGGAAGTGAGGAACTTTCCCGGATATTTTGAAAGCGACACCTACGAACTGATCAAAACCTACGGCCGGATCATGACCGCCCTCATCAGCCAGGGCCAGGAAAGCGGGGAAATCAGAACGGATATTCCCATTTCCAGAATCAGGAACATGATTTTAGGCGGCATCGAACACACCTGCATGGCGCCGGTCATCTTCGGCCACAGCATTTCCGAAGATTCCGTGGACGATATGTTCAAACTCCTATTTGAGGGGATTTCCAGAAAATGACACCCTAGGGACACTCCCTTCCGAATTATTAGAATTCTGTTAGCACGCGACATTTGTTGATTAATGGGGTAAACTTCCCCTATCATCGACCCTTTTCCCGGAAAGACGAATGAAAAAACATCAACAATTTGCACTTTTCGCAATACTTCTTCTGGTTCTGCCGGTAACCGGCCAGGCCCAATGGCACCTTGTCACCCACATCAATTATCCCCCCTTCAACTTTGAAGACGCTGCCGGAAACCCCTCTGGGCTGGATACTGAACTGGTCATTGCCGTCATGGACTACCTGCACCAGGACTACACCATCACCTTTGTCCCCTGGAAGCGGGTGGTGGTAATGGTGGAAACCGGGCAGGCGGACCTGGCCTTTCAGTTCAAATCCACCCGGGAACGCCGGGCCAAATACCTTCTTGTGGGCCCGCTGAGAACGGGCAGAACCGTATTTGCAGCCAAAGAGACTTCGGCGATCCCGGCATACACCGACCTTAACAGCCTAAAGCCTTACACCATCGGCATGAACCTGGGCTATTCATACGGCGAGGCCTTTGACAGGGCCGACTACCTGAAAAAAGACGACGGCGCCGGCACAAGCGAGCAGCTGGTACAAAAGCTGATGCTCAACCGGGTGGATCTCATCATCGGCGACCGGATCATTCTGGCCTGGGCCGCCCGGGAACTGGACGTGCACAACCAGATCAAGATCATAGGCACCTACAACGAATTCCCGCGGTACGTGGCGGTGCCCAAGGACAAGGCCCATATCGCCGGATGGTTCCAGCACGGGCTCAATGCCATCCGTGAAAACGGCACCTACGACAGAATCATTTCAAAATGGAAATAGGAGCGGCATCACCCCATCATCCGGTTGATGCCGATGTGGTGGGATTTGCCGAATTCCATGACCTCGGTGGGTTTAAATTCCCCGTTCATATAAACGTCCAGAAAGGCCGGCACGGAGAGCATTAAAAGGATAAAGGACATGTGACCGGAGTAACCGGTATCGTCCAGCTTCTGAAGTTCGCCGATGGTTCTGCCCGCCGCTTCCATGACCTGGCGGCTCACGGCCGGGGGATTTTCCTTGGCGCAGACATGGACCGAATAAATCCTGCGGCAGGAAAAGGGACGGACCTCATAGATCATGCAGGCCTTGTTCTTCATTAAAAAGGGACAGGGAACCACCTCTTTGTTTTCCCGGGCTTTAATCTCTTTGCGGAAGGCACGGGTCAGCGCTTTCTGCCTGGCCTTGGGCATCTGGGCCATGGCCTGACGGATACGCAGCCCCTCCAGGGTGGTGATATCGATGGAACCGGCCGCCTCGCAGCAGAAGCTGCACCCTTTGCTGCAGGCCTTTTCCGCTTTCAGTTCCCGGGTCTGATCTTCAAACCGCTGATAAATCTCTTCCAGTGCGTCTATCTTATTTTCCATAATTTCCCCCTTGTAAAAAGAGGGCCATTATGATGAATTTTCTCTTGTCCTGCAAGGAATTCTTAAACAAGAAAGAAGGCTTGCAAATTTTGCATGAAAAACGGTATGGTCTCTGCCATGGAAACGCCGGACACCCAATTCCATATCCCTTCATTGTCGGCGGAGGTGAAACGGCCCCGGCTGCTGAAAAAAATGGGCGGCCCCGGGGACCGGCGCCTGGTCCTGGCCCAGGCGCCGGCCGGCTTTGGCAAGACCACTGCGCTCTCCCAATGGATCCATGCCGGAGAACGGGCAAAGGATACGGCATGGGTCTCCCTTTCCTCCCGGGACAACAGCCTGATCGGGTTCTGGCAGACCGTGATCCGCTCCTTCGATACCATCGCCCCCGGTCTCTGCGAACCCGCAGACCGGATGATCCGCTCGGGCCAGATCCGGTCCGGGGAAGACCTGGCCCTCTGCGTCATCACCTGCCTGGAGCAGGCCGGCAGGGCGTTCATCCTGGTTCTGGATGACCTCCACCTCATATCCGATGCCCTGATTTATGACGGAATCAATTTTCTCATCGACCATTGGAACAGCGGGTTGAAACTCATGATAGCCACCCGGAAAACTCCGCCCCTTGGGCTATCCAGGCTCAGGGTCTCGGACCGCCTCCTTGAGGTGACGGAAGCGGACCTGAAATTCCACTGCAGCGAAATCCTGGACCTGGCCAGGCTGCTCACATCGGCCCCCCTCAGTGAGGCGCGTATTGACCGGCTGTCGCAAAAAACCGAAGGCTGGGCCGCCGCCCTGAAACTGGCCATCCTCTCCCGGGAGGAGGGCGGCCTTTCCCTGGACGGGATATCCGGCAAAACACGGGTGATCCGGGAATATTTCATGGAGGAGGTATTTTCCCGGCTGCCCGGGGGGATAAAAGATCTCATGGCCGGCCTGGGTATTCTGGACCGTTTTTCCCCCGAGCTGATCAACGCCATGGCCCAAAAATGCCCCGGCCAGATGGCCGGCCTTCCCCCGGACCCCCTGGCCTATATGGAGGGCCGCCACCTCTTTTTAATCCCCCTGGACCATACCGGCCAATGGTACCGGTTCCACCATCTTTTCCAGGAGTTCCTGCTCAGAGAGCTGGAAAAATGGCAGACAGAAGAGGTTGCCGCCCTCCACCTGACAGCCTTTCACTGGTTCGACCGCCGGGAAGAGGCTGACCCGGCCTTTGACCACGCCCTCAAAGCCGGCCGGCCGGATCTGGCAGCGGCCGTGCTGGGACGCCATGCCCAAAAAATTTACGACAGGGACGGAGACCTGAGGCTGGCCGCCTATATGGACCGCCTCCCCCTTGACGATATAAAATCCGTCCCGGCCCTGGCCTGCTATTATTACGGGCACCGGGTCTTTAATCTTGACTTCTCCGCCATTGACGCGTTTGCCCAATGCCTGGACACCCCCTGCAGCACTGCGGAAAGGGACCTGCTCAGGGGCTGCGGCCATACCTTTACCGCCTACCGGGACTTTTTCTGTACAGGAGACCTGGATGCCGTCATTAAAGGCGCAGAAAAGGCCCTGGCCCTCATCCCCGACTCCCACGGCAGTCTCCGCTCCATGGTGGGGTTTATGGCCACCTTGAGCTATCGGCTTACGGGGCAGCTGGGAAAGGCCCGGATCCACGCCCTGCCGGGCAGGGGAGAAGACCTGCTCGCCTCGGCCCTCTCCGCCATGAACCGCAGCCACCTTGAACTGGAAATAGGAAATCTGGACGGGGCAAGGGCAATCATTGAAGCAGAAATCCAGGGGGTGGAAAAAAGCTTCGGAAACAACCCGCCCCCCATGTACGGATTCCTCTACATCTCCATGGCCATGATTCTCCGGCAGGAAAACCGGCCGGAGCTGGCCCGGGCCATGTTCTCCAAGGGATTTGACGCCATGGGGGAAACAAGTTATCCGGAATTCGCCATTATTTCCCTGGGGGAATTTGCGGCTTTCCTGGGGGAGACCGGGGAATTTACCCGGGCGCTGCAGGCCGCCGACCAGGCCATGGCCCTTGCCGCCCTGGGCCCCTCATGGATCGAACGGCTGATCCTGGCCCAGAAACAGCAGATCCGCATCCGCCAGGGCCGGCCGGACCTGGCTGCCCACTGGGTGAAGGGGCTGTCACCCCAGGAGATGCAGGCCTTCCAATACTACCCGGTCCAGCTCACCGCCGCCCGGTATCACATGGCAGTAAAAGACTGGTCCCGGGCCCTGGCATGTATCGATCCGGTCATCGCGGCAACGGAAGGGGCCGGCTGTTTCAGGCCTCTGATGGAAGCCTGCCTCCTCAAAGCCGGCATCCTGGCCCTGTCCGGGGAAACCGGACCGGCCGGAAACTGGCTGGCCCAGGCCCTGGAACTGGCCGGCCCCAAAGGCTATCCCGCCCTGTTCATCTCGGAACTGCCCGCCACAGTCCCCCTTTATAAAACGCTGCTGGCTCAGGGGCGGATTTCCGAGGCCACCCTTCACCCGGATCTCATCCAGGCCCTTGAAAGCGATAAAAAATCGGCCCAGGTAAAGGTGAACGACATCCCCGAATCCTTCAATAGCCGGGAACTTGAAATTTTAAATCTTTTCCGCCAGGGCGCCTCCAACAAGGAGGCGGCCGAAACCCTTTTTCTCTCGGTCAACACCGTACGCTGGTATGCCGCCAGGATCTTTGCTAAACTGGGGGTAAAGCGCCGGGGACAGGCTGTTTCAGAGGCCCTGCGGCTGGATCTGATCTGATTTTCAAACACCCGGTTATCATTTTCCCGTCCATTTCCATCCTTTTGGATGGTGACAGGGCCGCTCCGGCGCGGTAACCATATATCCCATATAGTTCACCTTATTTTGGAGATGAATATGGAACTTGCCATTGTACATATCAACGGATTTTTCCAGGCCCTGCCGGGGCGGTTCCGGCAACGCAGAAAGCTGGTCTGGCTCTTATTTATAGGCTTGACCCTTTTCCTGGCCCTGGGGGTTAAAAATGTGGTTATCGACGAATCCCTGGCCGCCTATTTCCACAAAGAGGATCCGGTCAAACAGGCCTATGACCGGTTCAGGGCCGTATTCGGAGGGGATGAATACCTGTTTATCATTTACAAGGCCAGGGACGGGGACATCTTTTCGGCCCCCTCCCTCTCCGCCCTCAAGCGGCTGCACAACCGGCTCACCAACTACCGCCTGGCACTCGACCCGGACGCAGCCTCTCCCCTGGACCATATCAGCGAGGTAAAAAGCCTGATCAATGTCAAATATATGGAGGGCGGGGAAAACACCCTCTTCTCCAGGAGTTTCATCGGTGACCGGATGCCCCGGGACCGGGATATGCGGGAGGCATACCGGCGCAAGGCCCTGGACCATCCGGACTTTCCCAGGGTCTATCTCTCCGAAGACTGCCAATACGGCGGGGTGGTGGTCCGGACGGATTTCAACGCCCGGAAAAAAGGGGCCCTGTCTGCACCTGCCCCGGGTCCCGCAGGAGCGGCTCCCGGCCGGGAGGGTTTAGAACTGGACAACTCCGGGCTGGATAGTTTTGTGCTTGATGAGATGGAACAGGATGATCCGGCAATGGAGACCGGGACCGGTGCCGCCGCCGAAGACGCCGAGTTGATCCAGACCGACATCACCGCCTACCCGGCATTCATGGCGGAAATAAACAAAATTCTGGCGGCCCCGGAGCTTGAGGGCGCCCTGGAATTCTATCCCGTGGGACATCCCACCCTCATGGATTTCTTTGCCACGGCCGTTATGGAAGACATGGGCCGGCTCATGTCCCTGGTGCTGCTTCTGATCACAGTGACGCTCTGGATACTTTTCCGCTCCTTTTCTGCCGTGGTCTGGCCCCTGACCATCATCGGCATGACCATCATCTGGATTCTGGGCATCATCGGCTGGGCCCATATCCCCATGTCGGCCATGCTCCAGGTGATCATTTTCCTCTCCCTTTCCGTGGGGGTGGCCGATGCCGTCCACATTCTTTCGGGATATCTTTTTTTCAGAAACCAGGGAAAGCCCCACAGCGCGGCCCTGGAAGCGGTGATGAAAAAATCAGGACTGGCCTGCCTGCTGACCTCTGTGACAACGGCGGCCGGGCTCCTGGCCCTGACCCTGGTGCCCTTAAAGCCCATTGCCTCCTTCGGCCTCTTTGCGGCGACGGCCGTCCTCATCGCCTTTATCCTCACCGTCTGCCTGCTGCCTTTGATGCTGGATCTCTGGGCCCCGGTGCCCAAACACCGGACAAGTGAAAAAAGCCATCCGGTCCAGCACCTGCTCAAGCGGGTGGACACCCTGGGCACCGGTCGCCCCGGCCTGGTCATCGCCCTCTTTTCCATTGCCGGCATCCTGCTCTTTGCCGGCCTGACCCAGCTGAAAATCGATTCTAACTTTGTGGAAATCATCAAGGAAGGATTCCCCCTGCGGGATGCCTACACCATTGTGGACCGTGAAATGGGGGGCACTGGCCGCCTGGAGGTCATGCTGGATTTCAAGCGGCCCGACGCCCTGAAAGCCCCCAGGGTGCTGGCGGCCATGGAGCGGATCCAGGATTATATGGAAACCCACGAGGGCAGCCCCGTGATCACCACCTATTCCCTGGTCAATGTGGTCAAGGAATCTTATAAGGTCCTGAACGGGGACAATCCGCTGTTCTACGCCGTTCCCTCCGATCCGGCAGTGCTCTCCCAGGTGCTCTTTCTTTTTGAGAACGCCAATCCCGCCGACCGGACCCGGCTGGTAACCGGGGATTATTCCCGGGCCCGGATCGGACTGAATTCATCCAACATCGGCTCCATCAAGGCCATGGACCTGCTGAAAACCGTACAGGGTTTCATTGACCGGGAATTTTCAGGGTTAAAGGCCGATTATCCGGATATGGAGGTCACCCTTACCGGGCACATGGCCCTTCTGGCCATCATGCTGGACTATATTGCCTGGGCCCAGGTCAAAAGCTTCGGCCTGGCCCTGGCTGTAATTTCCCTGATCCTTCTGCTGGTTCTGGGCTCCTGGAAGGCCGGGCTTGTGGCCCTGGCCCCCAACCTTTTCCCTGTGCTGGCCGCATTCGGCCTCATGGGCTTTTTCAGCATTCCTCTGGATGCGGACACCCTGCTCATTGCCCCCATCATCATCGGCCTGGCCGTGGACGATACCATCCACTTTATGACCCATTTCCGGGCGGCCATGGCTAAAACAGGAAATCTGTGCAATGCCGCCAGGGAGTCCATCCGGGAAACAGGCCAGGCCATATCCTTCACCTCCATCATCCTCTCCACGGGTTTTCTGGTATTTATTTTATCTTTCCACAACGGGCTGTCCCGGTTCGGCATTTTCGCCGCCCTGGCCATCCTTGCAGCCCTTCTGGCCGATATCTTTCTGCTGCCGGCCCTTTGCCGGGCTGTCAACCTTAACTTCAATGGGAGGCGCCTATCATGAAATCCCTTATTATCAACCTTGTTTTCATCCTTACCCTTTCACTAGTATATGCGGCCGGTGCGGCAGCCGGGGCCCCAGACAATGACGCCAGGGAAATCATCCGGGCCGTGCTGGACAGGGATGACGGCACCACGGAGGTGGGCCGGGCCAAACTGTCCACCTGCAATATTGCAAAAAAAGGAAAAAAACTGGTCTGCACGGGACGCCCCCGGGTCAAGGTCATGGACATCATCCGCAAGGACTACGGCCCCCGGGAAAAGGATCACAAAACCGTGACCATCCTCCTGGAACCGGCGGCGGAAAAAGGCATAGGTTTTCTCCAATACGATTACGAAGAAATTGGAAAAGAAACCGACCAATGGCTCTACCTATCCGCCCTGGGCAAAGTCAAGCGTATTGTTTCAGGCAATGAAAACGAACCCAAAACCGGCAGTTTTTTCGGTTCCGAACTGAGCTACGAAGACATGGAAAAAAGGCAGATCGACGAATTCACCTACACCCTCATGGGCAGGGAAACCTATAGCAAAAGGCCCTGTGCCGTCATCCAGGCCATCCCCACCCCGGAGCGGGCACCCAAAAGCAATTATTCCAAAATCATCTACTGGGTGGACACCGAGCGGCATCTGACCCTGAAATCCATCCTTTACAGCCGCCAGGGCAAAAAGGTCAAACAGATCTATTTTACCCGGATCACCCGGGTGGACAATATCCTGGTGCCCATGAAGATCATTGTCTTCAGCCTGGAAAGCATGCGCCGCACGGATTTCTCCTATGAACGGATCGCCCTGAACCGGCCGGTGCAGGACGAATTTCTCACCCAGCGGACCCTGGTGGACGGGGCCTTCAGGGAGATGAACCTGAAAACATACCAGGCCGGCTTTTAGCGGGAGGCATTTTGTGAAACCCTTGGCGCTCATATTGTTCCTACTGCTCTGCACCGGCCCGGCGCTGCCGGCCCTGGCGGAAGGGATTGACCCGGGTGAAGACCTTGTATTCGAAGAAGAGATGATACCGGAGGGAGAAACCGGGGACGAGGGGAAGACCGCCCCCGGCCAGCCCGGAGGCGGCTTTCTGGATGCCTCCACCTTTTTTCTGGGGTACCGGGCAGCCCTGGGTACCGGCGGTGATGCGGATCTCATCGACAACCACCTCTTTTTCCGCCACACCGCGGAATCCCTGTTTGCCGATTCCTGGTTCTACCGGCTGGACTGGCGTGCCAGGCTATTTCCCAAATCCGATCACAGGGCCGATGACCAGGGCCAGGGTATGGATGCCGACCTCCATATCCGGGAGGCCTATATCCTCTCCGGCCACGACCGGTTTTCATTTAAAATCGGCAGCCAGATCAATGTATGGGGAAAGGCGGATACCTCTGCCGTCACCGATGTGCTCTCTCCCAGGGACAGCTCGGATTTCATATTCCAGAAACTTGAGGACAGCAGATTCGGGCAGGTCATGGCCTCTGCCGACTGGTATTGGGACCAAGGCGGTTTATTTGCATTTATCGTCCCGCGGCCGGAAACCGACCGGCTGCCCGATCCCGGCACCCGCTATTACAGGGACCCGGTTTCAGACCGGAACGCCCCCCTTCATATAAACGAGCAAAAACCCGAATTCGGTGACATTGAAACCGGTTTCAGGGTGACCCACCGCCGGCAGAAAACGGAACTCTCCCTCATGGCCGGCCGCTTTTTCGCCAATGCCCCTGTGTACGAAGATCAGGCGCCTGCCGGTACCGGGGTCCGGCAGATTGACCGGATCTATCCGGCCTACCTCATGGCCGGCGGGGCCGGGGAACATGTCTGGCAGAACTGGTTATTCAAACTGGAAGCCGCCTTTAAAAAGGATTTTCCCCTCCAGGGCATCCACGGGCCGGGCCTGCTCCACGGTGGGGATTCAGATATCACAGACCTGGCCGCAGGGATTGAATACAATGCCAATGATGCCTGGCAGGCCAGCCTGGAGATCTCGGGACGCCATATATTCTCAGATACCGCTTCCCTGGCGCTGAAGCGGACGGATACGGCCTCCCTATACTTCACCTGGTCCAAGGATTTCTACCACGACATCCTCAACCTTGAATATAATTTCTACTGGCATTTCCAGGAATATAGCCGTTTCCACAACATCCGGCTGACCTGGGATATCTCCGATGCCCTCCGGCTTGAGCTTCAGTACACAAGGCTGGATATCATTGATCCCCAGAGCCCAATGTGGGCATACAGGGACGAAGACCGGGCCGCCATGGAATTGAGATATGCCTTTTAATCGTCACTTGCTCCCCATTTACCTCTTTCGCAGTGCTGGAATGGTAAGGATTTTCAGATACGCAAAAACGACCAGGCATCATAAGTCATGAAACCTTGCCCCGGGGAAAATAAAATTCCGTATTTACCGGAAAGGTCTGGGTATCCAGGGCGGCCAGTATATCTTTTTTAGCCATCCCCAGATTGTCAAAAATAGTCCCCTGGGCAGAGGGGCGGCAGAACATTTCACCCCAGGAATTGACGTATACCACACAATAATCCTCCACCACGGACAGGGGCCGGTCCGCCTCCAGGTTTATGGTGACGAAAACTGAAACGATGGTGGGCAGGCTTTCGGTAAAATCAAAAAATACAGAGGACGGGTTGAAATCCAGGCTGAAAAACCGCTTCATGGCCTTGTACAGATTCTGGAGATCAGTATAGCCGATGCTGGTGGGGTTGGGCACAAGGCCCAGGGGGGTACCGTTGTTATAGAGGCGGTTATAGAGCAGCCAGGCGCAGATATGTTCCACCCGGTCGGCCCTGAACAGGGGAGATTCCAATACCCGCCCCCCTTTTTCATTTTGCTGGAAGACTTCCCATTTGCCGGTCTTTTCACCGCCGCTCAGATATTTCATGCTCAGATTTGAAAAATAGTCGTCATTTTCAGCGATGAGAAAGAGTTTTTTGATTTTATAAAATTTCTCCTTGTACACCACATCAACCTTCCGTGTCAGCCGCTCCCTGTCTTTGTCTGAAATCAGGTGGCCTTTACGGGAATGGTCTTTAAAAACCTGCTTCACCTGGTCGTATCTGGCAAACATAAAGTCCTCAATGTCGGCAGAAAGGCTGCGGACCTCCTCATAGGACCAGCTGCGGTACCGGCCCAACTCCAGCACCCGTTTTTCATACCATCCCCATTTGCCCAGCATCCGCTCCAAAAGGACTTTGCGGATGCCAAAGGGGGTGGCCTCAAGCTCCTCTTTATCCTGAACCTCAAGCTTGAGAAAAAAGCAGGTGAGAATAATGTCCATGGACGCCTTATCGTCACTGGTGCGGTAATGGGCCAGGAGCTTATCCAGAATAGCGATATAGGAATCGTTGCGGGCAAATCGGAGCTGTATGCCGGCATTCATCCACTCGTCTTTATAACGGTTGCACAGCAGGGGCTCTTTGCCGAAGCTTTTGGCGTAAATTTCAAACAATGCCAGCTTAATCACGGACTTAAACGGGCTTTTCAGCCATTTGAACATCTGCCAGAGAGAGGCCCCGAAATATTCGTTTACCGGTACGGAATGGACATCCCCCAGGTCAATATACCGCCTGGAGTTCGTATTGCCGCTCACCCGTTTAAAAATGAGATTATAAAAGTTAAGACTTATGCCCGTTGGCACCACGGCCCACAGGGGGATTTTCCCTGCAATGTGGATCATGGTCCTGTAAAACTCTTCCTTTAAGAGCCTGGCCTGGGCCGACCCGGAGCTTTCCTGGGAAGTGCCGCCGAAATCGTTCCGCCTTACCTTCTGAACATCCACGATAAAAAAAGTCACGCTGGTATCAAAAAGATCCCCAGCCAGAATTTCAAGCATCCTGAGCTTCTGCTCCAAAAGGGCCAGCCCCTCCTTTGGTATCCTGTCTCCGTCGATGCAGACCCAATAGTCAATGTCGGATTCCGGGGTCTGGGCCAGGGAGCCGATACTGCCCATGGTATACAAGGCTTCAATGACAGGGGCAGCATCCATGCCCGTACCCCGCACCGGCGCCTTTGAATACTTTTCAAGCACGGCCACCCCCTGGCGCGGGGGGGTGAAATCGCAGATGCCGCAGGGCGTTGCCGGGTCAATGGGGTTGGAGCCCCTCAGTTCAATATTCCGGTGGAGCAGCATGGGAACGATCTGGAAAAGCTCTGTGCGGCCGGGCTTGAAAACATCAAAGGCCGCCAGGAGGCTCTGCCTGTTCTGGATCTGAAATTTTGTTCTCCCGTAGCGGGTGAACTCGCAAAAAAGCATTAAATTGATTTCGGCAAGGGCCAGGGGAGAAAAATCAGGCAATCCATCTCCGGTCAGCAGATACTGGCGGGCATTGAAGTCCGTCCCCTCTGTCCGCAGGGTAGAACCGGTGTCCCCGGGCAGCCGGACGAACATGGCCCTGGCAGAGGAAAAATCGGCATGATCCAGGGAAGCCCGGACAAAGGATTGTCCGGAGAGTTCCCCATGGGCAAAAGAGGCAAAGGAAAGGTCGGCTTCCTTAAATTCCGTCCTTGATACGGCAGCACCGGTGAAGAGGGCGTCGGACAGGTCGGCATGGCTGAAATTTGAATTAATGATTTTGGCCCCGCGGAAACTGCAGTTGTGGAATACCGCCCCCCGGGCCCTCACATTTCTCAACAGGGCATTGTCAAAGCAGACATTTTTAAACCGGGCGTTGCTCAGATCAACGCCATAGAGAATACAGCCGTTAAACCGGGCGCCGGACATATGCGCCCCGGACCAGTCCCCGCCCTTGACCACGGAATGGTTAAAATATATTTTTGCTGCGGCAAATTGCCCGTCCCTGAGGTCCAGTTTTTCAATGACCCGGTTCTGAAGGTTGAGGGGGCCTTTGGCCTGGCCTCTTCCATCTGCCAGGGCCAGCAGGCTGTTTTTTTCGTCTTCCCTTAGTTTTGAATACCGTATCCGGGACGAAAAGGCACCTTTGAGATCAAACCGGGCGTTGACGGATTCGGCCTCCTTTAAGAGAAGGTTATTTATCGTCTCCACGAATGCTGTACTGCCATGGCTCCCCTTTTCGGTCTTTTTGAGAACTTTGAGGATACGTTCAGGCCGTTTCCTGATCAAGCCCAGGATTAAGGCCCGGCTGATTTGGGGATGCGCTGCCGCATACCTCTCCCTGTTCACGGCCATGTCCTGAATAAAAATAAAGGCGATCCTGGATAATTCAGAAATTTCCTTGAATATACCCGACGGGATATTCGGGCAGTCGGCCTTGATGCTATCCATGAGGCGGTAAGCCGGCTGGCTGCTGCAAACCACCAGGGCCCGAAAAGCGGCCACCGCTTCTTCCGGATCATCGGCGCATGATCGGCACAAATTCTGCCAAACCGGTTTATAAAGACTGGGATATCCGCCGGTGGCACCATGCTCAAGAATGGTGTAAACGGCCATTCGAATTTGCTTGGCATTCTGGTCCCTTAAAAGCGCCTTCAGCATCCACGGGGGAACTTCTTCCATGAGCATGGACATGGCCTTTAATCCGACAACAATGCGATCCAGGGACTCGGATTCAATTTCATTGGCC